>CAYYQO010000127.1:0-9659 GCA_964473845.1 uncultured Aeromicrobium sp.
AGCGGTAGAACCGCTCGATGTCGTTGCCCTTGAAGGTCGAGCCGTCGCCCCAGATGTTGACGTCGTCCTCGTGCATCGCCCGCACGAGCAGGGTGCCGGTGACGGCCCGCCCCAGCGGCGTGGTGTTGAAGTACGTCCGGCTTCCCGAGCGGATGTGGAAGGCGCCGCACGCCAGCGCGGCCAGACCTTCGTCCACGAGCGGCCGTTTGCAGTCGATCGCGCGAGCCAACTCGGCGCCGTACTCCATGGCCCGGCCGGGGACGCCGGAGACGTCCGGTTCGTCGTACTGGCCGAGATCGGCGGTGTAGGTGCAGGGGACGGCGCCCTTGTCGCGCATCCAGGCGACGGCGACGGACGTATCGAGGCCGCCGGAGAACGCGATACCGACGCGCTCTCCGACCGGCAGACTGGTGAGGACCTTGGACATGACGAAGATTATTGCACAAGTCTGCAAGACTTTGCACTCTGGTCCCATCGCCGCCCCCGCCCCGCCTCCACTTTTGGTACGGAATCCACGCTCTGAAGCGCGTGAGACGTGGATCCCGTACCAAAAGTGGGGGGCGAGGGCGCGGTGGGCCTAGGCTCGCTCCCATGGCTCGCCACATCCTCCGCCTGCTGACTGCCGTCGTGCTGGCCGGACTGCTGCTGATCCCGGCTCTCGCCTCCATGGTCGACACGTCGTCGTCGAGCGTGTCGGACCCCGTGACCATCACGTCGTACCGCGCGGACTACGACGTGGCCGAAGACGGAACCCTGAAGGCCACGGAGACGATCACGGCCGACTTCCCGTGGGGACGCCACGGCATCTTCCGCTACTGGGACCTGTCCGACGTGGGCGACAACGGTGTCCGGTACCGCCCCAAGGACGTCAGCATCCGGCTCGACGGCGACACGGTTCCGGTGAGCCGGTACTGGGAGCAGGGGCGGCGCTTCCGGGTCGCCAAGATCGGCGACCCCGACCGTTACCTCTCGGCCGGATCGCACACCTACACGATCAGCTACCGCATCGACGGCGTCCTGGCCTCGAACCCCGGTCGCGTCGCGGACGAGAACGCCAGCTGGACCGGCGGCGACGCGAACCGTTCCGAGTTCGTGTGGCAGGTGTTGGCAGCCGGGTGGAGCATGCCGATCCAGCAGAGCGACATCTCGATCACCCTGCCACAGGTGGCCGACCGACTGGAGTGCTCGATCGGCGACGGACGTCCGTGCACGGTGCGGGGCGAGGGCACCACCTCACTGCGTGTCTCGGCGAACAACCTGGCCCCCAACACTCCGGTACTGCTGCGCGCCGCCATGGACTCCCCCGCACCCGACCGCCCCACCGTCCCGTGGTCCATCGGCTGGGACCGGCTCCTGGGATCGTCGCTGCCGACCGCGATCATCTGGCTGGCGATCGCGGTACTCGCGCTCGTGGCCGGCTACGCGTTCGACCGTCTCTCTCGCGAACGCACCCCGGGCCTGCCCGTGCTCTACGAACCGCCGGCGGATCTGGGACCGGTGCAGACCGCGTACATCGTGACCGAGAAGGTCCCCCGACGGGCCCTCACCGCGACCCTCATGCACCTGGCCGAACAGCAGCACATCGTGCTGCACGAGGAGCAGGGCGACTGGACCGTGACCAGTCAGGTCGACGAAGCCGCGTGGGAAAGGCTCGATCCAGTGGCCCGCCACGTGGTCGCGGGCCTGGGACTGCGGAGCGCCGGCTCGACGTTCTCGGCCGACGGTTCGGTCTCGTCGGGCAAGAAGCTGAACGCCGTCCAGACCGGCCTGCCCGGCGTTGTCCGTGCGTGGGGCAGGACCAGCGGGGCCACCGTCGTGGCCCATCGCGAATGGTTGTGGCGGCTGATGTTCATCGTGGCACTGATCGCGGCCGTCGTGGGCACGTTCATCGGCATCACCGGCGTGTTCCTGCTGCCGTTCGCGGCGTTCGCGGTCGGTTCGGTCGGCGTCCTGTTGCCCGGCGTCGGCTCACGCCGCACGGCGCAGGGCCGTGAATTGTGGTCGCGGGCCGGCGGCTTCGAGCGTTTCCTGAGCACGGACGCTTCGAAGGACCGTTTCGACTTCAGCGGCCGCCAGGAGATCTACACCGCGTACATCCCCTACGCCGTCGCCTTCGACGTCGCCGACCGGTGGGCCCGCAAGTACGAGACCTCCACGGGCCAGTCCGCTCCCATGCCGCTCTGGTACGGCAGCGGCACCCACACCGCCAGTACGGGCTATTTCGGCGGTGGGGACGCCTTCAGCAGCTTCGAGAACGCCATCTCGAGTTCCATCAGCGCCTATGCAGCCACCCAGTCGTCCTCGTCCTCCTCGGGCGGAGGCGGTGGTGGCGGCTTCAGCGGCGGTGGAGGCGGTGGCGGAGGCGGCGGTTCGTGGTGAACCACCCGATATCGCCGAACTTCAGTAGAGTCTCGACCAGTCCACTACCCCGGAGGTACCCGTGTTGATTTGGATCATCCTTGCGATCGTCGTCGCCCTCGTCCTCTTCGGGGTCGTGGCGTTCAACAAGCTGCGCACCGCCGATATCGGCGCCCAGGAGGCCCTGGGTGGGATCGACGTCCAGCTGACTCGCCGCGCCGACCTGATCCCGAACCTAGTCAACACCGTAAAGGGCTACGCCCAGCACGAACGGGCCGTCTTCGACGAGGTCACCGCGGCGCGCGCCGGCGTCACCGAGGCCGCCAAGTCCGGATCGGTCGAACAGAAGGCCGTCGCCGAGGCCCGGATGGACAAGGCCCTGGTCGACGTCATGGCCGTCGCCGAGGCCTACCCCGACCTCAAGGCGTCGGCGAACTTCCAGCACCTGCAGGGCGAACTGAGCGACACCGAGAACAAGCTGTCGTTCGCGCGCCAGTACTACAACGACGCGGTGCGGGCGCTCAACGAACTGGTCCGCACGATCCCCTGGCTGTTCTTCACCGGCGTCGCCGGCGTCAAGGAGCGCGCCTTCTACGACGCGCCGACCGGCCAGGAGACCGCGCCCAACGTGGAATTCTGAGCTCACGGGATCTCCTAGGAATCTCTCCGGGATTCGCCCACCACAGCGGACGCAGCGAAGCGAGTTCCTATCAGCTCGATACACCGTCTCGCTGCGCTCGCCGGTACTCGATCGGCGGGTCGCGAGGAACGAGCAGGCGTATCGAGATCCCGGCCGGACTCAGACGACCCGGGTCATCCAGCCGTGGCGGTCCTGCGCGCGGCCGTACTGGATGTCGACCAGAGCCGCGCGGATGTCGGCGGTGACCTTGCCCGACTCGCCGTCGCTGCTGACGGCCTCGCCGCCGTCCCACTTCAGTCGGCCGACCGGGGTGACGACGGCAGCCGTACCGCACGCGAAGACCTCGGTGATCGTGCCGTTCGCGACGCCGTCTCGCCACTCGTCGATCGAGACCCTGCGCTCGATGACGTCGTGACCCAGGTCCTGCGCCAGCGCAAGGATCGAGTCACGCGTGATGCCCTCGAGGATCGAACCGGTGAGTTCCGGGGTGACGATCGATCCGTCGGACTGGACGAAGTACAGGTTCATGCCGCCGAGCTCTTCGACCCACCTGTGCTCGACCGAGTCGAGGAACGCCACCTGGGCGCAGCCGTTCGCGTACGCCTCCTGCTGGGGCAGCAGGCTGGCCGCATAGTTGCCACCGCACTTGGCCGCGCCCGTGCCACCGGTACCGGCGCGACTGAACTCAGAACTGAGCCAGATGTCGACGGGCTTGACACCTTCGGCGAAGTACGCCCCGGCCGGCGACGCGATCACCGAGTAGGTGACGTGGTGGCTGGGCCGGACGCCGAGGAAGACCTCGGAGGCGAACATGAAGGGCCGCAGGTACAGACTGCGCTCCTCGCCCGTGGGAACCCACGCACGATCGGCCTCGATGAGCGCACGCACGGAGCCGGTGAACCACTCGGTCGGCAGTTCCGGCAGCGCCAGCCGATGGGCCGATCGCTGCATCCGGGCCGCGTTGGCCTCGGGCCGGAACAACCACACCGATCCATCGGCGTGCGCGTAGGCCTTGAGCCCTTCGAAGATCTCCTGGGCGTAGTGCAGGACCGCCGTGGCGGGGTCCAGCGACAGTGGCCCGTACGGCACGACCCGGGCGTCGTGCCAGTCCTTCTCAGGAGTCCACTCGGCCAGGAACATGTGGTCGGTGAAGTGGTTGCCGAAGCCGGGATCGGCGAGGATCCCGTTGCGCTCGGCGGTGCTGCGCGCGTTCGAGCTGGCGGTGATGCTGGGACTGAACGCGGGGGTGGTCATGGCGGACACTTTAGTCCTTTCGAGGAGTGTGGGGCAGGTGGTCAGCTGACCGATACCGCCCCGGCCACGCGCGTGGCGATGGCCTCCCCCACCTCCTGCGTGGAACGCGGCTGGCCCGAACGGGCAGCGATGTCGGCCTCGACGGCCTCGGTGATCCGGGCGGCCTCGGCCGCGTGGCCGAGGTGCTCGAGCAGCAGCCCGGCCGACAGGATCGCCGCGGTCGGGTCGGCCTTGGACTGGCCCGCGATGTCGGGGGCCGAGCCGTGGACGGGCTCGAACATGCTGGGGGCCGTGCGATCGGGGTTGACGTTGCCGCTGGCAGCCAGGCCGATACCGCCGGTGACGGCAGCGGCGAGGTCGGTCAGGATGTCGCCGAACAGGTTGTCGGTGACGATGACGTCGAATCGGGCCGGATCCGTGGCCAGGAAGATGGTCGCGGCGTCGACGTGCAGGTAGTCGACGGTGACCTCGGGGAACTCGGCACCGACGGCATCGACCGTGCGGCTCCACAGGTGTCCGGCGTGCACCAGCACGTTGTTCTTGTGCACGAGCGTGAGCTTGCGACGCGGCCGGGCCTGGGCCCGCGCGAACGCATCCCGCACGACGCGCTCGACACCGAACGCGGTGTTGAGACTGACCTCGGTCGCGACCTCGTGCGGCGTGCCGACGCGAATCGCGCCGCCGTTGCCGACGTACGGACCCTCGGTGCCCTCACGCACGACGACGAAGTCGATCTCGCCCGGGTCGGCCAACGGGGTCGGGACGCCGGGGAACAGCTTCGACGGTCGCAGGTTCACGTAGTGATCGAGTTCGAACCGCAACCGCAGCAGCAGTCCACGCTCGAGCACGCCCGAGGGCACGGACGGGTCACCGACCGCGCCGAGCAGGATCGCGTCGTGGCCGCGAATCTCCTCGAGGACCGAGTCCGGCAGCGTCTCGCCCGTGGCGTGCCACCGTCGGGCCCCCAGGTCGTAGGCCGTCCGGTCGAAGGTCAGGCCGGAATCGGCGGCGACGACGTCGAGAACACGGAGGGCCTGGTCGGTGACCTCGGGTCCGATGCCGTCACCGGCAACGACCGCGAGCGAGTAGGTGCTGGTCATGTGATCATCCTAGAACCGGCGGTCTCAGATGGTGAAACTCGGGTCTCGGAATCTGGTCATCAATTGTCCTCGGGAATCAGATCGAGATCATCGCTGTCATCGCGCAGATGCGCCGGTCCCCATTCGATGGTGATGGTCGGGTCAAACATGGGTTCTCCTGTGAAATGTGGCGGGGTGGTGGTGTCAAACGGGATCCGACGGGTCCGGCGACACTGCGGGGCCACATGCTGCGACGGGTGACGTCGATCAGCGTTTCAGAGGAGGAGAACCAGGTCCTGGTCCAGAACATCTGCGGCAGAGTCGTCGAGCCAACGTCGAAACTCCGCGGCAGGTGTGGCCCTAAGAGGTCCTGCCGCGGCAAGCGATGAGTACGAACAACTGCTTCCGCATGCCGGTGAGCATACACCATCGCGCGGATCACGCCGGGCGATTCGCCGGGTCTCAGCTCGTGAGCCGGGGCGATCCTGCTGCGCAGGCGTGAAACACTGGGGAAATGAGCGCACCGGCAGAGGTTCCCGATCTCGTGGCCCGCGCGCTGGACCTGTCCCGGCGCCGCGGGTTCATCACGTCGACCCGCAGCGAGACCGGCCGACTGCTCGCCGCGCTGGCCGCCTCACGTCCCGGCACGCTGGCCGAACTCGGCACCGGGTGCGGCGTCGGTTCGGCGTGGCTCTCCAGCGGCGCGCCGAAGGGTGCCCACATCGTCACGGCCGAACTCGATCCGGGCCTGGTCAAGGACGTCCAGTCGATCTTCCACGATGCCGACAACGTCGAGGTGACGCACGGCGACTGGACCGTCCTGGAGCAGTACGCCCCGTTCTCGCTGCTGTTCATCGACGTGCGCGAGGTCATGGCCAGCATCGATGTCCTGGCCGACCTGCTCGAGCCCGGCGGCATCGCAGTACTCGACGATTTCAGCCCGTCGCAGTTCTGGCCGCCGATCGTCGACGGCCAGGTCGATTCGATTCGCGAGCAATGGCTGACCGATGAACGCTTCGCCGCCGTCGAGATGTTGATCGACCCCGACGCCAGCCTCATCATCGCCACGCGCCGCTGACTCCGCCGCACGTGACCCTTCTCCTCCCTTAGCCTCAGACCCAGGAGTCTCGGGCACAGCGGGCACACCGTGCCCTCGGAGGAAGGAACAGCCCATGTCCGAAGTCTCATCTGCTCCACGCAACCTGCAGGCGGTCCGCACCGTCGGCCTGCTCTCGATCATCGCCGGTATCGTCCTGGTCGTCGCCGGTGCTGCCACGTGGTTCGTCATCACCGATCAGCTGAAGGCGCAGAACATCACGGTGTCCGAGGACGCCTCGATGTTCGGCGGCAAGACTGTGAACGGGCCCCTGGACGCCTTCGCCCAGGCCCAGGTGATCGACAAGCACGCCCTGAAGGCCACCGGCGGCAAGACCTACGCCGAACTGGAGCAGGACGACCCGCTGCGGGCGACGGCCATGAACGCTTCGTTCCTGCGCGCATCGCTGTTCACCTCGGTCGTGGCCTACGGCGTCGCGTTGTTCGCCGCCGGCATGGGCCTGTTGTGGATCCTGCTCGGCTGGTCCCTGCGCAAACTGGCTCCCTGAGCCGGACCGGTCACGCCACGGCAGGCTCGGCTGCTCCGGCGGGTCCGATCTCGAACCAGGGTAGGAACGCCTGGACGATCGGGCCGATCGCGACGGCGTAGAGCACCGTGCCGAGACCGACCGTTCCCCCGAGCGCGAAGCCCACGAGCAGGACACCGACCTCGAGTCCGGTCCGGACCCGGCGGACACTGGCGCCCGTGCGCCTGACGATGCCCGTCCAGAGCCCATCACGCGGCCCCGGTCCGAGGCCGGCCCCGACGTACATGGCCCCGGCGATGCCGTTGCCGACCACGCCACCGACCAACAGGAAGACGGCGATCGCGAGGTTGTCGGCCGGCGGCAGGATCGCCAGGGTGACGTCGGCCGCGATGCCGATCACCAGGACGTTGAGGATCGTGCCGATCCCGGGCCGCTGGCGCAGTGGGATCCACGCCAACAGCACCAGAGCGCCGACCAGGATCACCACCTGTCCGAACGTGAGGGGCACGTGGTGCGCCACCCCTTCATGGAAGACGTCCCACGGATCGAGGCCGAGTTCAGCGCGCACCAGCATCGCCATCGTCGCCCCGTACAGCCACAGTCCGACGAGCAGCTGGACCATCCGCCGGGTCATCGCCTCGGCTCCGCCGGACGCACGATCGGGGCGGTCCGGATGCGCCGCAGACCATCGACCCGCACGGTACGCACGGTGCTGATGACGGCCCAGACCGACAGCACCAGAAGGAGGCTCCACAGCAACATGAGTCAAGAATCTCGCCGATTGGACTTGGATTCCATAGCCAATCCTGCGAAAGTGGCAGCATGGTTCCCTCCACTGCCCTGTCCGCCCGCCGACTGGCCTCGGTTCTGGGCTCGTGGGATGCCGGTTCAGGCCCGGCCTACCAACGCCTGGCGTTGCAGATCCGCACCGCGATCATGGACGGCCGAATCACGTCGGGAACCCGCATGCCCAGCGAGCGCACCCTGGCCGACGCCACCGGGCTGAGCCGCACGACGACCACCCGCGCCTACGAGGAACTGCGCAACGAAGGACTCGTGCGGACCCGACAGGGCTCGGGCACCGTCGTGGACCTGCCCCTCAGCGCCTCCGCGTCGACCAGCCTGCTCACGCGGCCGTCCCACCCCGACGGCATCACGTTGACCTCGGCCGCCTCCGAAGCACCCGTCGGATTCGCCGCGCTGGTCGAGAGTGCCATGACCAGCCTGCCCGCGGTCCTCGCCACCGACGGCTACCTGCCCGACGGCCTACCGATGCTGCGAGAACGCCTGGCCGCGCGCTATTCGCGCCACGGTCTGCCCACCGATCCCGGCCAGATCATCGTCACGACCGGCGCCCAGAGCGCACTGTCACTGTTGATCTCGGTACTGGTGCGCCCCGGCGATCGCGTCATGATCGAGGGCTGCGGCTATCCCCACGCCTTCGACATGCTGGGCCGCGCCGGAGCCCGCCTGGTGCCCCTGCCCGTCGGCCCGACCCCCTGGCCCGTCGACGACGTCGCCCGCGTGGCACCCGCCAGCCAGGTGGCGCTGCTCGTCGCCGACTTCCACAACCCCACGGGCGCCCTGATGGACTCCGACGTGCGTCGCGACGTCGCCAGGATCCTGAGGGCATCGAACGTGACCACGATCATCGACGAGACCTTGCGAGACGTCAGCCTCACCGACGCGCCCCTGCCCGAGCACTACGGCGTGCACGACCCCGACGCGATCGTCGTCGGATCGGCCGCGAAGTCGCTGTGGGGAGGCCTGCGCATCGGCTGGATCCGCGCACCGCACGCTCTCATGTCGCCACTGGTCCAGGCCCGGATGATCCGTGACCTGGGCACGGCGGCGCTGGACCAGCTGATCATGGCGACCGCACTGGAGAGCGGCGAGATCGACCTGAGCGGACGTCGTTCCGATCTGCTGGAGCGGCGTGATGCGCTGTTGGCGGCGGTGAGACGCGAACTGCCCGACTGGACGATCACCCGTCCCGAGGGCGGGTTGTCGGCCTGGGCGACCCTGCCGGCACCGCTGAGCTCGGCCCTGACGGTGGCCGCCGAGGACGAACGGTTGACGCTCACGCCCGGACCGCGATTCTTCCCCACGCTGCCCGCCGTGGGCGAGCGGCACCTGCGACTGCCGTTCGCCCTGCCGCCCGAGCGGCTGCAGGAAGCGGTGTCCCGGCTGGCACGGGCGTGGAAACGCGTGGCGGACGGTCAGACCGCGGGGACCTGTGACCCCGACGCGGTCAACCTGATCGCCTGACGCTGGTCTCCTGGGGACCTGTGTGGGTTCCCACCGGTGGGCCAGGTGCGGCGTGGAGCCGGCTGTTCAGGCAGGCATGGTCCGATCCGACCCCGCCCCCGGCACGCCACAGCTCCCACCAGCTCGATACGAACGAAACGGTGCACCGAGACCACGAGGTCTCGATACACCGTCTCGCTTAACTCGCCGGCACTCGACCGACGGAGACTGAGGTCAGCGCGCGGCGCTGCCCTCGGTGTAGTCGTCGTCGGCCTGCTTCCACGAGAAGTGCGAACGCAGCGCCTTGCCGGTCGCCTCGATCGGGTGGCCGGCCTCCTTCTCACGCAGCTCGAGGAACTCCTTGGCCCCGTTGTCCTGGTCGGCGATGAAGCGCTCGGCGAAGGCACCGGACTGGATGTCACCCAGGACCTGCTCCATGCGCTGCTTCACGCCGGCGTCGATGATGCGCGGGCCCGAGACGTAGTCGCCGTACTCGGC
>CAYYQO010000128.1:0-9601 GCA_964473845.1 uncultured Aeromicrobium sp.
CGAACTCGTGCGCCGACTCGACCACCGCGCGGTAGCCCGCGATGTTCGCCATCGAGGACAGCACGTCCAGCGACTGGGCGCGCGAGATGCGCGGGACGGCGTCCATCGCCATGACGGTGATGGGACGCGCGGCCAGCTGGTCGACGAGCTCGGGGTTCAGCGCCGGACTGATCATGCTGATCAGCGTCGCTCCGTCGAGCATCAGGGCGATTTCGAGTTCGGAGGGCGCGTTGACCTTGAAGATCACGTCGCTGGACCAGGCCTCGGGCTTGTCACTGATCGTGGCGCCGGCCGCCTCGTACGCGGCATCGGTGAAGCTCGAGGCCTCGCCGGCGCCGCGTTCGATCGTGACGACGTAGCCCAGATCGATCAACTGCTTGACCGTCGCCGGAGTCGCTGCAACGCGCGTCTCGCCGGGGGCGGATTCCTTCACCACGCCGATTCGCATGGAACCAAGCTCGGTTTGAGGGGTGCTCATCCCGCCGAGGATAGCCAACGAGTTCGGGGACCAGGACATGACCTACCTCACGTGAGATGACACGCGTCCCAGGGAGGACGTTTCACGATCAATGTGACATTGCCAGTGACACATGCCACATACTCGCGGTATCTTGGCGAGCATGTCCTCTTTGAAGCCCCAGCAGTTCCGCGGCAAGGTCGCGCTCATCACCGGTGCGGCACGCGGCATCGGCGCCCACGTCGCGCGGGCCTACGTCGCCCATGGCGGCAAGGTGGCCCTGGTCGGTCTCGAGCCCGAACTGCTCACCGAACTCAGCGACGAACTCGGTGACGCTGCCGCCTGGTGGCAGGCGGACGTGCGTGACGGCGAAGCGGTCAGGACGGCGATCGACGCGGCGGCGGCCCACTTCGGGCGCCTCGACCACGTCGTCGCGAACGCGGGCATCGCGTCCTACGGCACGGTCCGTCAGATCGAGGACGAGGCGTTCGAGCGCGTCATCGACGTGAACCTCAACGGCGCCTTCCGCACGGCGAAGTACTCGATCCCGCACCTGGAGAAGACCAAGGGCTACCTGCTGGTCGTCTCGTCGCTGGCGGCGTTCTCGAACATCGCGGGACTCAGTTCCTATGCGGCCAGCAAGGCCGGTGTCGAGTCCATGTCGATCGCGCTCAAGCAGGAAGTCGCCCATCTGGGCATCAAGGTCGGCATCTGCCACCCGTCCTGGATCGACACCGACATCGTGCGCAACGCCGAGGCCGACCTGCCGACATTCAAGGCGATCCGCAAGAAGCTGCCCTACCCCGCCAACACGACGACCGACGTCGACACGTGCGCCGACCAGATCCTCGTCGGCCTGGCCAAGCGCAAGAGCCGGGTCTACGTCCCCAAGGCCGTCCTGCTGGCGAACTGGACCAAGGCGTTCGTCAACTCGCCGGCGACCTGGCCCTACGTGCGGATGCTGACGCGCAAGACGGTTCCCGCGCTCGAGAAGGAGGTCGCGGCGCTCGGCCGGTTCCACCACGCGCACACCCCGGTCACGAAGCAGCACGACTGAGTCACGCTCGGCGAGCCGGTCAGTCGCCCTCGGTCTGCACCGAGGCGGCCAGCGAGACCATGTGACCCAGTCGGGCGATCTCGGACGGCAGGAACTCCGGACCGCCGTGGCGCCCCACGGTCACGATGAACTCCAGGCCGTCGCGGGTGCGACCGGGGGTTCCGGCCAGCACGGTCGAGTCCCAGTCGGGGATCTCCGGCAGGGAGAGAGGGCCGTCGAGCTTGAGCCACTCGTCGCACGCGGGCACGACCCGTGGGGCCGCGGCCGAGCCGAACATGAAGGTGGCGGCGCCGTCGTCGCCCGGTCCGACGGCCATGGCCCAGTCGGTGCGAAACGTGTTCGGGATGACCTCGATCAACCGCTCGATCGCCAGGTCGGGTTCGTCGGTGAAGGCCTCGACGGCCTCGAGGTCCATGCTGAGGTTGGCCCCGGCGGTGTAGCGGCTGATCCAGTGGACGCGGACGCCCTCGAGGGACAAGCACGCCGTGACCAGCGCGTCCGGCATGACCGTGTGCGGCAGTTCCAGCAGCACGTCATCGACCGCGACGCCATCGGGACGGTGCTCGACGATCTCGATCGCCTCGATGTCGGCACCGGCTTCACCGAGTGCGGTTGCGAGTGCGCCGAGGGAGCCCGGGACATCCGGGAGTTCCACGCGCAGCAGAAACGCCATGAGTCCCATTGTTGCGCGTTCTCGTTGCGCAGGTGTTACGCCTGGCCCGCGCGGCTCGGCGTGTCCTCGCCGTCACCCTTAGGCTGGCGTCCGTGGAAGAGCATGCGCGCGGTATCGAGGGGCTGCGACTGGTCGGGTCGTCACGGTTGCTGGCCGAACCGCCCATCCGGATGCTGGGCGATCTGCTGATCCGCGGAGGCGAGACCCGGGTGGGCGCCTTCACGAGTCTGGCGCACGGCATCGAGTCCCAGTCCGCGACGATCGGCCGCTACTGCGAGTTCGCGCCGGACGTGCTGATCGGGGCGACCGGCCATCCGCTGGACTGGCTGGGCGTCAACTCGTTCCAGTACAAGCGGGCCACCTGGGGATGGCACCCCTCGGCGGACCGGTCCGAGGTCATCGACCCCGAGGCGGGCGGCCGCCCTTCGTTCCGCGGCGAACCCTCGACCATCGGCCACGACGTGTGGATCGGCGCGAAGGTCGTGATCCTGCGCGGCGTCACGATCGGCGACGGAGCCGTCGTGGCGGCAGGTGCGGTGGTGACCGAGGACGTCGCGCCCTACTCGATCGTGGGCGGAATCCCGGCCCGTCCCATCCGGGACCGGGTCGATCCGGCCACCCGCGACCTGCTGCTGGAGTTGCAGTGGTGGCGCTTCTCGCCGAATCAGCTGGCCGGCGTGACGTTCGATGACCTGCCCGCCGCGATCTCCCAGGTCAGCGAGCGTCTGCCCGATCTGGAACCGTACGAACCCGGCTTGGTGCCGATCGAGCCGCCGACGAACGAGACGCCGAAGCGCTCGCGCTGGCGACGCTGAAGGCGGATACTGGCCAGATGCGAGCCATCTGGAAGGGCGCGATCAGTTTCGGACTGGTCCATGTGCCGGTGAAGGTCTACTCCGCCACCGAGAGCCATGACGTGTCCCTGCACCAGGTGCACGACGAGGACGGCGGTCGCATCCGGTACCAACGACGGTGCGAGGTGTGCAACGAGGTCGTCGCGTACAAGAACATCGACAAGGCCTACGACGACGGCGAGAGGACCATCGTCCTGACCGACGAGGACCTGGCCTCGCTGCCGGCCGAGCGCAGTCACGAGATCGACGTCGTCGAGTTCGTACCGGCCGACCAGATCGACGTGCTGCGGCTCGGCTCGCCCTACTTCCTCGAGCCCGAGGAGAAGGCGCTCAAGCCCTACACGCTGCTGCGGCGCGCGCTGGAGGACACCGAGCGGACCGCGATCGTCACGTTCGCGTTGCGTCAGCGCACCCGGCTCGGCGCGCTGCGCGTCCGCGACGACGTGCTCGTGCTGCAGACGCTGCTGTGGGACGACGAGGTGCGCACCGCCGACTTCCCCGTCCTCGAGAACACCGCCAAGGTCACGCAGAAGGAACTGGCGATGGCGGGCCAATTGATCGAGTCGCTGGCCGGGGACTTCGACGCCAGCGAGTTCACCGACGACTACCAGGAGCAGTTGCGCACGCTCATCGAGGCGAAGCAGAAGGCCGGCGAGGGGATCGACACCGAGGCCACCTTCGGCGAGCAGGAGGACGAGGGCGGCGAGGTCGTCGACCTCATGGAGGCGCTGCGCCGCAGCGTGGAGGCGCGCAAGGGCGAGGAGAAGGCCAGCCAGCCCAAGAAGAAGGCGACGAAGAAGAAGTCGTCGGCCTGAGCCGGGTCAGACCGTGACCTTGCCCGGGAACTCGTCGACCGGTCGTTTCCGGTTCTCGACCACCCACGCGGCGACGCGATGCAGCTTCTCGTTGTGGTTCTGCGAGTAGCGCCGCAGGACCTCGAAGGCGCGGTCGGCGTCGATGTCGAAACGCTCCATCAGGATGCCCTGGGCCTGGCCGATCACCTTGCGGGCGTCGATCGCGGTGAGCAGGCCCTGCTCCTGATGGGCGTTCGCCAACGCGATCGAGGCGTGCCGGGCGAAGATCATCGCGGTCGCGAGATCACTGGAGTCGAACGCACCCTCCTGGTCGGCGTAGAGGTTCAGTGAGCCGTACTGGCGCTCGCGGGTCTCCAGCAGCACGCTCATGGCGCTGCGGATGCCCAGGTTGGCGGCCGCGGGACCCCACCGGGGCCAGCGTTCGTCCGACACGACGTCCGGGGACAGATAACTACCGCCGGACTCGAGGGCGTCGAGACACGGACCCTCGTCGAGTTCACGCTGGAGTTCGTGGGACCGGATCACTCGTTCCGACGTCGAGGCGGCCGTCTCGATCCTGGTGCGGGTGTGCACGAGCATGATGCCCGCGTCGTCACACCCGGCCGCCAACTGCGCGTACTGGGTGATCAGGTCAACCGTCTTCTCCGTGGTGGGCTGCTGGTGCAGGTCGAGCGCGACCTCGGAGAAGAAGTCGGGCACGTTCACGGGCACTCCTTCAGACTGTGGAAGTACATCGTATGAGCCGGGAGGGCCGAACCATGGCACGTCAGGCGGCACAGACCGTGACGGTCGACGGTCGACTGCTGCGTCTCACGAACAGCGACAAGGTCATGTACCCCGGGACGGGCACCACGAAGGCCGAAGTCATCTCGTACTACGTGCAGGTCGCGCCGTGGCTGCTGCCGCACCTGGCCGGTCGCCCGGTGACCCGGAAACGGTGGGTCAACGGCACGGGTACCGACGCCCAGGTCTTCTTCGAGAAGAACTTGCCCGTCTCCGCCCCCGATTGGATCCGACGGGTCTCGATCAAGCACCGCTCGCACAGCAACGTCTATCCGATCTTCGAGTCGGTGGCCGATCTCGCGTGGGCAGGTCAGGTCGCCGCCCTGGAACTGCATGTGCCGCAGTGGCAGGTCGACGCGACGGGAGTGCCGCAGCACCCCGACCGGTTCGTGCTCGACCTCGATCCCGGCCCCGGGGTGGGACTGCCGGAGTGCGCCGAGGTCGCTCGCGCGGCGCGCGAGCTGTTGGCCGACGTGGGCCTGGAATGCGTGCCCGTCACGAGCGGCAGCAAGGGCATTCATCTGTATGCGCATCTCGACGGCGAGCACGACTCGGACTACGTGAACGCCTTCGCGAAGCAGGTCGCCCAGGCCTTGGAGGCGGCACTGCCCGAGCTGGTGGTCAGCACGATGGCCAAGGTCCAGCGCGAGGGCAGGGTCTTCGTCGACTGGAGCCAGAACAACGGCAACAAGACCACGATCACTCCCTATTCGTTGCGCGGGCGCGACGAGCCGACAGTGGCTGTCCCGCGGACATGGGACGAACTCGACGGTGACCTTCGCCAGCTCACGATCGACGAGGTGCCCGAGCGGCTGGTCCAGCACGGCGACCCGATGGCGGCGCTCGCGGCTCCGGCGAACGACCGGCTGGCGAAGTACCGGTCGATGCGCGATGCGGGGCGCACCCCCGAGCCGGTGCCGGACCGGGTGGTCGTCGGGCGGCAGGGCGATCCCACGTTCGTCATCCAGGAGCACCGCGCCCGCCGGCTGCACTGGGACTTCCGCTTGGAACGGGACGGGGTACTAGTCTCCTGGGCGCTGCCGAAGGGGGTGCCGACGTCGGCCTCCGGCAATCATCTGGCGGTGCAGACCGAGGACCACCCGCTCGAGTACGGGACGTTCGCCGGCACGATCCCGAAGGGTGAGTACGGCGCCGGCGAGGTCACGATCTGGGACCACGGGCACTACGACCTCGAGAAGTGGAACGACCACGAGGTCATCGCGACCCTGCACGGCAGCGAGGGCGGCGGCTTGGGCGGTGCGCGGCGTCTGGCGTTGATCAGGACGGGCGAGAACTGGCTGATCCACCTCATGAAGGACCAGCATCCCGCAGCGCAGGCCGCGGCCACCGGACGCGCGGGTTTCGTCCCGCCGATGCTGGCGGTCCAGGCCGGCGGCCAGGATGCCTCGGGTGACGGCTGGGCCTACGAGTTGAAGTGGGACGGCATTCGCTGTGTCGCCGTGGTGAACGGCGCGAAGGTGCGGCTGTTCTCGCGCAACCACAACGACGTCAGTGCCAGCTATCCGGAGGTCGTCGAGGAGTTGGCCGCGCTGGGGGTGGATGTCGTCCTGGACGGAGAACTCGTGGCGCTCGATGAGCGAGGGGTTCCCAGTTTCGGACGTCTGCAGCAGCGCATGGGGGTGACGAAGCAGGCCGAGGTCGAGCAGCTACGGGCCAGCGTTCCGGTGCGATTCATGGTCTTCGACCTGCTCGAGGCCGGCGGCAGGTCCCAGCGGGACGAGCCGTACGACCGGCGTCGAGAACACCTGGCCGAAGCCGGGATCGAAGGCGACCTGGTCCAGGCGCCACCCGCACACGGCGGCTCCCTCGACGAGGCAGTCGCCCTCAGCCGTCGGCACAAGCTCGAGGGGGTCGTCGCGAAGCGCCGCGACTCGACGTATGTGCCGGGCATGCGGTCCACGGACTGGCTCAAGATCAAGAACCAGCACACCCAGGAGGTCGTGATCGGTGGTTGGCGGCCCAGCAGCGGAGGGCGCGGCATCGGCTCGCTCCTGGTCGGGGTGCCCGTCGAGGGGGGTTTGCGCTATCTCGGTCGGGTGGGCACGGGATACAACGGTGCCGAGCGACTGCGGCTCCGTTCGATCCTCGATCCGCTGGAGCGGAAGACGTCGCCGTTCGTCGACGAGGTCGAGGCGGCCGCGTCCGGGGACGCGACCTGGGTGACGCCCAAGGTGGTCGGGGAGGTCGTCCACGGCGACTGGTCCGATGCCGGGCGCCTGCGGCACGCCAGCTGGCGGGGACTGCGGCCCGACAAGGAGGCCGCCGACGTCCTCGTCGAGACTCCCGGGGTGCAGTAGTTGGCGTCGTGAGCAACGATGGGAGTCCGACGACCTCTGTGCGAAGGAGCCATTGTGGGCAAGGGCAAGAAGAGCGTGAAGGATCACGTCGACACCGTTGTCGAGCAGTTGCCGGATGCGTCCGAACTGCGCGAACTCAGGGATCAGCTGATCGAGCGGCTGCCCGACAAGGCCGAGTGGCTGGACTTGCGGGACGATCTCATCGAGAAGCTCCCGGACAAGGCCGAACTGCTCGAGTTCCGTGACGGCCTGGTCGACAAGCTGCCCGACGAGGTCAGCGAGAAGCTGCCGGTCGAGACCCCGAAGAAGAAGCGATTCCGCCGCGTCAAGAAGCTCGCGCTCGTGGGGGTCGTGACGGCCGGTGTCGCGGGCGTCGTCGCGTTCGTCCGGGCCAAGATGGCCGACGAGCCGACCTACACCGCCTCGACGTACACGGCGCCGGGTCAGCCGCCGAGTAGCACGCCTCCGCCGCCGGCGTGACCACGCGTACGAGGGCCCCGGGATTCCGGGGCCCTCGTCGTTGGTCCGTGGTCAGTTCTTGAACGCGTCCTTGATGTTCTCGCCGGCCTGCTTGAGGTCGGACTTGGCCTGGTCACCCTTGCCCTCGGCCTCGAGCTTCTCATCGTCGGTGGCCTTGCCGGTGGCTTCCTTGACCTTGCCCTTGATGTCCTCGGCGGCGTTCTTGATCTTGTCGTCGAATCCCATGATTCGTTCCTTCCCCTTGGATGTTCGCTTCTCTTCCATGCGAACACGGATGGGGGCGGCCCGCATCTGCTGACGAGCTGGTGTGCCGGAGGACTCAAGGCCACTCGTGGGCGGCTCAGGGTCGGGTCAGGGGTGATTTCGGGGGTGTGCCGGAAGCGCTGGAACGTGCTCGGGCGGGAGAGTTCCGGTCATGATCACAGTCCAATCCCTCTCGAAGTCCTACGGCCGGTTCCAGGCCGTCGACGACGTGTCCTTCACAGCTCTCCCGGGTCGGGTGACGGGCTTCCTCGGCCCGAACGGCGCCGGCAAGTCCACCACGATGCGGATCATGGCCGGGTTGACTCCTCCCGGCAGCGGCGACGTCCGGGTGCTCGGTCGCCGATTCCACGAACTGCCCGACCCGGGTCGCGAGGTCGGCGTCCTCCTCGACGCCTCGGCGCAGCACGCGGGCCGCACGGGTCGGGAGATCCTCACCCTCTCCGCCCTCACGATGGGCCTGCCGCGCACCCGCGTCGACGAGATGCTGGAGCGGGTCAGTCTGACGCCCGACGAGGCCGGTCGACGGGTCCGCAACTACTCGCTCGGCATGCGGCAGCGGCTCGGGATCGGCAGCGCGCTGCTGGGTGACCCCGAGGTGCTCATCCTCGACGAGCCCGCCAACGGCCTCGACCCCGCCGGCATCCGGTGGATGCGGGACCTGCTGCGTGGGTTCGCCGACGACGGCGGAACGGTGCTGTTGTCCTCGCACCTGCTGCACGAGATCGAGGTCATCGCCGACGACCTGGTCGTGATCGGCAACGGGCGGATCGTGGCCCAGGGGACCAAGGACGAACTGCTCGCCGGCGCCGGGACTCTGGTCCGCGCGGCCGATGGGGCCGCCCTCGCCGCAGCGCTCGGAGCTGCCGGCATCGTGGCGCGTCCGGCCGCGGGCGGGGCCGTTCTGGCTGAGGCCGCCCTCACCCAGGTCGGGCTGGCGGCCTTCGAGGCCGGAATTCCCGTCACCGAACTGCGTGCCGCCGACGGCGCCGGGCTCGAGGAGATGTTCCTCGCGCTCACCGCCGAGAGCCAGCGCGAGACCGTCAATCACGAAGGAGAAGCGGCATGACCACCACCAGTACGGCACCCGCCGTCGCACCGTCGCCGCAGGCCGCGGCGCCGTCGCGCCCGGCGCCCGCCCGCACGCCGTTCCGGCGCATTCTGAAGGTCGAACTGCGCAAGATGTTCGACACCCGGTCGGGGTTCTGGTTGATGGCGAGCATCGTCATCCTGGCCGTTCTCGCGACCGCCGCCACCATCATCTTCGCGCCGGGCGACGAACTGACGTACGAGGCCTTCGCCTCGGCGGTCGGGTTCCCGATGGCGATCATCCTGCCGATCGTCGCGATCCTCGCGGTGTCGAGTGAGTGGAGCCAGCGCACCGCACTGACGACGTTCACGCTGGTGCCCAGCCGGGGCCGGGTGTTGGCCGCCAAGGGCCTGCTGACCGTGATCATCGGTGCGGTCTCGATGCTCATCGCCGGCGCGGTCGGCGCGCTCGGCAACATCGTCGGCACGTCGATCGCCGGGGTCGACGCGACGTGGAACGTCGGCGCGGTCGATTTCCTGCACATCATCCTGGCGAACGAACTGGGCATGCTGATGGGCCTCATGCTGGGCATCGTGATCCGGAATTCGCCCGGTGCGATCGTCGCGTACTTCGTGTACTCGCTGGTGTTGCCGGGCGCCTCAGGTGCCCTGGCCGCCACGCAGCAGTGGTGGGCCGACAACGGTGCGTGGTTCGACCACGCGTGGGCGAGCATGGCGCTCTACGAGGCGGACATGACCGGCCAGATGTGGGCACAGCTCGCGGTGACGTCGACGATCTGGCTGGTGATCCCGCTGGCGATCGGCACGCGGATGCTGTTGCGTTCCGAGGTGAAGTAGCGCGGGGAGGTGCGGG
>CAYYQO010000129.1:0-9331 GCA_964473845.1 uncultured Aeromicrobium sp.
CGTCAGGAACAGATCGGCTGCCGCCCGCGGATCGAGTCGCGGCAGCAATGAGAGGCTGATGACCGCAGGGGCCAGCGCGAGCCGCACCTCGGTGAGCGCGAAGGTGACCGACTCGGCCGCGAGCACGATGTCGGCGGCCCCGACCAGACCGAGGCCACCGGCGCGGACCGGACCGCCCAGCACGACCACGACCGGCTTCGCACTCGTCGCGATCGTGCGCTGCAGGTCGACCAGGGCTCGGGCGCCTTGCTCCATACCGCCCTCGGCGGCCTCGGACAGGTCGGCGCCCGAGCAGAACACCCGGTGCGCCGACCTCACCACGACGACCTTGGCCGTGTCGTCGGCCTCTGCCGAGGCCAGCCGTTCACCCAACTCCGTGACCAGCTGACGGCTGAGCGCGTTGCGATTGTGCTCGCTGTCGAGCGTGACCGTTGCGACGCCTTCGGCGACGTCAAGGTGGACGAGTTCGGTCATGCATGCTCCTCAGTAGGACTTGGGCAGGCCCAGCGAGAACTGGGCGACGAAGTTCAAGGCCATCTGCTTGCTGACCGGCGCGATGTTGGACAACCGCGACGATGCGAGCGCCTGGACCAGACCGTACTCGTTCGCCAGCCCGTTGCCGCCATGCGTCTGGATCGCCGTGTCGACCGCTTTCGCGGCGGCGTCACCGGCCGCGACCTTGGCCATGTTGGCGGCCTCACCTGCACCCATCAGGTCACCTGCGGCGTAGAGGGCGGCGGCTTTCTGGGTCAGCAGTCGGGTCATCTCGATGTCGATGTGCAGTTGGGCCAAGGGATGCGCGATCGCCTGGTGGGCCCCGATCGGCTTGCCCCACACGTCCCGTTCCTTGGCGTACGCGACTGCCTTGTTGAGCGCCCAGCGCGCGGTGCCCGTGCCCATCGAGGCGGCCATGATCCGCTCGGGGTTCAGGCCTGCGAACAACTGCTCCAGGCCGGCGTCCTCACTGCCGACCAGCGCGTCCGCAGGCAGGTGCACGTCGTCGAAGAACAGCGTGAACTGCTTCTCGGGACTGGTCAGGCCCATGTCGATCTCCTGGGCCGTGAAACCGTCCGCGTCCGTGGGCACCATGAACAGCGCAGGCTTGAGCTTGCCACTCCTGGAGTCGGCCGTGCGGCCGACGACCAGTACGTGACTGGCCTCGTCGACGCCCGAGATGAACGTCTTGCCACCCTTGAGGATCCAGCCGTTCTCGGACCGGGTGCCCGACGTGACGATCTCGTGTGAGTTCGATCCCGCGTCGGGCTCGGTGATGCTGAAGGCGTAGGTCGCGGTGCCGTCCGCCAGGCCGGGCAACCAGCGTTGCTTCTGCTCCTCCGTGCCGTACTGGGCGATCACGGTGCCGACGATCGCCGGGGACACGACCATGAGCAGCAGTGGGCAACCGGCGACGGCGAGTTCCTCGCACACCGCCGCGAGGTCGCCGATGTCACCGCCTCCGCCGCCGTACGCCTCGGGGATCGAGACGCCGAGGTAGCCCAGCTTGCCCGCTTCGGACCACAACTCGGTGGTCTTGCGGCCCTCGTTCGCGGCGGCGTAGAAGTACTGCTCGCCGTACTTGGCGCCCAGGGCCGCCACGGCTTTCCGCAGCGCGCGACGTTCTTCGGTCTCGCTGAATGCAACGGTCATACTTCCTCCTCGATGACGGCGAGGACCGCTCCGGCCTCGACCTGCTCGCCGACGGTCACGGCCAGGCCGCTGACGACGCCGTCGGTGGGCGCCGCGATCGTGTGCTGCATCTTCATCGCCTCGAGGACGATGACCGGATCGCCCTTCGAGACCGTCGCCCCGTCGGCGACGAGGACGTTCGTGACTGCGGCAG
This sequence comes from uncultured Aeromicrobium sp., assembly GCA_964473845.1. Taxonomy (GTDB): domain Bacteria; phylum Actinomycetota; class Actinomycetes; order Propionibacteriales; family Nocardioidaceae; genus Aeromicrobium. Next base: position 1,841 of record CAYYQO010000129.1, read on the forward strand.
GCATCGGTGCCAGTAGCGAGCCTTCGGCCACCACATCGGCCGGATCCACGAACCGCGGAACGGGCGTGAGGCTGACCGAGCCGTCGGGACCGTCCACGTCGACGTGGCCGTCACCGACCGTGACGGCGTACCGCCGGACGACGCCATCAGACTCGAGCGTGATCTCGACTCCGTCGGCGTCGCGGATCGAGACGACGGTGACGCCGTCGACCACCAGGCGCGCGCCTTCGCTGCGGTACGACACCGGCTCGTGGCCCTCGTACTCGCGCACATGGCGCTGGCTGGGCACGTTGCGCCAACCCGCCGGGATCCGGCCCAGCACGGGCGAGGACGCCGCCGCGATCGTGGCCTCGGCCAGGGCGGCTGCGACCGGGGCGAGAGCGTCGCCACCGTCAGTGCTGATCCAGGCGTCGGCGTACTCCTCGAGCATCGAGGTCCACAGCTCGGCGACCTGCACCTGGTGGGCCTCGAGGATCTGGCGCAGGGCCGACCGGTTGGTCACGACCCCGTGGATCCGCGCGCGCCGCAGCGCATCGACGAGGGTCCTCAGCGCGGTCGTGCGGTCCGGACCGTGGGCGATGACCTTCGCGATCATCGCGTCGTAGTGGATGCCGACCGTACTGCCGACCTCGACCGCCGAGTCGACGCGCACCGAATCGGGAAAATCGAACGCGCGGATCGTGCCGGTCTGGGGCGACCAGTCGTCGGCGGGGTCCTCGGCGTACAGGCGCACCTCGATCGCGTGGCCCCGCGGTTCGCCGACGTTGCCTTCGAGGGGCTCGCCTTCGGCGATCGCGATCTGGGCGGCCACGAGGTCGATGCCGTGCACGAGTTCGGTGACTGGGTGTTCGACCTGCAGGCGGGTGTTCATCTCGAGGAAGAACACCCGATCACCGTCGACCAGGAACTCGACCGTTCCGGCGCCCCGGTAACGCACCGCCTCGGCAGCCGTGCGCGCGGCGATGTGCAGCGTCGTGCGCGCCCTGTCGGACAAGTTCGGCGCGGGCGCCTCCTCGACCACCTTCTGGTGCCTGCGCTGGATCGAGCAGTCGCGGTCGCCGACGGCCCAGACCGTGCCGTGCGAGTCGGCCAGGATCTGCACCTCGACGTGGCGGGCCCGCGGCAGGTAGGGCTCGACGAAGACGGTGCCGTCCCCGAAGGCGGACTCGGCCTCTGCCTTCGCCTTGGCGAGTTCGGCATCGAGATCGTCCAGCCGTTCGACGATGCGCATGCCGCGACCGCCACCACCGGCGCTGGCCTTGACCAGCAGGGGGAGCTCTTCGCGTGTCACGCCATCGAGGTCGACGGCGAGGATCGGGACCCCGGCCGCCGCCATGATCTCCTTCGCGCGGATCTTGCTGCCCATCTGGTCGATGGACTCGGGGCTGGGTCCGATCCACGTCAGTCCGGCCTTCTCGACCCCGCGGGCGAAGTCGGCGTTCTCGGACAGGAAGCCGTAGCCCGGATGAATCGCGTCCGCCCCGGTCTTCTGGGCGGCGTCGATCACGAGGTCACCACGCAGGTACGTCTCGGCGGGCGAGTTCCCGGGCAGCCGGACGGCGAGGTCGGCCTCGGCCACGAACGGCATGTCCGCGTCCGCGTCCGAGAACACGGCGACGGTCTCGATGCCGAGGTCGCGGCACGTGCGGAACACCCGGCGGGCGATCTCGCCCCGGTTGGCCACGAGGATTCTGCGGATCGCACTCATCGGCGGGCTCCTGACGGGGACGGATCTTTCGACATTCGGGTTGCTGGGGCGACATCTGTGTACAAAGGTCCGGACACGGATGGACGCATCTGTGTACGAAGATGTCGCTGGGACGACCTCAATGTCGAAAGATCCGTCCCCCGGAGGGCGGCGTTCACAGGCGGAACACCCCGTAGCCGCCACGCGCACCCTCGATCGGCCCGCTGGCGATCGCGGACAGGCAGATGCCCAGGATCGTGCGGGTGTCACGCGGGTCGATCACGCCGTCGTCGTATCCCATGCCGCTCGTGAAGTAGGCCAACGACTGCTCCTCGATCTGCTGCTCGACCATCGCCTTGATGCCGGCGAAACCCTCGGAGTCGAACGGGATGCCCTTCGACTCCGAGGACTGGCGCGCGACGATCTCCATGACGCCGGCCAACTGGGCGGGTCCCATCACGGCGGACTTCGCGCCGACCCAGCTGAACATGAAGCGGGGATCGTAGGCGCGCCCGCTCATGCCGTAGTGGCCCGCGCCGTACGACGCACCCATCACGACCGACAGGTGCGGCACCTTGCTGTTCGAGACGGCATTGATCATCTGGGCGCCGTGCTTGATGATGCCGCCCTGTTCGTACTCCGCGCCGACCATGTAGCCCGTCGTGTTGTGCAGGAACAGCAGAGGCGTGTCGACCTGGTTGGCCAGCTGGATGAACTGAGCCGCCTTCTGCGCCTCCTCACTGAACAGAACCCCCTGCGCGTTGGCGAGGATGCCGATCGGGTGGCCGTGCAGCGAGGCGAAACCGGTGACCAGGCTGGCGCCGTAGAGCGGCTTGAACTCGTCGAACTCGCTGCCGTCGACGAGCCGCGCGATGACCTCGCGGGGATCGAACGGCACCTTGAGGTCGGTGGGCACGATGCCCAACAGGTCCTCGACATCGAGCAGCGGCTCGGCGTAGTCCTGCGCGGGCACCGGGCCGGCCTTGCGCCAGTTGAGTCGCCGGACGATCTGGCGGCCCAAGCGGATCGCATCGCGCTCGTCGACCGCGAGATAGTCGGCCAGGCCAGATGTCTTGGCGTGCATCTGGGCACCACCGAGCGACTCGTCGTCGGACTCCTCGCCCGTGGCCATCTTGACCAGAGGTGGTCCGCCGAGGAACACCTTGGCGCCGCCGTCGACCATCACGACGTAGTCGCTCATGCCGGGCACGTACGCCCCGCCGGCGGTGGAGTTGCCGAAGACGAGCGCGACGGTCGGTCGCCGGTCCTCGCTCGCGCGGGTGATGTTGCGGAAGCTGGCACCGCCGGGGATGAAGATGTCCTTCTGCGTCGGCAGGTCGGCACCACCGGACTCCACGAGGTTGATCGTGGGGAGCCTGTTCTCGGCCGCGATCTGGGCGGCGCGGAAGCCCTTCTTGACCGTGACGGGGTTGGAGGATCCGCCCTTCACCGTCGGGTCGTTCGCGATGATCATGCACTCGACGCCCTCGATGACGCCGATACCCGTGATGATGGAGCCGCCGACGGTGAAGTCGGTGCCCCAGCCGGCCAACGCCCCGAGTTCGAGGAACGGCGTGTCCTGGTCGAGCAGCAGCTCGATGCGTTCGCGGGCGGTCAGTTTGCCGCGCTGGTGGTGACGGTCGACGTACTTCTCGCCGCCTCCGGCCAGCGCCTTGGCGTGCTGTTCGGCGAGGTCGGCGACGCGTTCGAGCATGGCCTCACGGTTGTCGCGATGGGCCGGTGATGTCGGATCGACTGCGGTTCGCGTCATGGTGTCGCCTCCTTCCAGGTGATCTCGTAGGGAATCGGATGGTGTTGCAGTTGACGGTGGGCGTCGGCCTCGAGCCGTTGCCGGGTCCGGGCCGCGATGGGGGCGGTCGCCGTGATCTCGAGCGTGGCCGGGTCTGCCTTGCGTTTCGGCTTGCGCAGGCGCCACGTGCCCACCACGACGCCGTCGACGATCGCGAGATCCCCGCCCCAGACGTCCAAGGTGCCGCCACGGGCCGTGGGCGCGGCGTAGATCGTGCGGTCCCGATAGGCGATGACGTACTCGTCGAACAGCGAAATCAGCATCGCGGTCCCGACGGCCTCACCCTGCTGGGGTTCGAGGTCGACCTGCTCGAAGGCGCGCTTCGCGTCGGTGACCGTCAGGCCGGACCACCAGGCGAAGTCGTGCGGAGTCGCCGGGGCGTGCCCCTGCAGGTAGCGCTCCGCCAGCCGCGCGACGGCCTCGTCCCGGTCGATCGGTGCAGTCTCGGGAATCCGTGAGCGGTACGGCACGAAGGTGTCCCACGTCCCGCGGCGCGGCCCGGTCGTCGCGACCTTGTCGAGTTCGGCGGCGAAGGTCAGATGCGCCAGGGCGCCCTTCGGCAGCTCGGTGCCGCGGTCGGCGAGCGCGACGCCGATCTCCTTGCGGGTCAGCGGCGTCTCGGCGGCCCCGAGCACCTCGCCGACCAGTCCGGTCCACCGGTCGAGGTCATCGAGGATGCCGTGGGTGCGGTACTGCGGGCGGGCCAGGGCATGAATTCGTTCGGCCGTGAGATCGAGCAGCCAGTCGAGTTCGTCGGCCAGCACGAAGTGCCACGTGGGTCGCAGCACGTGGTGGCGCACGATCGCTCCCGCGGCTGCTTCCCGCGCGACGTCAGTCGGATCCGGCCGACCCGCGACCCGGCGGGTGACGGCCCGACAGGCGTCGTCGAACTCCTGCGCCTGTACCGCGGTCAGGTGCCGGACCGCGCCGACGGCGGACTCGAACGGCTCGCCGATCAGCCGCTGCCGCGCCATTCGCTCCCCGCGGACCTGGTCGTCGGTCATGCCGCGACCTCCGTCCCGACCCCGACCCCGACCACTTTTGGTACGCGATCCACGTTCTTCGTTCCGAACGTGGTGGATCCCGTACCAAAAGTGGAGGCAGGTGGCGCGGTGGCGGTCATCTCAGTACCCCAGCAGCTTCGCGGCGAGGTCCTTCATGACCTCGGTGGCGCCGCCGCCGATGCCCAGGATGCGGGCGTCGCGGTAGTGGCGGTCGATCTCGGACTCGCGCATGTACCCCATGCCCCCGAAGATCTGGACGGCCTCGTTGACCACGAACTCGACGCAGGCGACGGCCTGGTTCTTCGCCACCACGGCGTCGAGGATGAGCGACGGATCGGTCCTGGGCGTGTCCAGCGACCGCTCGATCGCGGCGCGGGTCAGTGCGCGGGCGGCGGCGGTGCGCGAGTGCATCTCGACGAGCTTGTGCCTGATCACCTGACGAGTGACGAGCGGCTTGCCGAACGTGTCGCGCTCGCGGGCGTACGCCACTGCGAGGTCGAGCGCGCGCTGGGCGGTGGCGTAGGACTGCACCGCCAGCCCCAGTCGCTCGCCGACGAATTGCTGCATCACGAGGTAGAAGCCGCCGTTCTCCTCGCCGACGAGATTCGCGACAGGGACGCGCACGTCCTCGAACGAGAGCTCGGCGGTGTCGGAGCAGTGCCAGCCCATCTTGCGCAGGCTGCGGCCCACCGTGAACCCGGGTGTGTCCTTGTCGATCACGAGCAGGCTGATGCCGCCGTGGCCATCGCCTCCGGTGCGCACGGCGGTCGTGACGAAGTCGGCGCGGACGCCGCTGGTGATGAAGGTCTTGGCGCCGTTCACGACATAGTGGTCACCGTCGCGGACCGCCCGGGTACGCAGGTTCGCGACATCGGATCCGCCACTGGGCTCGGTGACCCCGAGTGAGCCGATCAGATCGCCGGCCAGGGTCGGACGGACGTAGCGGTCGATCAGGTCGGTGGTCCCAGAGCCGATGATGTGCGGCGTCGAGATCGAGTGGGTGAACAAGCTGGCCTGGAGGCCGGTCGAGCCGCCCGCCGCCAAGATCGCCTCGGTGACGATGCTGGCGTCGACCAGATCGCCGCCGTCGCCGCCGACCTCCTCGGGATATCCGACGGCCAGGAACCCTGCCTTCGCGGTCGTGCGGTGCAGGTCGCGGGGCAGTTGTCCGTCGTCCTCCCAGGCCGGCAGGTTCGGCGCGATCTCGGCGCGGGTGAAGTCCTCGACAGCCGTGCGCAGGGCCTGCCGTTCGGGAGTGGTCCAGACGGTCATGACAGCAGCTCCTCGGGGATCGAGACGTGGCGAGCGCGCAGCCACTCACCGAGCGCCTTGGCCTGCGGGTCGAAGCGCGTCGAGGAGGCGACGCCGTCGCCCAGCAGTCCGAGCAGGATCACGTTGAGGCCGGCCAGGTTCGGCAGCGGGTGGACCTCGATCAGGAGGTCGGCGGCCTCGGGCAGCAACTCGCGGATGCGGGCCTCGGTGAGGAACTCCTCGAGCCAGGCGTGGGCGTCGGCGCGGCGCGGGTGTCCGGCCGGGATCCAGACACCGAGGTTCGCGTTCCCGCCCTTGTCGCCGGACCGCGCGTGGACGAGACGGCCGAGCGGCACCTCGGCCGTCGGGCCGCCGGGCGCCGTCCCCTCGCCACTTTTGGTACGGGATCGACCTTCCTCGCTCGAATTTTCGTCGATTTCGTACCAAAAGTGGTCGGGGGGCGGCGGGACCTCGGTCCGGGACCCGTCCGCGTGCACGACCACGTGCGGCACGTCGGCCTGTGGAACGTACGCGGCGCGGTAGACGCCGAAGGGTGCGCCGCGACCGGGAGGCGCGGTGACGTGGAACCCGGGGAAGGACGCCAGTGCCAGTTCGATGGCCGCACCGCTGAACGCGCGACCGACCTTGTTCTGGTCGGCGTCCTTGACGTGGCAGCGCAGCAGGGCGGCGGCCTCGGGCTCCGAGACGGGATCGGCGCGGTCAGTCCGAGCGAGGTCCCACACGATCTCGACCGGCGGATCGTCGGCCAGCGCAGCCTCGAGCTGGGCCCGGACCCACACGGCCTTCTCCTCGATGTCGAGACCGGTCAGCACGAACTCGATGCTGTTGCGGAAGCCACCGAACGCGTTGAGGCACACCTTGGTGGTCTCGGGCGGCGGGAACCCGCGAACCCCCGTGACGGCGACTCGGTCGGCATCCTGCTGGCTCAGTTCGATGCTGGTCAGGTCGACGGCGACGTCGGGGTTCAGGTAGTGCTCGCCCTGGATCTCGTAGACCAGCTGGGCGGTGACGGTGTCGACGGTGACCGCTCCCCCGGTGCCATCGTGCTTCGTGATGACGAGGCCGCCGTCCTCGGCGATCTCGGCGACGGGGAAGCCGATCGGGAGACTGGTGTCGATGTCGCGGAAGCCACTGAAGTTGCCCCCGGTCGCCTGCGTGCCGCACTCGATGACGTGCCCCGCGACGACCGCTGCAGCGAGGCGGTCGAAGTCCTCGCGACCCCAACCGAACTCGGCGATCGCGGGTCCGACCACGACGGAGGCGTCCGTGACGCGGCCGGTCACGACGATGTCGGCGCCGGCAGTCAGCGCATCGGCGATTCCGAAAGCGCCGAGATACGCATTGGCGGTGAGTGCATCGCCGAAGCCAAACTCGGCCGAGCGCGCCAGCAGATCGTCCCCCTCGACGTGAGCCACCGCGACGTCGATCCCCTGCTCGGTCGCGATGTCGCGGATCGCGGCAGCGAGACCTGCGGGGTTGAGTCCGCCGGCATTCGCGACGATCCGCACGCCGCGTTCCTTCGCCAGGGCCAGGTTCTCGGTCACCTGCCGCAGGAACGTCTTGGCGTACCCGAGACCGGCGTCCTTCATCCGGTCGCGCCCGAGGATCAGCATCGTCAACTCTGCGAGATAGTCGCCCGTCAGGTAGTCGAGTTCGCCGCCCTCGAGCATCTCGCGCATCGCCGAGAAGCGATCGCCGTAGAAGCCGGAGCAGTTGCC
>CAYYQO010000130.1:0-9328 GCA_964473845.1 uncultured Aeromicrobium sp.
AGATGAAAGCCTCGGTCATGGAGTGTCCTTACAGACGGATGGAAGCGTCGGGCAATTGTGACACCAAAACTGTCAGAGTTGCCACATGCCCCCTGTATTTTCTCCCACGAAGCCAGCAAACAAGGGTGTGGGCGTCGGCGCCGACTCAACTCGCACCACTTGGACCCCTACCGACTTACCGGGCGAGTGCTGCGAGTGCGGTTGACCGCCGGGCGGGCGCGCCAGCCACGCCCACGAGCGCGTCTGGACGTGGCGGACCGGGAGGCGGGATCGGTCACTGGGACATGTCGTTCGTCGCCCCAGAGAAACACGCTCTGCACGCCTGCGGCGCATTTTCAGTTCCAGTGAGTCACGTCCGCCACGTGGCGCTGGTGTCCGGGCGGGTGCGCACCGACTTCCTCCCGCGGCGGTGCTCGGCGTGTTGGGGGCTCTGGGAAGGTGACCCGGCCGCGAGAGTTGACTCGACCTTTCGTTCTGTGCAAGTATTTGGCCGTTGACCGCATGGCGACGACTTCACAGTCTCCCGGGCCATGCGCACTCAACTGTCTTACTTCATCCAAGCCGCCGCCCACGTCGCCGCGGTTGGATCGCTTGACGCCAAACGGAAGTTTCGGCTCAATGCGATCCGCTCCCTCTCCTCTGCCCTGTGCAATCCGCAGGTGCGTCGAACCCACTTCAGGGACATCAAGGCCGAGGCGGCCGCCGCTGGCGCGCTCTACCTCGCCTCAGTCGCGCTAACCCCGACGATCGTCGCCGAGGCGATCCAAGCGGCCAAGGACGGGATCGATCCGTCCTTCCAGCCGGAACTGGACGCGGCGATGCAGACGCTGGTGGGCGGCCTGGTGCCGTTGGCACACGAGACCCTGCGAGAGGCCGAGGCGATCGCCGTCGCGACCCGCGCCGTGCTGCCGGAGCAGCGACGGGGCCGGGCCTACTCGACCATCGACGAGAAGTCCGCCTGCGCGGCGCGACATCGCGTACTCCGTCACCTCGCGACCCTGGGCACGTGGCCGGAACTGAATCCCGCCGGACACGAGCGCTTGCTGGGCGAGGACTCGGGCAGGCCGCTCGATGACGCGACCGTCAACGTCCTGAGTGCGGCGCCCGCAACATCGATCAGCGACGACGAGATCATGCGGTGCTTCACGATGGCCCGGCGCGCTGCCGCGCGGATGATTCCGAGTTCGGACGTGGACGACGTGGTGTCGATGACCGTGATCAAACTGATGAACGGTTCAGCGCGTCAGGTCTCGTCGAACTACGTCGCGAAGGTCGTCTCCTGCGTGTGGGCTGACCTGTGCCGTGAGGAGTCGGCGGAGGTGGCGATGGCCCCCATCGGCGACGGGGAATTCGAGGGCGGTGGACTGACGTTGGAGTCGATCGCCCCTGCGGCTCCCGATCAGTTGGCCATCGCTGAGTGGCGCGCGGCGCTCGCGGCCATGGGCGCCTGTGCCATCGCGCATGTCTGCGACGAGCCGAAAGCGTGCGATGACCGGGCGGCGTCGAAGGTCGCGAGCACGGCACTGACGCTGCTCATCGAAGACCGCGTGGCGATCAGGTCGACGCTCGGTCATCGCAATCGGATCCTCGCGCGCGCCGCCCACGATCTTCCTCCGGATCGCCGCGCGAGCGTCGTCGAGGGAGCCACTGCCAAGTTGGCCGAACTCGCCACGTCGTGGGTGAGGACCGCATGAAGATCACGTCACACCGCCGAAGCCGCGTCGGGAATCGTCTAACGGAATACATGAATGGAACAGGAGCCACCATGAAGCACTTCCTCCGCCTGATCGCCACCGTTGGTCTCGGCGCCGGCCTCACTGCCTGTGCGGTCGAGACCACGCCGCACGGGGCCGCCGATTGCGGAGAACAGAACGCCGGTCAACCCACGGCACTGGTCGTCGCGGCCCATGCGAACTTCCCTGCGGTGGATGTGAGCGCCGATGCGCTGTGCCGCGTCGAGGCTGCGGTCGATGCCGGTGAGCCGATTGTGCTCGTGGGGGTGGACGGTACTCCCGAGGTCGAACTCGACAAGGTATTCGAGTTGAACGAGGCGAACGACACCGTTCGTTCGGACTCGGTCGGCATCTCCGTGCGTGCGGTGCGTGAAACCATCGGCGGGCTCGAGGCCGATGCCGATGGCGCCGACCTCGAAGGCGCGATCGCGGTGGCGGTCGATGCCTTGCGCGCCCGCGGCGCGAACACTGGCAACATCGTGGTGAGCGACAGCGGACTGGCTGACAGCGGGGGTCTGCAGATGACCGCGCCCGGAATGCTGGGGGCCGATCCCGCCGAGGTCGCGGAATTCTTCGCCACCACGAGCGGCATCGAGGCCACCGGGTACACGGTCACCTTCGAATCCTTGGGCTACGCGGCGGGAACCCAGCCGCCGCTGTCGAAGGCTCACCGCCACCAGGTCGAGCAGTTGTGGGCAGCGGCGGTGGGCGCGGTGGGCGCCACCGTGGAGGTGACGAGCCGACCCGTGTCCGGAGAGGGACCGTCGACGGAGTTCACCGTGGCGCCCGTGGAACTGCCCGAACGGCCGGAGTTCTCGGCGTCCGGCACCGTCTACGACCAGAGCAGCCCGTTGGCCTTCGTGGGCGACTCCACCAGGTTCGTCGACGAAAGGGCGGCGAGGCGTGAGGTCCGATCCCTCGCGAACTGGCTGAAGCAGCGCCCGGGCCAGCGCATCCGTGTTGTCGGCACGACTGCCAGCGCCGGCAGCGAACAAGGGCGTCTGCGGCTGTCCCGGGCGCGCGCCGCGCGGGTCAAGGCCTTGTTGGTCGAGGCCGGGGTGGCGTCGGCCCGTGTCGAGACCACGGGTGTCGGTACGCATTTTCGGGAATTCACGCCCGATCGCCGCGACGACGGATCGCTGGATCCGTCCGCAGCCGCCACCAACCGAACGACCCGAATCGATCCCCTCTCATGACCGACCGACCCCATCCAGGAGGAACCGTGACCGGTGCCCGCTTCGAGGACGTCAACGACACAAACCACGCGCTCGGCGCCCCGATGACCGGCGCGACGTGGCCTGATGCCATCGCGGAACCCATCGACGTATCCATCGCGCGGACCGGGTCCGATCGCCAGCGCGACCCGGCAGCCGCATCCTGGTCGGTCGGGGCCTGGCGCTGGAACTTCGCCCTGGCCCAACTCGTCGTGGTGGCGGGGGCTGGCGCCGACGCATTCTTGATACAGCCCAGCCTGGATCGAGTGCTGGGCGCAGCTTCGGGCTACTCACTGGCCTTCGCCGCCATCATCGCGGTGCTGTCGGCCGTGCTGGCCTACGATGCGGGGGCCGTGGCGCGGGCGGAGGAGGCGAACTGGACGGGTTGGTTGAGAGCGCTGATCGTCGCTTGGGTGGCGCTCGGCGTCGGGATGTTCATCCTGCGCATGGTCGCCGCCCCGCAGGAGATAGCCGCCCTCAAGTCGACATGGACCCGCGAGATCGGCTCGGCGGCGATGCTGCTCCTCGTCTACGGCGCCGTGGGGGTGGGGGCCGCGATCGCTGGCTGGCGCTTCGGCAACCCCGCACTCAAGACGTTGATGCGTGCCCGCGTGGCTCTCGCTCGGCTGGGCAAGCAATTGGAGTCGTTGGAGCCCGAGTACGTCACGAAGTGGCGCGCACTGGGAACCTCCGCGCACACGCTCAAGGACGTGAATCAGGTGGAGCAGGACGCGATCACCGAAGTCCGTCACGTGATCGCCGATCTGCGCACCTACGCCAAATTGCGCATTGCCGAGAAGCTGGCGAACCCAGCGGCGACCGGGTTGGTCCGCGAGGACCTCGATGTCGTGACCGGCACCGACTCCGACACGAGAGAACCCACGACAAAGAAGGAGAACTGACATGCCCCAGACAGACGTCGAGCCCCTGGCATCCGATCACCTGACCCGCCAGAGTGAGGCGCCGCTGCCGTATCCGCGGCTGTGGCGGTTGCTCGATCGGATGGCCGGACGTCGTGACGGGCGCGATGACGCTCGCGACGAGCGAGTGGCGTGGCGTGACGAGGACGACGATGGCGGTGAGCCGCAAGCCGTCACGATGTGGCTGGAGATGCGGCGCAGTTCGTTCGACGAGATCGCGAACCAAGAACTGCTGAAGGCCCAGGCGATCGAGGCGCCGCGCCGTGCACGACTGGACGAGATCGATCGAGTCCGTGCCGACGCGCGGGCCGAACTCCAGGCGGCCGAGGCGGCACTGGCCGCGGTGCCCACCGAGCCCGAGGTCCTGTCCCATCGGGGTCCGGCGGAGAGCGGGGACACCGACGAGCAGGTCGCGATCCGGCGCCGGCGCGAACATCACCGGCGGGCGGTGGCGCCGGCGGAGGGACGTGTCGCTGCGGCCCGCGCGAAGGTGGAGGGGGGCGAGGCTGAACGCGCTCGCCTGATCGCGCAGATCCTCGCCGCCCGAGACGTCGCGGTCCGACGCGTGGCGCGCGAACTCAATCTGGCCGAACGCCGCGGTGCGACGTATCGCCGGGGCTGGATCCGAGCGTGGCAGCGGCAGTCGTCGGGGATGCCGGCGCCGCAGGCCCTGCTGAGCCGGTCGTTGTTCACGGTGCCCCCGTGGGTCACCGAGCATCTCCAGAACCGGCCCGTCTGGTCGTGGACTCCCGAGACCCCTGACCGACCAAACACACCGTCCACCGAGGCGCACTGACCACGCCACCGAGACCCTGCCCACACGAGAGCGAAGGAATTCATCATGGGACTGTTCACGCCACGCGAGCCGACCGGAATGATCGATCGCAGTGCTCCGGGCGATCCGGACGACTTCAGGACGTCGCCAGAGGAGTACCGCCCCGTCGACCATCCGACCTTGGCCCCGGTGTTCGACTTCGAAGCGCTGCGTGAGGAGATTCGTCGGGAGGTGGACGCCCAGGTCGCCGGCTTGGACGAGGGGACCGGATACCTGCTCGACCCGTGGCTCGCCAGGCGCGAAGAAGCGCTGATCGATCAGGTGAGGAAGCGGACCCACGGTCAACGAGTCGCGGCCTCGCGGCTGCATCAGGAGGCCGAGCGCAACTTCGCGGCGGTCAGCCAGAAGGTGCGGACCGCCCGTCAGGAACGTGCACGCATCCAACAGCAACACGACGGCGCGTTCGCCATCCTCACCGGCGAGACGGTGGCCGAGCCGGTCGCCGGCGACGACCAGGTGCTGCCGACTCTGCCCATGCCCGATTCGAAGGACCTTCCGCCGATCGCGTAGTGACTCCGCGCAGCGAACGGTCCGCGCATTGCGATCACGCGAGGAGGCCGGGAACGGTCGACCAGTTGCCGCATTCCATTCGTGGGAAGGACTGACATGACCAGAGAAATTTCCGATGCCAAACTCGCACTGCGGCTCAGCCGCGCGCGTGGTCGACTCGTGGTGGATCGTCTGTCACCGAGTGAGGTCACGGTCGTGTGCGACCTGATCATTGCGGGACGGGAGACCGAGGCGCTGGAGTTGACCGAGTTCCTGCTCCCCGCCGTGGACTTCGCGGTGGAGGATTGGGAGGGCGTCGTCGCGATCGCTCACGAGTGACCCGCCGCGCTCGAAGATCAGGCGATGCCGGACGAGGCTCGCAGGCGGGTGAGGCTCGCAAGGTGTCGCTCCGCGCTGCCATCGCAGCGGCGCCGTCGCCAGGCGCGGTCGGCATCGCGAAGGGCGGCGGCGATCTTCACCGGGTCGAGGTCTTCTCGGTGGCCCATGGGCAGGTCGTCGCGCATCCGCAGCACCTTGTCGATCACGTTGCGTTCACGCTCGGTCATTCCTGCCTCGCGCAACGTGCGGACCCGCGGCAGGCCGCGGGCGGCGACGACCAGATGGACACCTGCCCAGTCGGGTGACGGTTCCGGAACGAGGTCGAGCAGACCCGCGTGGAATTGCAGGTGGTCGGCGACGTACGGCCCGAGATTCGAGCCTGGTGCGGTCGGCGGGGTGGACCGCAGCCACCGGATCAGGGTACGAATCTGCCCCGCCAGTTCGCCCTGCTCGGCGGTCCCGACCGACAACAGACGTGCGGCCGCATCCAAGGAGAAGGCCGAGGTGAAGACCTGCCAGGCGATCGTGGCCAAGAGTCGATCGGCGCCGGGGCCGAATCCGGCCGGGTGGAATACGGGTTCGTTGCTGGTGGCCTCGGTAATGTCGAGAAGGACGGGCACTGCTCGGGCCCGACCGAAGTCGACGGCGGCGGCGTAGGCCGCGACGGTGTGGGCGGTACGGCCGGACGTGGTGACCACGATGGCCTCGGGGTCACGGTCGAGGCCGCAGAGCCAGTCGTCGACGGCCCTCGCAGTGATGTCGGTGTGTGGCGCGAGGGTGACGGGGTGAACCGCGGCCGATGCGAACTGACCGGGTGACTGCCACGCATCACGGGCGAAGGCTTCATGGTCGGCGGGCGCGCCGTGTTCATCCGAAGTGATCCACAGGACGTCCGCGCCGAGGACAGCGCCGTGCCCGAGGATACCTTCGGCCAACAGCCGTTCGGCGTTCTGCAACCGCTCGGCGAAGGCGCGCGCAGATGCAGGATCGCCCACCGGTTGCACGATCGCGATCCGCCGTGACGGCATGGACAGTGAGGGCAGCGGCTCGGCGGTGGTCGGCAGATCCGGCAGGGTCCAGCGGCCGATGCGCCTCATCGTCGACTCCGAGAGCGGACGATAGTCGTGAGCCGATGCGGCGGCATTCGACGCCAAAGCGCGGGTGTTCTGCCCGACGAGCCAATGATCGGCGTGGGTCAGATCTTGCGCGAGGATCGCGGGCGCGTCGGGGTGGTAGTTGGTCCCTCGGTCGTGACGATTGGCTTGCCGCGGTTCGAGCGTCTGCTCGGCGATGGCCGCGACCTTCACTCCCAAGGTGGCCGCCACCGATGTGTCCGTCGGTCCCGTTCGAATGCGCCAGCCGTCGAGGGTGTCAAGTCGGTTGGGCTGGTCGTCGCGCAACATCGCGCGGTAGTTCTCTTCGATCCAACGACGCACGGGGATGCCGCCGGTGCTGTCGTCGCGGCGAACGCAGGCGCGCACATGCTCGGTGAGTTCCGCCAGCGTCGTGAGGGGTTCTTGGGAGGACCACAGGCGGGCGCGGCGCAGGGGCGTGGTGTAGGCGTCGATCGCGGACTTCTGGTCCGCAGGAAGCCCGGAGCGGTCGAGCATCGCGGGTTCGGGCGGGATGCCGAGTCGGAACATCCAGCGTAGTAGGTCGTCCTCGAGCCGCCGCGGCCGCCATCCGACTTCGTCGATGCCGCGGTCTGGGCGGCGCAGCAGTCCGACCCAATCGGCGTTGGCATCGGTGAGTCCGGCGACCAGGCTCATCGCAAGCCGGGTGGCGCCGTGTTCGAGTTCGATGGCGATCCGGTCGTCCCGATGGTGGAAGGCGATGCGCCGGGCGGCGCTGAGTGCGCTGGTGGGGTCGGCGATCTCGACGGTGGCATGTTCGATCGTCACCAATCGCCAGTGGTCACCGCCGGCCAACGCCGCGGAGCCGAAGGCCCGAATCGCGCCGGCGAGAGCCTCGGCGATGCCACGGGTGTCCTCGGTTGACACCAGCCGCAGATGCACGTCCGTGCGCTGGTCCGTGTCGACGTGGTGGGTGGTGACCTGTTCGGTCAACCACGACAGCGGTCGATGGTGGCGGCCGGTGCTCAGGTCGGTCAACCCGCCGGCCGCCCCGGTCGTGAACTGCCCATCGGACAGCAGGTTCGCGTCGTTGCCGAGTTCGTGAGTACGGGCCGCTTCGACCCGGTTCGCGACGACGGGACGAAACGGTTGTCCGCCGGCCCGTGCAAGTGCCAAGTCGGCCCGTCCGACGTGATGCACCAGCACCCAAGCCATCGCGTTGTGCCCTCCCTCATTCCCGCGCCACAGCGTACTCGATATCGGAACCCAAGGGTTTCGATCCGCCTCAGGCGGTAGGGCCAGTGGCGACACTGACTGATATCGGTACGCCGATCTCAGTCGAGAAGCCGTTTCGATCCGCCTCAGGCGGTAGGGCCAGTGGCGACAAAAGGTTAAGGGTGACCTCCGAGCCGGCGTCCACGTTTCGATCCGCCTCAGGCGGTAGGGCCAGTGGCGACGTGAGCTTCTTCCGTGATGGAGTGTTGCTGGACAGTTTCGATCCGCCTCAGGCGGTAGGGCCAGTGGCGACCCGTTGGGTAGCCCAGCCGGGCTATGAGGGCCAAACGTTTCGATCCGCCTCAGGCGGTAGGGCCAGTGGCGACTGACGGTGACGTCCACAAGCTGACGATGACAGTGTCGTTTCGATCCGCCTCAGGCGGTAGGGCCAGTGGCGACCTCGGTCTCGTGTACCTCCCGTACGTCATCGGGAATGTTTCGATCCGCCTCAGGCGGTAGGGCCAGTGGCGACGATGATGAGGGCGTCTACATGCTGACGCTTACGTTTCGATCCGCCTCAGGCGGTAGGGCCAGTGGCGACGGATCCTCCCAAGGAACCGAAGGAGCCGGTGAGTTTCGATCCGCCTCAGGCGGTAGGGCCAGTGGCGACAAAAACCATCAAGTGGACGCGCTGGGCGAAGTACAGTTTCGATCCGCCTCAGGCGGTAGGGCCAGTGGCGACGAGGTTGTCGACTGGAAGACTGGCTGGCGACGGGTTTCGATCCGCCTCAGGCGGTAGGGCCAGTGGCGACCGAACGCACGCGTCAAAGCGAAGGGGTCGTACTCGAGTTTCGATCCGCCTCAGGCGGTAGGGCCAGTGGCGACCAGGCAACAATCACTCCGCTCGATAGCAAGCAGGTTTCGATCCGCCTCAGGCGGTAGGGCCAGTGGCGACGCCAAGCAGTTCTGTGACGGTGACGTCCACAAGCGTTTCGATCCGCCTCAGGCGGTAGGGCCAGTGGCGACAGGGGAACTCGGCGTCGTGGTCAGTCATCGTCTAGTTTCGATCCGCCTCAGGCGGTAGGGCCAGTGGCGACCCGAATAGGGCGATTGAGTTGCACGATCGGGGAGGTTTCGATCCGCCTCAGGCGGTAGGGCCAGTGGCGACAGAATATACTTCAACCATTGGGGTGTATTCGCGTTTCGATCCGCCTCAGGCGGTAGGGCCAGTGGCGACGGCAGCCAAAGCATTCAAAACTCGACTTGAGAATGGTTTCGATCCGCCTCAGGCGGTAGGGCCAGTGGCGACGGACACCTTGTGAAGAAGATGACCAAGACCGGCTCCGAGTTTCGATCCGCCTCAGGCGGTAGGGCCAGTGGCGACTGGAACGAAGGACTCAAGCCTGGTAACGGGAAGCGTTTCGATCCGCCTCAGGCGGTAGGGCCAGTGGCGACCGACCCTAACATGAATCGGTGCCTGGTGACCTGCGCAAACACGGGGGCCGTGCAC
>CAYYQO010000131.1:0-9305 GCA_964473845.1 uncultured Aeromicrobium sp.
AGAGGAACACGATCTCGATGTCGAAGACGATGAACATCATCGCCGTGAAGAAGTACTTGATGGAGACCTTGCCGCCGCCGTCGGGCAGCGGGCTGGGCTCGATGCCCGACTCGTAACGGTCGAGTTTGGCCCGGTTGTAGCGGGCCGGTCCGGTGAACGGTGCGATGCCGACACTGAACAGTGCGAAGGCGAAGGCCAACCCACCCAGTACCAAGATCGGGATGTACTCGTTCACGGCACCTCCAGTCACACTCGATGAGACCTTGTGAATAACTTCACAGGTAGACGTGACTTCACTGTATGACCCTGCCGGACCGCAGTGTGAGTAAGGCAACACTAAGTGTCGTGCCTACCGGCCAGTAACAGTTTCGGGCCGGAATCTCAGGTCGCGCGAAGGTCAGACAGGGCGCTCGGCGTGGTGCAGCGCGACGATCCCACCGCTCAGATTGCGCCACGTCACCGGTCCCCAACCGGCTTCGGACATCCGGATCGCGAGTCCGCGCTGATCGGGCCACGACCGGATCGACTCGGCCAGGTAGACGTACGACTCCGGGTTCGAGGACGTGCGCTTGGCGATCTCGGGCAGCGCGCGCATGATGTAGTTCGAGTACACGGTCTCGAAGGGGCGCCACGTCGGGGTCGAAAACTCGCACACCACGATCCTGCCTCCCGGACGGGTCACGCGCAGGAGTTCACGCAGGCCCTGCAACGGATCGTGGATGTTCCGCAGGCCGAACGAGATCGTGACCGCATCGAAGACGCCGTCGGCGAACGGCAGTCGCATGCCGTCGCCGGCCGTGAACGAGAGTCCGGGGTACTGCTGCTTGCCGACCTCGAGCATCCCCGTCGAGAAGTCACACGGGACGACGAAGGCACCTGCCTCGGCGAACGGTGCGCTGGAGGTGCCGGTTCCGGCCGCCAGATCGAGGATGCGCTCGCCGCGGCGCGGGTCGACCATCGCGACGACCTTCTTGCGCCAGCGGCGGTCCTGCCCCATTGAGAGGACGTCGTTCGTGAGGTCGTAACGCGCCGCCACCGTGTCGAACATGCGCGCCACGTCGCGAGGATCCTTGTCCAGTCCTGCTCTCATGGAGCCACCTTCTCACGCGGGGCTTCCGCCTCGCGTCGACCCGGTCTGCTGGGGTGCAGATTCCCCGGTGAACCGGGGAATCGGTCACAGATCGTGGGAAGTTTCCCACGATCTGTGACCGGAAACCCACTCAACCGGGGAATCCGACAGGCCCTCAGGCGGGGCTCCAACTGCCGAGTAAGGTGGAGCGAGTGAGCACGCTGGCGACCGACGGACGGTCCGAACCGCTCGTCGTTCGGTCCCGCGAGATCGCCGACCCGGGTGACCTGCTGACCTTGCTGCCCCCCTCCTCCGACGCGTTGGCGTGGGTCCATGGCGGTGACGGCGTGGTTGGCTGGGGGCGTGCCCTCACCTTCTCGCCCGACGGCAGTGACCGATTCGATGCCGCCGACGACTGGTGGGCTGAAACCGTCGCCTCGGCCGTCGTACGCGACGAGGTGGAGCTTCCCGGCAGCGGACTGGTGGCGTTCGGAAGCTTCACGTTCGCCGGGGAAACCGGGTCGACGCTCGTCGTTCCCGAGGTCATCGTGGGCCGTCGCGACGGTCGCAGCTGGGCCACGACGATCGGCCGGGCCCTGTCGGCGTCCGCTGATCTCGCGCCGCGCGAACCGTCCGTGCCCGTCGGCACGCGCTACATCGATGACGATGACCGCCGGAGCCTCTGGTCGGCCACCGTGGAGCGCGCCGTCGAACGCATCCAGGCCGGCGACCTGGACAAGGTCGTCCTGGCCCGGTCGGTCGATGCCGAGTTCGACCAGCCGATCGACGTGCGCTCGCCCCTCGCGCGGTTGGCCGCGGGCTACCCGAGTTGTTGGACCTTCCACGTGGACGGGTTCTTCGGCTCGACGCCCGAGATGCTCGTACGTCTCGAGGGAGGCCTCGTCACCTCGCGCGTGTTGGCCGGCACGATCCGCCGCACCGGCGACGACGCACGCGACCTGGCGCTGGCTGCCTCCCTGGCGCGCTCCAGCAAGGACCTCGAGGAGCACGAATATGCCGTGAGATCGGTCGCCGATGCCCTCGCACCTCACTGCACCGCCATGTTCGTACCCGAAGCGCCGTTCGTGCTGCACCTGCCCAACGTCATGCATCTCGCGACCGACGTCACGGGCGTATTGCGTGATGACTCGGGCGCACTGGCGCTGGTCGCCTCGCTGCATCCGTCCGCCGCGGTCGGCGGCACGCCGACCGCCGAGGCCGTCGCCCTGATCGCCGACATCGAGGGCCTCGAACGTGGCCGCTACGCCGGACCGGTCGGCTGGATCGGGGCCTCCGGCGACGGCGAGTGGGGCATCGGCCTGCGGTCGGCGCAGGTCGGCGAAGACGGACGGACGGTCCGGATGTTCGCCGGCTGCGGCATCGTGGCCGACTCCTCCCCCGCCGACGAACTGGCCGAGGCCGACGCCAAACTGATCCCCGTCCGCGAAGCCCTCCGCTGACCGACCCGATCCACTGGCAGTGACGTTCGAGGGGCGACACGCCGAGGAGAACCCCGCAAACGTCACTGCCAGCGGGTCGGCGGGATCGCTTAAGGTCGGCACGTGACGCACCTGGACACGGCCGAACGCAGACGGCGACTCGGGGTGCGCCACGCGTTGGCCGTACCGACGACGACTCCCGAGGCAGTGACCGAAGCTCTCGTCGCACTGCACAGCACCGATCCGGCGTCGATGATGCTGTCGGCCCTGGCCCGCATGCGCGACCCGCAGATCAGCGAGGTCGAGCGCGCCCTGTACGCCGACCGCACCCTCACGCGAGTCCTGGCGATGCGCCGGACGGTGTTCGCCGTCCCGACCGACCTGGCGCCCGCCTGCCTGGCCGCCTCACGCCACACGGTCGCGCGCGCCGAGTACCGCAAGCTGGCCAAGATGATCGCCGAGTCCGGCATTGACGACGCCGACGCGTGGCTCGCGCGGGCACATGCCGTCGCGCTGGCCGCCTACGCCGAACTCGGCGAGTTCAGCTCCGCCGACCTGGTGAACGCCGATCCCCTGCTGGCCACGCGCATCGAGATCGGCGCCGGAACCAAGTACGCGACGAAACAGTCGATCGCCAGCCGCCTGCTGACCGTCATGTCCGCCGAGGGGCACGTCGTCCGCGCCCGCCCGGCCGGCTCGTGGGCCTCCACGAACTTCCGATGGTCGGGGATGAGCACGTGGCACCCGGACCTCCCGCCGGCACCAGAGCCGGAGGAGGCGCAGATCGAGGTCGCCCGGCGCTGGCTCGCGCGGTTCGGCCCGGCCCGGCCCGAGGACCTGCAGTGGTGGACCGGCTGGACCAAGACGGCGACGGCCAAGGCGCTCGCCGCCATCGGCGTCACCGAGGTCACGACCGACCAGGGCCCCGCGATCGTGCTGGCCGGCGACGAAGAACCCACACCCGAGACCGCACCCTGGGTCGCCCTGCTCCCGGCGCTCGACCCCACGACGATGGGCTGGAAGCACCGCGACTGGTACCTCGGCCCGCATGCCGATCACGTCTTCGACAACGTGGGCAACTCGGGTCCGACCGTGTGGAAGGACGGCGAGATCGTCGGCGGCTGGACGATCCGCGACGACGGCACCGTCGCGGTGAGACTGCTCACCGACGTCGGCCGTGAGGCCGGCGAGATGATCGACACTCGCGCCGATCAGCTCGAGTCCCTCCTGGGCGGCACCGTCATCAAGGCGCGCGCCCGCCGCTGGACCGCCGTCGAGCGCGAACTGCGTGGCTGAGTCGCTGCTCCCCGGTACCGCAGGTCAGGACAGCGGCGCGAGTTCGGGGTAGCGCGGGGAGAGGCCGTCGCCGCTGGAGCGGCCGGTGACGCGACGCTTGATCCACGGGCCGAGGTACTGGACCGCCCAACGCGCATGCTCGACGATCTGCTCGCGCAGGGTCAACACCGGCGGATCGGCCAACGGCAACGGTTCGAGGTCGTGCTCGACTCCCAGCGCCTCCAGCACCGCGATCGCCATCCGCTGGTGACCGGCCGGCGACATGTGCATCCGGTCCGCGTCCCACAACCGTGAGTCGCGGTAGTCGCGAATCTGCCAGTAGTCGACCAAGGTGGCACCGTGCCGTGCCGCCACCGCGCGCATCGCCTCGCAGTACGTCTCGAACCGCTCACGCACGAGTGCATAGATCCGCGAATCCCCCGGGTCGGCCGGCGTGAACAGGACGACGTGGGCACCCGAGGCGACGAGTCGGCCGATCGCCAGGTCGTACACCGCGAGAATGCCGTCCAGGTCGA
Source organism: uncultured Aeromicrobium sp. (assembly GCA_964473845.1). Taxonomy (GTDB): domain Bacteria; phylum Actinomycetota; class Actinomycetes; order Propionibacteriales; family Nocardioidaceae; genus Aeromicrobium. Next base: position 4,320 of record CAYYQO010000131.1, read on the forward strand.
CCTTGGGGCGCATGATGTCGTTCGCGCCGGCATAGATCGTCACGAGGTCGGGCTCCAGCGCGAGCGCCGGCTCGAGCTGTTCGGAGATGATCGGCAACAGCTTGCGGCCGCGGATCGCCAGATTGGCGTACGCCAGCCCACCACCCTGAGCCCGGTCGAGCGCGGCGGCGAAGCGATCGGCCCAGCCGCGCACCCCGTTTGGCAGGCCTGCATCCGGGTCGCCGACACCCTCCGTGAACGAGTCCCCCAGGGCCACATAGCGCAGATACGTCACCGAATGAGGGTACGCCTGCGTCTCAAGCCCCGTCTTTCCGGCTCTTTTCAGCTGGAAGCCCGCAGCTTCCACAATGAATCGGAGAAGACCATGAATCATCGGAAGACCCAGTTCCGGGCGCTCGCGCTCGGCACCACCGGCGCGCTCGTCGCCGGCCTGATCGCGGCCGCCGCACCAGCACAGGCGGCCGTCAACGTGGACCAACCGCCCACGAAGACCGTCTCAGGTGAGCTGAGCGGCCCCATCGGCATCGAGGATGACGCCGCCGGCAACATCTACATCGCCTCACAAAACAACAACTCGGTCGTCGTCCACGCGAAGAACGCCACCGGACCATCGGTCTCGCTACGCAGACTCAGTGGCGCGAACACCGGGCTGACAGCGCCACGCGATGTGGCGATCGACTCCAACGGGTTCCTCTACGTCTCACTCCTGAACGGCACGGTCCGGGTGTTCGCTCCGGGAGCCAACGGCAACGTGGCACCGGTCAAGAGCTTCGGAACCGGCCCCGGTTCTGCCTGGGCGATCGACATCGCCGGCGGTGAGATCTACGTCCGCAAGAACGCTGGTTACAACGTCTATGCGCTGTCGGCCTCGGGCTTTCCGGCACCCACTGAACGCGCCGTCACCGGCCTCGGCGCAGGCCGGGCGCTCAAGGTCACGGACGGCAAGATCTGGACGCCGAGCGGGACCCAGTTGCGCTCCTACGCACCGTCGGCCGATCTCGCGGCGACTCCCCTCCAGACCGTCACCAACGCCTTGCCGGTGTCGGAGGCGAACGGCCTCGACGCCGACAGCGCCGGACGCATCTACGTCACGAGTTTCGTCGGCACGGTTCGAGTCTTCGCCCCGAGTGCCAGCGGGGCGGATCAGCCGTTGAAGGTTCTCGGTGGTCCGGCCAGCGGGGTGCAGGGTGCGACCGGTGTGACCATCCTGAGTGGAGACGCGTTCGCCGTGGCGGGCTTCAACCAGGACAACTACCGGGTGTTTTCGACGCTGTTCCCGAAGGCCGCCAAGCCCACGCCGAAGAAGGTCACCAAGCCAGGCAAGGTCCGCAGCCTGAAGGTCACCGGCAAGATCAAGGCCAAGAAACGCGCCGTGCGATGGACGGCACCGAAGTCCAACGGCGGCTCCGGCATCACCTCCTACCGGATCGTCATCAAGAAGGGCAAGAAGACCCTCTTGGTCAAGAACGTCGCCAAGAACAAGCGCGCCTTCGTCGTCAACCGCAGCAAGCTGCGCAAGGGCGTCAACACGGTCTACATCCAGGCCAAGAACAAGAAGGGCTATGGACCCCAGGTCAAGAAGAACTTCCGCGTCAAGAAGTGATTCCGCCCAAACCCAGAGGGCGACCGGGGCTCCTCAGCTCCGGTCGCCCTCTGGCGCCCGGAGGCCGGTTGCGGGCATGCTGGGCGGATCACGCTGGATCGTGTCTCACCGTCGGGGCTTCGTGCTCCTGAGCCTGCGCGGGGCCACGATTCCCGCACGGATCGGAGTAGTCCATGTTCACTCACCGGCTTCTGCCCAAGGCCGTCGCGCTCGGGGTGACCAGTGCACTCGTCGCCGCGACGTTCACCGCCGCGAGCCCGGCCAGCGCCGCCGTCAATATTGACCCCCCGCCCATCAAGACCGTCAGAGGCGGCCTCGACGGACCCGCAGGAGTCGATGCGGACGCTCAAGGAAACGTGTACATCGCCTCGCAGAACAACAATTCGATCGTCGTCCACGCGAAGAACGCCAACGGCACCTCCACACCGCTTCGGATCATCGCCGGGCCCTCGACCGGCCTGGTGAGCCCGAGCGACGTCTCCTTCGACGCCAACGGCCTGTTGTACGTCGTGAACCAGAACGGCATCGTGCTGGTCTTCCCGCCAGAGGCCTCCGGTGACGTGCCACCCCTCAAGTCGTTCACGACCGGCGCCGGCAAGGCGTGGGGCATCGACGTCGCCGGAACGGAGATCTACGTTCGCAAGGATGGCGGCTATCAGGTCTACGACTCCAATGTGAGTCCCCCTGTCACGGCAAAGCGCAGCGTCACCGGGGTCAGCGGCATCAGTGCCATCAAGGTGTCGAACGGACGGGTGTGGGTCGCGGATGGTGGCGTCCAGGTGCGCGCCTATGCCACCTCGGCCGACGGCGCGGCCCTTCCGATCCAGGTGATCACGGGCGCGTTGCCGGAGATCTCGCTCGGCATCGATACCGACAGTCAGGGGCGCGTTCATATCGCGGAGAAGGACGGCTCGGTCCGCGTCTTCGCGTCGAATGCCAGTGGCGCGGCCGCGCCGTTGAAGATCCTCAGCGGTCCGGTCAGCGGCGTCGAAGGGCCGGGGGGACTCGCTTTCCTGCCCTCGGGCGACTTCGTCGTGGCGCGCTACAACGCCGGGCCCACGAACAACTCCTACGTCGTGTTCTCAAGCCTGTTCCCCTCGAAACCGGTCGTCAAGCCGGCACCGAAGCAGGTGACCAAGCCCGGCAAGGTCCGCAGCCTGAAGGTCACCGGCAAGGTCAAGGCCAAGAAGCGCGCCGTGCGATGGACGGCACCGAAGTCCAACGGCGGCGCCGGCATCACGTCTTACCGGATCGTCATCAAGAAGGGCAAGAAGACCCTGCTGGTCAAGAACGTCGCCAAGAACAAGCGCGCCTTCGTCGTCAACCGCAGCAAGCTGCGCAAGGGCGTCAACACGGTCTACATCCAGGCCAAGAACAAGAAGGGCTACGGACCCAAGGTCAAGAAGAACTTCCGCGTCAAGAAATAGGTCACGCTCCGAGCCCGACGAGACGCTTCTCGAGGCCGGCCATGCCCATCTGCCGGGCCGCCTCGACCGGAGTGGCCTCGTCGAGCTCGGATCGACATCGCGGGTCGGCACCCAGGTCCAGCAGCAGGTGCGCGGCGTCCTCCTGACCGGCGAGCACACACGCAACAAGCGGGGTCGACCAGAACTCCGGATGGGCGAAGTCCAGGTCGACGCCCTGCTCGGCGTGGTACCTCACGAGTTCCAGATCGCCTCGGCACGCCGCCGCGAACAGGTCCTTCCAGTCCCCGCCCGACATCGCACCTACTTCTTGGGCAGCGTGCTGGCACCACCGTGCAGAACGGTGAGCAACTGCGCGAATCGGTTCTCGGTCGTCTGGTCGCGGCTCAGCGACTGCAACATCAGCAGCGGCTTCATGCGCTGCTTCGTGATGGCCTTCGGGTACGTGAACTCACGCAGTCCGTCGGGGCCGTGGATGCGACCGAATCCCGAATCGCCGACGCCGCCGAACGGCAGGCCGGGGATCGCGGCGAACGAGATGACCGAGTTGACCGACGTCATGCCCGAACGGACCCGTTCGGCGATCTCGAGTCCACGCTTCTTGGCGAACACCGCACCGGCCAGACCGTACTTCGTCGCGTTCGTCAGCTCGACGGCCTCGTCCATGTCCCTGACCGGGTTGACGACGAGGGTCGGGCCGAAGGTCTCCTCGGTGACCGCGAGGGAGTCCTCGGGCACGTTCGTGATGATCGTCGGCTGGACGTAGCGGTCACCGACCGCGTCGACGCCACCGAGGATCGCCGTACCGCCCTTCGCGATCGCATCCTCGATGTGGCTCTTGATGATCGGCAGTTGCTTGGGCATCGTCGACGGGCCGTAGACGCCACCGTCGTCGTAACCCGGCCGCACGTCCTTGGCCTGCTTCAGCAATTCGGCCACGAACGAGTCGAAGACCCGCTCGTGGACGTAGACACGCTCGGTGCCGATGCAGGTCTGGCCCGCGTTCGACATCCCGCCCCACAGGGCCGCCTCGGCGGCCGCGGGCAGATCCGCGTCCTCGTCGATGATCATCGAATCCTTGCCGCCGGCTTCGATCACGACGGGCGTGAGGTTCTCGGCGCACGCGGCCATGACCTTCTTGCCGGTCGCGGACGACCCCGTGAAGGCGATCTTGTCGACCGCCGCCGTCGTGAGGTGGTGGCCCGTCTCGCCCAGCCCCGTCACGAGGTTGAGAACGGGCCGCCCGTGCACGACCTCGGTGAACGTGTCGACCAGGAAGCGGCCCACTCCGGGCGTGTACTCGCTCGGCTTGAAGACCACCGTGTTGCCCGCGGCCAGCGCATAGGCGATCGAGCCCATCGGCGTGAACGTCGGATAGTTCCACGGTCCGATCACGCCGATGACGCCCAGCGGCCGGTACTCGACGTAGGCGACCTGGTTGGACATCAACAGACCGGCACCGACCTTGTGCCGGCCCAGCACCTTTGCGGCGTGCTTCGCCGCCCACGCGATGTGGTCGATCGCCAGACCTGCCTCGAGTAGGGCGTCACCATGGGGCTTGCCGCCCTCGCGATGCACCTGGTCGGACAGTTGGCTCAACCGACGGGTCAGGACGCTGCGCCACTGCAGCAGGTACTCCTTGCGGCCGTCGAAGCCCAGGTCCTGCCACCAGCCCGACGCCTCACGGGCCGCGGCGACGGCGGCATCCACCTCGGCCTTGCCGTCGATCGGATGGGTGCCGACGACGTCACCAGTCGCCGGGTTGACGGAGTCGAACGTCGGCTGAGGTCCGTCGGCGTTGTGGACCTCGGGTTCCAGAGTGGCAGTCATGTCAGGCTCCTCGGATGAGATCGGCGGCCTTCTCACCGATCATGATGGTGGGTGCGTTCGTGTTGCCGCGCGGGACTCGCGGCATGACCGAGGCGTCGACGACCCGCAGGCCCTCGACCCCGTGGACCT
>CAYYQO010000132.1:0-9303 GCA_964473845.1 uncultured Aeromicrobium sp.
CGGATGCGCGGCGAACTGCGTGAGGACGGTGAGTGAGATGACCGGAACGGATTCCGCCGTGCTGGAACCGGAGCGGATCGAACGGATGCGGACGAATGTCATGGGCGCCATCGCGGACCACGAACGTTCCGAGGCGGCCCGACGCGGACGGCGACGGACCCGGCAGGTGCTGGGGGGCGCCGCGGCCGCGGCGGTCGTGATCGTCGGATTCGGGCTGGGCAACGGGCTGTCCGGCACGGGCGGTTCGGACAGTGGCGTAGGTGCGGCGATCTCACCGAATGCGGCCGGTGGTCTGCCGGGCAGGACGATGTCCGAGATCGCACGGGACGCCGCCGAGGATGTCGATTCGTCCGCTCCGGGCTCCACGACGACCGTGATCACGACCGGCTCGATCGCCGTCGAGGTCGACGATGTCGATGCGGCTGTCACCGCGATCCGGGACTTCGCACAGACCAACGAGGGCCGTATCGACGGCGAGAACTTCGAGGAGGGATCGCGACCGCGGGCCGATCTGACGGTGCGCATTCGCGCTGATCTCGTCGACGACCTGCGCAGCACGCTGACCGGTGTGGGCGAAGTTCACTCGGTGAACCTCGATCGGACCGACGTCGCCGCCGAGGTGGCCGATGTCGCAGCCCGGATCGAGTCGCTGGAGGCGTCCATCCGGCGGCTGCGCGCGATCATCGCCGACTCCGACACGACGAAGGACCTGCTCGATGCCGAGACCCAGCTGACGCAACGCCAGGCGGACCTGGAGAGTCTGCAGGCCCAGCAGCGCGTCCTGCGCGACCGGACGTCCTTGGCGACGATCCACGTCGCGGTCACCTCCACCGAATCGACCCGCTCGGTCGAGCCGTCCGGCTTCTTCGGCGGCCTGACCCGCGGTTGGAACGCCCTCGCCGACGCCACGAATGCCGTCGTCACGGGCACCGGCGTCCTGGTGCCGTGGCTACTGCCGCTGGGCGGCGTCGCGGTGATCGTCCTCGTCGTCCGGCGGGTGCGGCGGCGCTGAGCCTCGCCATGTGGCAACGTGAGCCGGGACACGGTCTACGGAGGTACACGATGAAGCTCGGACTCGGTCTCGGCTACTGGGGCAAGGGACTGCCTCCCGAACACGCGGCGCTGGTCGCTCTGTCGGAGGAGCTCGGCTACGACTCCCTCTGGACGGCCGAGGCGTACGGCTCCGATGCCCTCACGCCGCTGGCCTGGTGGGGTGCTCGCACCGAGCGGATCAAGCTGGGCACGGGCATCGTCCAGATGTCTGCACGCACGCCAACGGCCACGGCGATGGCCGCCATGACGATGGACCACCTCTCCGGCGGCCGGGTGATGCTCGGCCTGGGCGTCTCGGGGCCGCAGGTCGTCGAGGGGTGGTACGGCCAGCCGTATCCGCGTCCCCTGGCCCGCACGCGCGAGTACTTCGACGTGCTGCGTCAGGTGATGGCGCGCGAGAAGGTCGAGCACGACGGCGCCCAACTGCAGATCCCCTACGTCGACAAGTACGGCATGAAGTCGACCGGCTTGGGCAAGGCACTACGTTCGACGATCCACCCGCTGCGTGAGCAGATTCCTCTGCTGCTGGCCGCCGAGGGGCCCAAGAACATCGCGCTGTCGGCCGAGATCGCCGACGGCTGGCTGCCGTTCTTCTACTCCCCCTACGACGCCGACTTCGCCCATGAGGCGCTCGAGGCGGGCTTCGCCAAGCGCGCGCCCGAACGCCTGCCCCGCGACCAGTTCGAGATCGCCTGCCCCGTCACCACGATCGTCTCGGACGACCTGGAGGCCGCGGCCGACTTCATCCGCCCGTTCATCGCGCTCTACGTCGGCGGCATGGGCGCGAAGGGCGCGAACTTCCACTTCGACGCGGTCGCGCGACTGGGCTACGAAGAGGTCTGCACGAAGATCCAGGACCTCTACCTGGCCGGCAACAAGGACGAGGCCATCGCTGCGGTCCCGCTCGACCTGGTCGAGAAGATCGCCCTGATCGGGCCCAAGGAGAAGATTCGCGACGACCTGGCCGCCTGGCACGAATCCGTCGTCACGACCCTCATCATCAACGGCGACGAGGCGACTCTGCGGCTCATGGCCGAACTGGTGCTGTGAGCCGCTGGAAGTTTCCCCGGCTAACCGGGTTCTCTGTCACTGATCGTGGGAAACTTCCCACGATCAGTGGTGGATTCCCCGGTTGACCGGGGAATCTTTCACCCCAGCCAGAGGCCGAATCCGGCGGCGGCCAGGCCGAGGACGAGCATCGCGGTGGCGTGCAACGCAGCGGTCGCCGTGGCGCGCCTGCCCCGGCCGCGGGCGAGGTTGACCGCCTCGACGCTGGCGGCCGAGAAGGTGGTGTAGCCGCCCAGCAGGCCGGTGCCGAGGACCGCGTGGACGTCCTCGGACACCGCGTGGCCGGCGGTCAGCGCCACCAGCAGGCCGAGCAGGAACGAACCCGTCACGTTCACGACGAGGGTCCCCAGTGGCCGGCGGACCCGGCGGGTGACCTCCGAGTCGACCACGAACCTCAGCGCTGCACCGACACCGCCGGCGAGGGCGATCAGGGCGATCATCGGCCCACCTCGTCCGGGTCGATCGCCGGTGGTGGCGCTGCACCCAGCACGATCCCCAGGGCCGCCGCCACGATGCCGAGCACGACACTGCCCACCGCGTAGACGGCACCCAGTTCGAGGTAGCCGTCTCGCAGCAGACCATCGACCTCGACGATGAACGTGCTGTAGGTCGTGAAACCGCCCAGGACGCCCGTACCGAGGCCGAGGCGGAGCAGCCGCCGCCGACCCTCGTCGCTGCCCCGCGCCGCCAGCACCGCCACGAGCAGGCCCAATAGGAAAGATCCGCCGACGTTGATCCCGAACGTGGCCCAGGGCCAGTGGCCGGGCTGGGCGGGGAACGTCTCCTCGAGCAGGGCCCGCACCGCCGTGCCGACTGTGCCGCCGAGCGCCACGAGGGCGATCAGGCGCAGGCTGGGAGACTTCGCCCGCTCACGCTCCACGTCCGGCACGAACGCATGTTATGCCGCAGCGATCCATGGGCCAAACGTGCACCCGACCCGAGCGTTCTCACAGCCGCGCACAGGCGACTGTGCCGGACTCGTTACCGAACGTGCCCGGCGACGACATACCTGGGCAATCGCGCCTCCATAGCCTCCTGATCACTCAATCCAGACGCTCAACGAACGGAAGAACACCAACGTGAAGAAACTGCACCTGGCCGCCGTGGCGCTCACCGTGGCTGCCGGATCAACCGTGGCCGCATGCGGAGCCGGCGACGCGCCCGAGACCACCACCGTGACCGTCTTCGCCGCTGCGTCGCTCAAGTCCACCTTCGAGGAGCTGGCCGAGACGTTCGAGGCAGAGCACGAGGGCGTGGACGTCCAGTTCAACTTCGCCGGGTCCTCCGACCTCGTGGCCCAGATCCAGGAAGGGGCCGACGCCGACGTGTTCGCGTCCGCCGACACCAAGAACATGGACGCATTGGTGGCCGCCGACCTGGTCAGCGACACCCCGGCCGACTTCGCCTCCAACACCTTGGAGATCGCCGTCCCACCGGGCAACCCGGCCAGCATCGTCACCCTCGCCGACCTCACCAGGCCCGGGGTGAAGCTGGTCGTCTGCGCTCCTCAAGTCCCGTGCGGTTCAGCCACGGTCAAGGTGGAGGAATCCTCCGGGCTGGACTTCACGCCGGTCAGCGAGGAACAGAATGTGACCGATGTCCTGAACAAGGTCATCGCGGACGAGGCCGACGCGGGGCTCGTCTACGTCACCGACGTGATCGGCGCGGGCGACGAGGTCGAGGGCATCGCGTTCCCCGAATCGAGCAGCGCGGTCAACATCTATCCGATCGCCACGATCAAGGACAGCGACGAGACTGACCTCGCCCGGGAATTCGCCGATCTCGTCCTGGGTCCGGTCGGTCAGAAGGTGCTGGCGGACGCAGGTTTCGCGAAACCCTGATCGGTTCCGGACGCGACTCGTCCCGGCCGAGAATCACGCAAGGCCCGAACTCGGCCCGAATCTCTTCGGGCCTCGTTCGGGCCTTGCGTACTGGTGGAGCATAGGAGATTCGAACTCCTGACCTCTTCGATGCGAACGAAGCGCGCTACCAACTGCGCCAATGCCCCGGGCCGTGGTTCAGGATAGCAAAACCGTCACGGCCATCCCATTCGCGCCCCCGGTGCCGACGCATCTTTGTATCAAGTTGTCGCCGGAGCGACCGCAATGTAGAAAGTTCCGTGACCGCGAAGCCGGGAGTCGGTCAGTGACCGACGGCGTGCTGGTCGCTGCCGGACTCGTCGTCGCCCTGGTCGACGTCGGGCAGCTCGGTCTGTTCGCCCTCGATGTGGCCCGAGGTCCACGCGCCGGGCTGACCGAACTCGATCGTGCGGACGGTGCGGCCGGCACGGGGCTTGCTGACGTACGTGGGCACGGTGATCGGCAGCGGGTCCCAGACCGGCTCGCCCGTCTGGGCCGAGACGCTGGGCACCGCGATCTGCAACTGCTCGTCGAGCGCGTCTGCGGCGAGCGGCACGTCCTCCATCACGTTGCGACGGTTCGGGTCGTAGTCCTCGACCTGGTCCGAGACCACGACGGTCATTTCCTCGTCGGCGGCCGTTCCGCCACTGACCGCACGGTGGCGCATCCGACCCGAGATTGCTCCGACGAGGCGCATGAGCGCCACGGGGACGGCCTTGAGCCGGCTGCCGATCCAGCGCAACACCGCGACGACACGGCCGCCACCGGAACGGGCGATGCCGCGCTCCTGACGCACCATGACGCGGCACAGCACGAGCCAGCCGACGATCAGCCCGACCCCGATGGCCGGAGTCCAGACGGCGACGATCCTGGCGATCGTCAATCCCGCCAACACCGCCAGCACGGCCACGAGCGTCAGCAGCACATTGCGGCGACGGCGGGCAGCGATCCGGGCGGCTTCGCGCGTGACGCGCGGACGTTGCGCGTCGACCGCCGGAGAAGTCCGGTCGACGCGAGGGGAAGTCTCGGTCGTGGAAGGTTCTGCCGGTTGCTCGGCTGCCTGAGGTTCAACAGGACGCTGGTGCACGACGGGGCGCTCCTCGGCGGTCGCGGTGACGCGCCTCGCCTGGACCACGCGCCGGGTCGGACCGTCGTGGTCCAACGACGAGTTCTTGGCCGCCTCGTCGTACCGGCGCAGGACGAGCGGCACGAAGTACGCCGCCCACAGCGCGACGACGAACGCCACGATCAGCCCGCTGGAACCCTCCACGCTTGAAACCGTAGGTCGTGGCACGCGTGATCCGTGGGAGCGACCCGGGTGTGTCGCCTCACCAGTTCACGGCGGCCCCATCGGACTCAGCTCGCCGGGCGACTTTCGCGCAGCCGATTCAGCACTCCCCGCGGCACGTCCTCCTTGAGAATCTGGAAGATCCGGTGGTCGCGCCAGTCCCCCGCGATGTGCAGATAGCGCGGCGCCAGCCCGACCTCGGCGAAGCCCAACTTCTCGACGACGCGCAGACTCGCGGCGTTCTCGGGACGGATCGCGATCTCGACCCGGTGCAGTCCGGCTGCCGTGAACAGGTGATCGCACACGAGCGCCACCGCGGTCGGCGTGACACCACGGCCCGCATGACTGCGCGAGACCCAGTACCCGATGCTGGCCCACAGCGCCGAGCCGCGCATGATCCCGTTGACCGTCACCTGCCCGACCATGTCACCGGCCCACGTGACGGCGAACGGCATCGCCGTGCCTTCGCGGGCCCGGCGCCTCAGGGTGGCGATCGTGGCCGGATAGGACTCGGGGGTCACACCCTCACCCGGCGGCAGCGTCGCCTCCCAGGGAGACAACCATTCGAGGTTGTCGGCCCGCAGTCGCGCCCACGTCCCGGCATCACGACGGACCAGTGGCCGAACACCGATCAGCCCGTCTGCCAAGGTGGCGGGCCAGCCGCGCGCCATCAGAAGTTGCGGTCCAGCACGAGCGTGCGGACGGTGTCACCGAGATTCAGGGCACTCTCGTCCTCACCGATCACGATCAGCGCATTGGCCTTGGCCAGCGCACCGACCAGGTGCGGGCCGGTCTGCGGGAGTGGCGTCACCTTGGCGCCCCGGTGCGTGACCTCGAAGAACGCCGGCCGGTATTCGCGCAGGCCGGTCTCGGACGTGAGGTCCTCGGCCAGCACGGCGTGGACCTGGGGGCGGCGGTAGGGCGTGCGCCCGAGCATGCGGCGGATCGCCGGGACGACGAACACCTCGAAGCTGATGTAGGCCGAGACGGGATCGCCGGGCAGGGTGATGACCGGAGTCTGCTCGTCGAAGACCCGGCCGAAGCCCTGCGTACGGCCGTGCGACATCGCGACCTCGGCAAAGGTGACCTCGCCGACCTCGGTGAGCGTCCGCTTCACGAGGGCCCGCTCGTCACCGGTGATGCCACCGGTCGTGATGACCAGATCGGCCCGCACGAGCTGGTCGGACAGCACGCGCTTGAAGTGGTCGGGATCGTCGTCGACCACACCGACCCGGTACGCGATCGCACCGAGGTCGCGCACGGCGGCGGCCAGCATCGACGAGTTGGCGTCGTTGACCGAGTCGGCGTCGAGATGCGAGCCGGGCTCGCGCAGTTCACGGCCCGTGGACATCACGACGACGCGAGGTCGCGGACGGGCCCGGACCCGGTCGCGGCCGATGGCGGCCAGCAGGCCGATCTCGCGCGGTCCCAGCACGGCTCCCTCGGGCAGGGCGATGCCGCCGCGGGACAGGTCCCCGGCAGCGTGCCGCACGCCGGAACCGGACAGGACGGCGCGCCCGATCGCCACGCGCTGGCGGCCACCGTCGGTCGCATCGGCGGGGACGACGGAATCGGCGCCGCGCGGCAGCGGTGCACCGGCCATGATCCGCACACACGACCCGGGGCTGATGGCGAACGGTTTGCCCAGACCGGGCACGATCTCGGCCACGACGGGCAGGTCGACGGGCTCGCCCGGACGGGCGCCCACGACGTCGGTCGCCTTGACGGCGTACCCATCGACGGCGGCCGAGGAGAAGCGCGGAAGATCGTCGTCGCTGACGACGTCCTCGTGCAGGGTCAGGCCCAGCGACTCGACAACCGGCTGGTCGTACGCCGCGAGCGGACCGACACCGCGCAGGATGGTCTCAAGATGGTCCTCGACCGTCAGGCGACCGGGCGCGACGCTGACCGGACGCGTCCGCGGAGGCAATTGTCCTGACGACATGCCTGCCAGCCTAACTGCCGATCCGCCTCAGATCCCGGTCAGCACCGTTCCGGACGCCACGTGGCGTGGTCGGCCCTCGTCCTCGAGCACGACGTCACCGCGCACGACGACGCCCTCGCCGAAGGTCCAGTCGCCCCGGACCGTCAATGACGACGCGTAGACGAGCGACACGGGGAACGGCACGCGCTTGTCGAATTCGGCGATCGCCCCGTAGTACTGCTTGTCCAGGTTGACGGCCGGAACATCGTCGAGTCGGGCGCGCAACTGGTAGTCGGGTCCGACGTCGTACACGTCCGACCGCAGCAGCATCAGGTCGTCCGTGGTCTTGACCGGCAGGAAGCGGGCCCGGTCGACCTCGATCGCCGTGGCGCCCTCGAACACCGAGATCGCCGAGCCCATCGCGGATTCGATCTGGACCACGGGCGTGCTCGTGGGATCCGTCGGATCGACCGTCTTCTCATTGCGGATGAGCGGCAGGTCGAGCACTCCCTGCGCCCGGTCCAGTTCGCGGCGCAGCGCATGCAGGTCGAACCACAGATTGTTCGTGTGGAAGAAGCGGTGCACCGACAGGTCGGCGGCCGCCTGGCGGTCCTCGGGGGCCGTCTGGGCGGTCTCGCGCAGGATCAGCCGGCCATCGGAGCGACGCACGACGAGGTGACCGCCCTTGACGTCGGCGGGCGTGCGCCGGCAGACCTCGGCCGCGTACGGCGCCCCGGTCTGGGCGAACCACGCCATCATCGCCGGATCGGGAACCGCACCGAGGTTGTCGGCGTTCGAGATCGAGGCGTAGCGGTATCCGGCATCGATCAACTGGTCGAGCACGCCCGAGGCGTCGAGCGCCGTGTAGAGGTCGGCGTGACCCGGCGGGCACCACTCGAGCGACGGATTCGGGGGCCACTCGACGGGGCGCAGGCCGTCGGCGGTGAGCTTGGGTTCACGGTTCTGCAGGAAGTCCAGCGGCAGATCGCCGACCGCCAGTTCCGGATAGTGCGCGAGCACCTCGAGCGTGTCGTCACGCGTGCGGAAGCTGTTCATGAACACGAGCGGCAGGTCGACCCCCAGCGTCGAGCGCACGTGCCACACCTGGTCGACGATCAGGTCCAGGAAGCTCAACCGGTGCTTGATCGGCAGCAGGGACTTGGCCTGCTGCATGCCCATCGTCGTACCCAGACCACCGTTCAACTTGATGACGACCGTGGCCGCCGCAGCCTCGCGCAGGGTCTGCTCGTCGAAGTCGAGGCTCTCGATGCTGGCCAGGTCCTTGAGCGGTTCCACGTCCGACTCGGCGATGAGTCCCGACGCGCCCTGCTCGAGCTGGTGGTAGAACGCGCTGAAGACGTCGATCGCCTGCTGCGGCAGGCCGACCGAGCGCATCTTGCGTTGAGCCTCCGCCAGTCCGTTCATCGGCCCTAGGGTAGCCGTATGTCGACCGGCGTGGAGAGCCAGAAGGAGAACCTGCGTGCGACTCTCGCCACACGCCGGCGTGAACGCTCCCCCCGTGATCGCGATCGCGCGGCCGAAGCGATCGCCCTGCACGCCGCCGCCTTGCCGGTCCTGGTCCCGGCCCGGCGCGTGGCCGCGTACCTCTCGTTGCCGAGCGAACCGGGGACCGGTCCGTTGCTGGAATGGTTGACGGGACGAGGGGTCGATGTCCTGGTGCCCGTGAGCCGTCCCGACCGGACGATGGACTGGGTGCGGCACGAGCCGGGTGCCGTCTCTGCCGGGGCTCTCGGCGTGCCCGAACCGACCGGACCGCCGCTGGGGCCCGGCGCGCTCGCCGGCTGTGACATCGCGATCGTCCCCGCGCTGGCGGTGGATCATCGCGGCAACCGGCTCGGCCGGGGCGCCGGCTACTACGACCGCGCCCTGGCCGACTTCGACGGCGTGGTCTGCGCCGTCGTGTTCGACGACGAACTGCTGCCCGAAGTCCCACACGCGGCACACGACCATCCGGTCGACGTCGTGCTGACCCCCGCGGGGGTATTCCGACCGCACCGGGAATGACCGGCGCTCGCGTCGACCGTCCTCGGGGGGTGCCACCGCCGAGGTGCCGGAGCGGGCAGAGGAGCCGAGGGAGTGCGACTTTGCCA
>CAYYQO010000133.1:0-9002 GCA_964473845.1 uncultured Aeromicrobium sp.
AGTTCGAGATCGTGGCCTGCACCCCGAACGAGCGCACCCACGCGCGCACGAGCAGATCGGACCCCGCCTTCGTCGACGAGTACGGACTGGAGGGGTTGTACGGGGTGGTCTCGGTGAACCGCTGTGGGTCATCGAGTTCGAGGTCACCGTAAACCTCGTCGGTCGAGATGTGATGGAACCGCACGTCGTGGGCGCGCACCGCCTCCAACAACGTGAACGTCCCGATGATGTTGGTGTCCAGGAACGGCCGCGGCCCCACGAGCGAGTTGTCGTTGTGCGACTCGGCCGCGAAATGGATCACGGCGTCGTGGTCGGCGACCAGGGAATCGACCAAATCGGCATCGGCGACGTCGCCGACGATCAGTGAGACCCGGTCCTGCGGCAGGCCCGCGATCGACTCGCGACTGCCCGCGTAGGTCAGCTTGTCGAGGACCGTCACCTGGTCGTCGGAGCGTTCGACGACGTGGCGGACGAAATTGGACCCGATGAAACCGGCACCCCCGGTGACGAGCAATCGACGCATGCGGCCGAGCGTATCGGTGTTCGAGTGCCTGCCGGAGGGGTCTTGCTCACAGTAGGGTTCACGCATGCGCGGCATCATCCTGGCCGGAGGTACCGGCTCCCGGCTGCACCCCATCACCCTCGGCGTCAGCAAGCAGCTCGTTCCCGTCTACGACAAGCCGATGATCTACTACCCGTTGTCCACGCTCATGGCCACCGGAATCCGCGACATCCTGGTGATCACCACGCCCCACGACGCCGTCCCGTTCCATCGCCTGCTCGGCGACGGATCGCGGTTCGGGATCAACCTGACCTACGCGCAACAGCCTTCGCCCGACGGACTGGCACAGGCCTTCATCATCGGCCGGGACCACGTCGGCGCCGAGGGTGCGGCACTCGTGCTCGGCGACAACATCTTCTACGGCGCGGGCCTCGGAACGAGCCTGCACCGCTTCGACCACACGGCCGGCGCGGCGGTCTTCGGCTATCACGTCGCCGACCCCTCGGCGTACGGCGTCGTCGAGTTCGACACGACCGGTCGCGCCATCTCGCTGGAGGAGAAGCCAGCCGAGCCGCGCAGCAATTTCGCCGTGCCCGGCCTGTACTTCTACGACAACTCCGTCGTCGAGCGAGCTCAGGCATTGAGCCCCTCGGCACGAGGCGAGCTCGAGATCACCGACCTGAACCGCACGTACCTCGACGAGGGAACCCTCCAGGTCGAGGTACTGCCGCGCGGCACCGCGTGGCTCGACACCGGGACGTTCGACGACCTCGCCGACGCCGGGGCGTTCGTGCGCACGATCGAGAAACGGCAGGGGCTCAAGGTCTCGTGCCCCGAGGAGATCGCGTGGCGGCAGGGCTGGCTGTCCGACGACGAGTTGGCCGAGCTCGCCCAGCCCCTGGTCAAGAGCGGCTACGGCTCCTACCTGCTCAATCTGCTGAAGGGCTGATCCCGAGCCACGCATCGACCACCCGTCGCGTCGCCTGACCGTCGTCGAGCGGAGCGAACCGGCGCCGGAACTCCGACCGGGCCGCCGCCGACTCGTCCCGCTGCAGCACGGCGATGACTTCCTGGGTCGACGTGACGATCGGCCCCGGCGACGCATCTCGCAGGTCCAGGTAGAAACCGCGGCTGTCCCGGTAGTCGTCGGCGTCGGGGACGAGGAACACCTGGGGCCGCTCAGTGACGGCGAAGTCGAACATCACCGAGGAGTAGTCCGTGACCAGCACGTCGGCCGCCGCCAGCAGTGCCGTGATGTCCGGGTGGGCCGTGACGTCGATGACGCCCGGCTCGGCCAGTCGTCCCCGGGTGGCCGCACTGTTGCTGTGACTGCGCATCAGCACCGTGGCACCGGTGTGTTCATGGACCTGCGTGGCATCCAGGTGCGACACGAACGCCCGGCGACCGCCTTCGTCCCGGGCGGTGTCACGCCACGTGGGTGCGTACAGGACCACCAGCTCGTCGCCGAGCCCGAGCACCGCGCGGGCGTGGCGGCGCAACTCCTCACCGTCGGTGGCCAGGGCGTCGTTGCGGGGGTACCCCTCGACGAGGGTGCGGCCGTCGAAGCCGAAGGCCTGCGGCAACACCTCACCGGCGAACGGGTTCTGGGCCAGCAGTGCCTCCCAGGCCCGCACCTCGCGCGCCATGGCGGCCGTGTAGCCGGCCGACAGCCGCGACTCGTTGATGTCGCGGCCGATGCGCTTGAGCGGGGTGCCGTGCCAGGTCTGCAGATAGCGCTGGCCCTCACGGAACCGGACATAGTGCGGGAACTCGGCGTTGTTGACCAGATAGCGCGCCTGCACGAACGCCTCGTGCCACTCGCGCGAGTGGAGCAGGACCGGGCGCACGCCTTCGGGGATGCTGACGGAATGGTCGGTGACGCACCAGTCGACCGGGATCCCCCGCCGCACCAGTTCGCGCGCGATGGGAGCGACGCTATCCCCGGCTCCGTTCCCGCCGAAGCACATCGCGACCGCACGTTCGTGCAAGGGCCCGGCCTGCTCGCGCACCTCGTCGAGCAGCAGTCGTTGGCGACGGCGGCCGCGTTGTTCCACCGGGATCGGATTGCGGGCGACGAGTGAGACGCCCGGGTCGTCGGGCGACCAGCCGCGCAATGTCACGAGAAGGTCGCCCAGGTCGATCGCCCGGTCGGCCAGGGGCCGGGTCAACGCCTCCGGGTCGGCGAGGTCCAGGTCCCGGGTGGCTGTCACGGCGTACCGGCCCGTGGGGACGGACGCCGGGACCCCGAACCGTTCGGTGCGGGCATCCAGCGCCAACGGCGATGCGCCTCGGCCCCACTCCTCCGTCGCGGAGGTCACCCGCAGCTCGTCGACCTCGGCGCTCACCACCGCGCCACTGCCACCCGTCGCCCGGATCGCGGCCGGAACAGGGTTGACCAAGGCCGGGACGGTGATCTCGGTCCTGCGATCGACGCCGCCGGAGTGAATCGTCACGACCAGGGTGAACGGAACGAAGCGATCGATGTCCAGCCGGGTCCACCAGGATGCCGCCGTCTGGTCCGCCCAGCGCTCGCCACTCTCGGCATCCGCGGCGGCGTCGGGGCGCATCGTGACCTCCGCGTCGATCGTGCGGCGGGTTGTCACGGCCGCGACCCGGACGGTGTCGACCCCGGGGTCGAACGACAGTCCGGAGATGAACGATGTTCCCGCGACGACGACGGGAGACGTGCCGGCCACCTCGAGACTCGTCCGGGGGCTCAGGTCATGGTCCTGGGCCGCGAGCAGCCACTCGGGAGCCTCGATGTCCACTCCGAGGTCAATCCGGCGGGTCCCGCGGTCGACGAGGAACGAGGGCCCGTGCACGGTCCGCGACTCGGCCAACTGCTCGACGTCGTGCCGATTCCCGGCGAGGGCGCGGTGCAGGCCCACCCGGTCACGCACGGGCAGGGCGAGCCAGTCGGTGCGCGACCAGTGCTCGGCGGCATCGCCCAGCTCGGCGACCAACGCCCGCCACCCTTCGTCGTCGAGCCGGAATGCCGTGCGCACCCGCTTCACGAACGATGCCGGGGACGGCGAGTCTGCGGCACGCCACGACAGGCGCTGCAGGATCCTTCGCACGACGTCCACGAACGTCAACCTACCGACCCGGACTGGATCTGGCCCGCATCCTCAGTGCCGAAGGTTTCAGTCACCAGGTAACTGGAAACTTCGGCGCTGTTTCGACCGGTCCCGCTGCCACCAGAACGTGAGTTGCTCGCGCGGGACCTTGGGTTGCACGACGACCTTGAGCCGGCGGGGACCGGCGAGCGCCAGATAGCCCTGTCGATCCTCGAGCTCGAAGTCCCACGGCAGTTGCAACGCCAGCGATTGGTCGACCCGGCCCTCGACGTCGTACTCGCCGGGTTCGGCCGGGATCTCGACCTGGGTGGGGTCGGTCAGGTCGCCGCTCCACGTCGTGGTCTCACCGACTTCGAGCCCCCACGGTTCGTTCCCCGTCATGACCAGGTTCTCCGCCTGCTGGGGCGCGGCCGCCGATCCTGCGCCGTCGATGCGCCGCACCGCCTCTCGCCGGGTGCGGTCGTGGTGCGTCACTTCGATAACCAACTCTGAAATGTCCACGTCATCGAGGTCGGGCAATTCCAGCGTCAGGTCCCAGACGCTGTTCTCGTTGCTACGGCGGGTCGTGCGGACGCGATGCCCGATGAACTCCCCCGAGCGCGTCACCGTGAACTCACGCTCCCAGCCCGTGATGTCGCGCAGCCAGGCTCGGCACTGCGGCTGACCGCCGTCCAGATGACGAATCCACGCGGCCACCGTCAGTCGCAGGCGCGAATCGGCCAGGTGTGCGCGCAACACTGTGCCGTCGAGCGGAGTCTGGCGCTCCGAGAGAATGCGCGCCTCGTCGGGCACGTCGGGATCACCGGCGAACGGGAAAGCGAGTGCCGGCTGTCCGTCGACCTCGGCGGACCGCAGGGCGGCGAGATCGAATCCACCCTGCTCGGCGAACCTCTCCACATCGTCGGGCCGGCCCGCGCGGAGCAGCGCATAGACGACCTTGGCCTCGGCGGGGGCCTGCGCCAGGTCGAGGTCCGCTTCGGCCAGCAGGTCGAGCGCACCTCGGAACAACCGGTCGCGGTAGCCCTGGTCCGACACCTTGGTGAGGGTGCGCAGATAGCGCGGCACGTCGTTGGACAGCAGCTGGGAGGCGCGCGCGCCGCGCGCGCCGGGGACCTCGTCCAATGCATCCAGACTCAGTGCGATCGCGTCGAAGAACGCCCCGATCGAGCGCTCCGTCGCCTCGCGCGTGATCGATCCAGGACGGACTCGCCACAGATAGGCCGGTTCGGGCACGAGGTCGATGCGGTCGGCGGCCGCGAACGCTCGCGCCGTGACCTCCTGGTCCTCGTAGAGCACGCCTTCGCGGAAGGCCAGCCCGGCACGGTCCCAGAAGGACCGCCGATAGATCTTGGACCACGCGGTGGCCTGAGCCAACAACTCGGGGTGCTCATGGGCCGCGACGGTCCGGGTTTCGTCGCCGTAGAGATCGGCCACCCACGGCGGCGTGGGGCTTGGCGCGGCACGATCGCGGAACTGGCGGTACGGCAGCAGCGCGTAGTCGGCGCCGGATTGCTCCAGGGACGTGAGCGCCACGTCAAGGCCTTCGGTCCCGAGGAGATCGTCGGAGTCGACGAACGTCAGGTAGGGCGCGGTGGCGTGCTCGATGCCCGTCATCCGCGCGGCGCTCAGTCCCCCGTTCGGGCGCGTCACCACCCGCACTCGCCCATCACGGCGGGCGAATCGCCGGGCGATCTTCGCGCTGTCATCCGGTGAGCCGTCATCGACCACGATCACCTCGAACGGCGCGTCCTGCCCTTCGAGGATCGATTCCAGGCACTCGGCCAGGTACTGCTCGACGTTGTAGACCGGCACGATGACGCTGAGCAGCGGCTCAGAAGTGCGCCGCCGGAGCAGTCTCACGCGTCCCATTCCAGCAGACCGTCGACGACCCGCTCTGCCGCGTGACCGTCGTGGAAGCGGTTGAACCGCTCGTTGAAGGCGTCGTAGTCCTCGGCGTGGTCGCTGGACCATGAGGTGTCCCGGACGAGCGCGGGCAACTCGCTCGCGTCCCGCACGATCGGGCCGGGCGCCGACTCGGCGAAGCCGAACAGGAACCCACGCAGTTCCTGCTCGTACCGGTCGAGGTCGGGCACGAAGAAGATCATCGGCTTGCCCGTGATCGCATAGTCGAACCGCAGTGACGAGTAGTCCAGGATCGCGAGGTCGGACGCCAGGACGAGGTCGTTGATCTCGGGATGGTCGGTGACGTCGACGACTCCCCCGCCGCTGCCGTGACGCTGGTCGGAACGGGCGACGGAATGGTGACTGCGCTGCAGCACGACGGCACCGTCCCCGAGTTCGCGCGCCAGCTCGCGGACGTCGAGGAAGTCCGGATCGGCCGAGGTGTTGTCGCCTCGCGACAGGTCCTCGCGCCATGTCGTCGCGTGCAGGACGGCGATCTGGTCGTCGGCGATGCCCAGCAACCGGCGCGTGGCGAGGCGGACCTCGGCCGCGTCGTCGGCCAGCAAGCCATCGGTGCGCGGCAGGCCCCGGTCGAAGGCCGGCCCGGTCCAGCCGTAGGCGTCGACGTAGAACTCCGCCGCCTCCGGGTATGGCAGGCAGATGACGTCCCAGAACGCCGCGCGTCGCTCCGTGGCCTCGAACTCGGCCCGCCACGGCGCCAGGCGGCGCTCGAAGTCGGGGCGTCCCATCTGCTTGAACGGCTGACCGTGGAAGGTCTGCAGGTACACCTGTCCGGGCCGCAGCCGCGTGTAGGCGCCCACCTCGGTGTTCTTGACCAGGTAGCGCGAGCCGGCCAGCGCGGAATACCACTCACGGGTCCCGGCGATGACGCGCTTGGCTCCCTCGGGGAGCGCGACCGCATGGTCGACGGTGCCCCAGTAGAGCCGCAACTGCGGGTCGCGGCGCCGCAGCTCCCGGTGGATCGCGGCCTGGCTGTCGGTGGCGACCTCGGCCCAGTAGCACTGCAGCAGCGCCGCCCTGGGGTCCACGGCGACCTCGAGCGCCTCGTACGCCTCCCGCAGGTCGCGCTGGCCGTACATCGTGTTCTCGTCGGGGCGGCGCGGCTTGATGAGCCGTAGGCCCGTCTCGGTCGTGTGGCCCACCAGGGGGCCGTCCGTCACGTCGGTGGGCCAATCGATCAGTTCGGCGGACAGCGGGACGGGCTGACCGTCGGCGACGACCGTGTAGTCACCGATCGGCAGCGGCAGTTCACCGCGCCCCCACCGGTCCACGACTGTCGGGAACTCGGCACGGAAGCTGGACCCCAGATGGGTGAAGTCGCTCGCGGCCAGGGTCAGCGAGGGCGACTGCAGCGCGGGCGCAGTTGCCAAGCCGTGCCCCTGAACGACGATCCTTCCCCGTTCCAGCGCGATCGACACGATCGACGGGCCGGTCGGATCTGCCGGGGCGACCAGGTCCAGCCGGCCACTCGCCGTACGGCCGGCCAACCGCACCTCGACCTCGATCTCGATCGCCTGTTCGGGGCCGAGTCGCGACAACGGCAGGTCGACGACCCAGGTACTGCGATCGAACGTCTCGCGCCACATCGCGTCCCCGCCTCGATGCCCGGACGTCTCGCCCGTCCACGTCGCGGAGATCCCGGGAGTGAGGACCGTCAGTTCGGGAACGGCACCCTCGGCATCGATGTGCGCGAAGCCCGCCCGGAACACGGCCTCGAACCGGTCGTTCACGACGCGCGCTCCGACGACCTCGCCGGCGAAGCGGGTCTCGGAGTCGGCCAGGACGAAAACCTCGCGTGGGATCGATTCGTCCTCCCAGCCCGGCAGGTGGATGACGGGCTGGCCGTCGTGCAGTCCAGCGGCGTGCTGGCGCAGGTCCAGCAGGCCGTGGTTGATGGCCGAGCGCAGCGCCGCCGGATCGTCGTTCTCGAGATGGTGCAGGGCCACCTTGGCCCACGAGGGAACGCGTCGGACCAGGTCTGCGCGATCGACTGCGGCGAGCAGTTCGGGCAGGCGTCGGCGCAGTTCGGCCTCGACCGAGCCGTCGCGGTCCTTCGGCAGTCGGCGGACCAGCGGAGGGAAGTCACGGGCGAACACGTCGATCGGCGCGGCCGGACCCGTCGCGAGGTCCCGCACACGTCGCGCCAGCGACCGCCATCCGCCCATGCCACCCACGCCTTCGCCGAACATCCAGACGGCGTCGATGCTATACGCTCGCCGCGTGTCGCCAACTCCTGCTGCTTCGGGTGAGCCGACCACACGATTCCCCGCCGGGGCGTGGTTCTCGGTCGTCGGGAACATCCGGCTCGGCGCGGGCGGCCAGACCCGCATGGTGTTGCTGCGCCACCGCCTGTTCCTCGCTGCAGGCCTGGACTTCCCGATCCTGACCTACAACCCCGTGTCGTCGTACGCGCCGATCCGGGCCGGGCTGCTCGCCGACGACCTGCTGCTGCCGCAGAGTCGCCTGATCAACTTGCACGAGGACCTGCGCGAGCGGGACCTGTCGGCGCTTCCAACCGTCACCGTCGGGCCTGAGCCGGCAGGTGAGAGCACGCTCGATGACGACGAGGACGGCTACGTGTGGCGCCGCCGGCATCTGGACGCCGACGGAACCGAGACAACGTGGCAGTACCTGCGTCCCGACGGCTCGACCTACGCCTTCACCCCGCCGGACGTCATGGACGGCGACACGCGGGTGATCGACCGAGACGGCCGGACCGTGCTGGCCGGATCGGGACTGGGCGACCTGTGGCGGTGGTGGACCCGGCAGGTCGTCCCGGACGATGGCCCGGTGTTCCTGGTCAGCGACAGCAGATTCGTCGCCGAGGAGCTGGGACTGCTCGACGATCCCCGGATCGTGCTGATGCACCAGATGCACAACCCTCACCTGCGCGGTCAGCGCCGCTGGGACTCGGCGTTCGAGCCGTCGTACGCCTCGGCCCTGAGCCATCTGGACCGGCTGGACGCGCTCAACACATTGACCGAGCGTCAGCGCCACGACCTGCGGCTGCGGTTTGGCGACCTGCCCCAGTTCCACGTGGTCGCGAATCCCGTCGAGACCGTCGACCCGCCCGTTCCCGCTCCCGGCCGCGTACCCGGTCGGATCGTCGTGATCGCGCGGCTGCACCCGCAGAAGCAGCTCGACAAGGCGATCGAGGCGTTCGCGCTCGTGGCTGCCGAGAACCGTGACGCCACGCTCGAGATCTACGGCGACGGCGACGAGGAGACCCAGCTGCGCCAGCTCGCCGCCGACCTCGGCGTCAGTGACCGCGTGGTCTTCCACGGTCATGTCGCCACCGCAGCCGACGAGCTGTGGTCGGCCGACCTGGCGTGGCTGACCAGCCGCTTCGAGGGGTACGGCCTGTTCATCCTCGAAGCCCGCATGCGCGAGTGCCCCGTGCTGGCCTTCGACGTGCCGTACGGGCCGGCCGAGCAGATCGATTCCGGCGTCGACGGTGTCCTCGTGCCCGCCGGGGACGCTGCCGCCCTGGCCCGCGCGAC
>CAYYQO010000134.1:0-8985 GCA_964473845.1 uncultured Aeromicrobium sp.
TCCGCAAGGTCATCCCGGTGGCCGGCGGCATGGCCGGGGGATCGGCCGATGCGGCTGCAGCGCTGCTGGGCTGCAACGAATTGTGGGGCGGTGGCCTGTCGCGGGCCGAACTCGAGCCGTTGGCCGCCGAATTGGGCAGTGACGTGCCGTTCCTGCTGCACGGCGGCAATGCGATCGGTGGCGGCCGGGGCGAGGCGGTCAGCCCGGTCCTGGCCCGCGGCAGCTATCACTGGGTGTTCGCCACGGCGGCCGAGGGACTATCGACGGCCGCGGTCTACGCCGAGTTCGACCGGCTCAACCCGCACGGTGTCGATGAACCCGAGATCCCGGATGCGCTGCTCAACGCCCTGCGGGCCGGCGACGCCCACGCCCTGGGGCAGGCGCTCTCGAACGATCTGACCGAGGCATCGATCTCGCTGCGGCCCGAACTCGCCGACACGCTCGAGATCGGTCTCGAGGCCGGCGCGCTCGGCGCGATCATCTCCGGTTCGGGACCCACGACGCTGTTCCTGGCGGCTTCCGAGCAGCATGCTCTCGATCTGGCGATGGCGCTCACGAGCGCCAGTGGTGCCGCCGACGTCATCCAGTCCCGCGGACCCGTCGCCGGGGCGCGGCTGATCTGATGCCGCCCCTCGTCGTCGCCGAGCGCATCGGCCAGTCCTTCCCGTCCGGCACCGTGCTCGACGACGTCACGGTCGGTGTCGGCGACGGCGACCGGATCGGCGTCGTCGGCCGCAACGGTGACGGCAAGTCCACGCTGCTGAAGATCCTGGCCAAGCAGTTCGAGCCCGACGCGGGCCGCGTGACGTGGCGCCGGGACCTGCGGGTGGGCGTCGTCGAACAGATCGACGACCTCGATCCGGGCGAAACGGCGCTCGTCTCGGTCGTCGGTGATCGTCCCCGGCACGAGTGGGCCTCCGATCCGGCGGTTCGCGAAGTGCTGGCCGGGCTCCTGGGCAACCTCGACCACGAGGCGCAGGTCGGCACGCTCAGTGGCGGTCAGCGGCGTCGCGTTGCGCTAGCCCGCACGCTCGTGCGGCGGTGGGACCTGATCGTGCTGGACGAGCCGACGAACCATCTCGATCTCGAAGTGGTGACCTGGCTGGCCGGGCACATCAAGCAGCGCACCGAGGCACTCGTGGTCGTGACGCACGACCGCTGGTTCCTCGACGAGGTGTGCACGCTGACGTGGGAGGTCCACGACGCGCGGGTCGACGCGTACGAGGGCGGATACGCCGCCTACGTCCTGCAACGGGTCGAGCGCGACCGTCAGGCAGCGGCCTCGGAGGAGCGTCGCCAGAACCTGATGCGCAAGGAACTGGCCTGGCTGCGTCGCGGCGCCCCGGCGCGGACCTCGAAGCCGAAGTTCCGCATCGACGCCGCGAACGAACTGATCGAACGCGAGCCGCCCGTGCGCGATTCGGTCTCGCTGTCCCAGCTCGCGACCACGCGGCTGGGCAAGGACGTCGTCGACCTGTTGGACGTGTCCGTCTCGTACGGGGACGTTCCCGTGCTGCGCGACGTGTTGTGGCGGATCGGTCCCGGGGAGCGAGCGGGGATCCTGGGCCCGAACGGGGCCGGCAAGAGCACGTTGCTCGGGCTGGTGACCGGCGAGGTCGCACCGTCGACCGGCCGGGTCAAGCGAGGCAAGACCGTCAAGATCTCGGCCCTGACCCAGCACCTGGCAGATCTGGACGAGGTGGCCGACGATCGGGTCAGCGAGGTCGTCGCCCGCCAGCGCACCTCCTACGTCGCCGACGGCAAGGAGATGACGCCTGGCCAGTTGCTCGAACGGCTGGGCTTCACCTCGGCCCAACTCTCGACGCCCGTGCGTGACCTGTCCGGCGGCCAGCGTCGACGTCTGCAACTCCTGCTGATCCTGCTGGACGAGCCGAACGTCCTGATCCTCGACGAGCCGACCAACGACATGGACACCGACATGCTGGCCGCGATCGAGGACCTGCTGGACACGTGGCCGGGCACGCTGCTCGTCGTATCGCACGACCGCTACCTGCTCGAGCGTGTCACCGACCACCAGTACGCCGTGCTCGGCGGCCACCTGCGCCACCTGCCGGGCGGCGTGGACGAGTACTTGCGCATCCGTGCCGCCACCGAACCCGCTGGCAGTGACGTTTCCGGGGTGAAATCAGCCGAATCACCCCCGGAACGTCACGCTCAGCGCGGTGGGCAGGACGAGCGCCAGCAGAAGAAGGAAGTCGCCCGGCTGGAGCGGCGGATCGAGCGGCTGACCGAACAGATCGCCGACCTCGAGCGAGCGATGGTCGATGCCTCGACCGACCCAGATCGGCTCGTGGCCCTGGCTGCCGAACGGCGTCCGCTGGTCGATGAACTGGATCAGGCGGAGGAGGCCTGGCTCGAGGTTTCCGCACTGCTGGAGTGATGGGCAGGATGCCGTCCCGCGACTAACTTGCACACTCATGTGCAGTATCGGGGTAGGATCGTCGCGTGAAGCAGAGCTGGCAGATCTTCCGCAGGGACATCGGTCGGCTGTTCCGTGTCCGAAAAGCGTGGATCATCGTCCTCGGGGTGCTCATCACCCCGGCGCTCTACGCGTGGTTCAACATCAGCGCGTTCTGGGACCCGTACTCGAACACCTCGAACATCCGCGTCGCGGTCGCCAACCTCGATGCCGGGGCCGATTCGGACCTGACCGGCCCCGTGAACGTCGGCGATCAGGTGGTCGATCAACTGAAGGACAACGACCAACTCGGCTGGCAGTTCATGGGCGAGGACGAGGCCCAGTCGGCACTACGGCGCGGAGATGTCTATGCAGCCATCGTGATCCCCGCGGATTTCAGCCACGATCTGCTCAGCATGACCACCGGAGAGTTCACCCAGCCGGCCCTGCGGTACTTCGTCAACGAGAAGTCGAGTGCGATCGCGCCCAAGATCACCGACGTCGGCGCGTCGGAACTCGACAAGCAGATCACGAGCGCCTTCAAGGAACAGGTGGCGCAAGCGGCGACCGATGCGGTGAAGGATGCCGGCGATTCGGTCGAACTGCGCCTGCTGCACACGCGTGACGGTGCGTTGAACGCCTTCGACCGGACGACGAAAGCGTTGTCCTCGACGCGTGACGACGTCGCCCGCCTTCAGGACGGCCTCGACGATTCGCGCACCACGGTCTCGTCGGCGCGCGATGGTCTCGACGACGTGAATCGAACCCTCGACGACGTGCAGAAGTCGATCGCCGAGGCGCAGTCGATCATCGCCGATACGCAGCAGCAGATCGTCTCGTTCACCGACGCCGCGACCCTGGCCTACGTCAAAGGGACCACCGCCCTGGCCGATGCATCGGCGTCGGCGCACGCCTCGATCACCCGGCTCACACAAGAACTCGAGCAGGCCAACGTGCGGATCGATTCGTCGATCTCCGAGGTCACCGCCGTCCTCGAGGCGAACGAGCAGTCGATCGGTCGGCTGCAGGCCCTGCTCGACGACGCCACACTCGACCCTCAGGTCGCCCAGCGCCTTTCCGAAGCCATCGCCACGCTTCAGGAACGCAACATGGCCGACCAGGCGTTGCTCGCCGATCTCAAGGCCCTCAACACCGACACGGCATCCACCGTGCGATCGGTGCAGTCGGCAGCAGCTGCCGTGGACCAGGCGATGCAGGACACCCGGGGCGCGGCGACCGAGATGCGCACGATCATCACCGACACCGTGCCTTCGGTGAACGCCGCGATGTCGCAACTGTCCGCGAGTGCCGGGGCATTCTCGGCGGCGCTCGGAGCACAGCAGACCGTGCTCGCGCAGACCGACGAGCTGCTCGCGGGAATCGACACGCAACTGGAGTCGACCTCGGCGGCCCTCGATCGCTTCGACGCCGACCTGCGGAGCATCACCGCAGGCGTGAGGACCGCGCGCGCCGACGTACTGGCGTTGGGGGCCGCGTCGCAGTGGGGTGCGCTCCGGACGCTGACGGGCCTGAATCCCGAGCAGATCGCCCAGTTCATCTCCTCGCCGGTCGAGGTCGACGAGCAGATCGTGTTCCCGGTCGCCTCCTACGGTTCGGCGATGGCGGCGCTCTTCACGAACCTCTCGCTGTGGATCGGCGCCTTCGTGCTCATGGTGATCTTCAAGATCGAGGTCGACACCGAGGGGCTCACGGGGGTCACGGTGTGGCAGGCGTATTTCGGCCGCTTCCTGTTGTTCGCGTCGCTGGCCGTCTGCCAAGCGCTGATCGTGGGGACCGGCAATCTCGTCATCGGCGTCCAGACGGTCAGCGCCGTCGCGTTCGTCGGAACAGCAGTCCTCGTCTCGCTCGCGTACGTCAGCATCGTCTATGCGCTCTCGGTCGCCTTCGGTCACGTTGGCCGGGGCCTGTGCGTGCTGCTCGTGATCATGCAGATCCCCGGTGCCTCGGGGTTGTACCCGATCGAACTGATGCCGGGATTCTTCCGCGCCCTCTATCCGCTGCTCCCGTTCTCGTACGGCATCGACGCGATGCGAGAGACGAGCGCGGGGTTCTACGGTGGGCACTACTGGCGCTACTTGGGGGTGCTCGCCCTCATGGTCGCCCTCTCGTTCGGGCTCGGACTCGTGCTCCGGCGCAGGCTCGCGAGCTTCAACCTGCTGTTCAATCGCCAGATCGCCTCGACGGATCTACTGATCGGCGAGGAGGTGCAGGTCGTCGGACGCGGATACCGCCTGTCGGACGTCATCCACGCTCTGCAGGATCGCGACGAGTACCGCGACCAACTGGCAGGACGGGCCGAGTCGTTCACCCGGCACTATCCGGCTCTGCTGCGGGGGACCGTGCTGGTGGGGATCACGGGCGTGGTCGTCCTGGGGGTCGTCACGTGGGCCGTCTCCGACGCCAAGGCACTGCTGCTCGGGCTCTGGAGCCTCTGGTGCCTGCTCATCATGGGATTCCTCGTGATCATCGAGTACGTCAAGGAGAGCTTCGCCCATGCCCACGAACTCGCCGAGCTCGATGAGGCCGATCTGCGTGAGGCTGTCCTCGCCGAAAGCTCAGGAACCGCACCGGAACTCGAGGCCGAGGAAATCACGGCCGACGGGGACACCTCTGTGCTCGAGGTGGAGGAGCCCGTCGAGGACGAGGCGGACGCCGGCGGCATGGAAGACGAGGAAACGGTGCCGGAGCAGGTCGACGAGACCCCGGACGGAGGGCAGCAATCATGAACAACGTGCTGCGGCTGGCCCGCCGGGACGTGCGCCATGCGACGCAGAACGTCATGGCGTCGATCGTCATGTTCGGGCTCGTCATCATCCCGTCCCTGTTCACGTGGTTCAACGTCATCGCCAGCTGGGACCCGTTCGAGAACACGAGCAACCTGAAGGTGGCCGTGGCGAGCACCGACGAGGGTTACGAGAGCGACCTCATGCCCATCCGGATCAATGTCGGCGAGCAGGTGTTGGCCGCTCTGCGGGCGAACGATGACCTCGAGTGGGTCATCAGGTCGAAGGATGCCGCGATCGACGGCACGAGATCTGGGGAGTACTACGCGGCGATCGTCCTGCCGCCGTCGTTCAGCACTGACATGATGACGTTCTACGCCGATGGTGCCGAACGCACCCGGATCGAGCTCTACACGAACGAGAAGAAGAACGCGCTCGCACCGAAGATCACCGAGCAGGGCGCCGAGGGTGTGTCATCGCAGATCAGCGAGGCCTTCACCCGCACCCTCGGTGAGGTGGCCCTCGGTCTCATCTCCTCGCTGTCGGACCACCTGGCGGCCGACGACACGCAGGCGGCGCTCACGCGTGTCGAGTCCCGGGTGGGCGGGGTCGCCGAGCAGTTCCGGTCGAGTGCTCGGACCGCCGACACCCTGACGGCGCTGGTCGGGACGAGCGTCCCCCTCGTCGAGAGTGCCGAGGCGCTCGTCACGTCGGCAGGCGGTGCGTTCGAAGACACCTCGGACGCTGTGGGGAGCGGGTCCGAAGCCGTCGTCAACCTGAAAGCCACCCTGCAACGCGCCACGGATGCGTTGGCCGCCGCCCTGTCCACGACGTCCGCCAGCTACGACGCGGTCGGCGACCGGATCGACGAACTCTATGCCCAGGGCGACGCTGCGAGCGCCGGTCAGGTGAAGGTGCTGCGTGACCTCGCCGACCGGGTGCAGCAGCAGATCGATCGGTACGAGGCACTGCGCAGGACGCTCGAGACCGACGTCCGCCCGCTCCTGCCCGAGTCCGCCCAGGCGGGACTCACCAGTGTGATCGCGCGCCTCGATGATGTGATCGTCCGCCAGAAGGCCGTGCGTGATCGACTCGCGCAATCGGCTTCGGCGATCGAGAAGGGCAACATGTCGGCGCAGGGTTCGCATCAGGCGATCAGCGATGCGGTCACCGATGCGAAGACCGCTGTCGCCGATGCTCAGGATGCCTACGCCGAGGGTTTGCGGCCGCAGTTGGAGCAACTCGGGTCGACGCTCGACGCGATCGGGTCGGATGTGGATGCGGTCCGCGAAGATCTGGCGGGTGCGTCCTCCCGCCTCGCAGGGTCGGGCGACTCCGTGCGTTCGGCACTGGCCCGTTCCCAGAGGACGACCCAGCGCATCTCGGACTCGCTCAATGAGATGGCTGACAAGTTCGACGAACTGCAGCGCGCACTCGCGAAGGCCACCGACACCGGCGACCTCAGCGAGATCTCCGAGATCATCGGTTCGGACCCCGGAGTGCTCGCGACCTCTCTTGCCGAGCCCGTTCGCGTCGATCGGTCGGCGGTCTTCCCTGTGGCCAGTTTCGGAGCAGGCATGGCGCCGCTGTACACGGTGCTCGCGCTGTGGGTCGGTGCCCTGCTCATGACGGTGACGATTCGCGTCGATGTGGACCGTGGGACCCTTCCCGGTCACACGGCGCTGTCACCGAACCAGATGTACCTCGGCAGATATGGCGTGTTCGCGCTCGTCGGTCTGGCCCAGAGTACGCTCGTCACGCTCGGCCTCATCTGGTTCGTGCAGATCGAACCGGCGCATCCGTTCCTGCTCATCCTGGCCGGCTGGGTGACGTCCTTGGTGTTCACGTTGATCATCTACACGGCAGTGGTCGCGTTCGGCAACGCCGGCAAGGCACTGGCCGTGCTGCTCCTGGTCATCCAGATATCGGGCTCAGGCGGTGCGTATCCCTTGCAGTTGCTGCCGGACTGGTTCCAGAACATCAGCCCGTTCCTGCCCGCCACCTATGCGATCGACATGATGCGCTCGGCGATCGGAGGCGTCTACGGCGGCGACTTCTCGATGGCCCTCGGCGTGCTCGCGCTGTTCGTCGTTCCGGCGTTGCTCCTCGGGTTGGTGCTGCGGCGTCCGCTGATCTCGTTCAACCGCGGCCTCATGGAGGCTCTCGAGTCGACCAAGTTGATGTGAGGGAGGTTTCACATGTGCGCCCCAGTGGACGCGGATGCCCCCGTGGTCGCGCCAGCGACGCGTGGTCGACGGCGTGATGCCACAGCGAATCGCGAGGCTCTGGTGCACGCGGCCCAGGCAGTCCTCGCCGAACATCCGCACGCCTCCTTGGACGCCATCGCTAGAGCCGCGGGCCTGTCCCGTCGCGCGCTCTACGGGCATTTCCCCGATCGCGACAGTCTCGTGCGTGAGGTGATCAAGGTCGGAGCGATCCAGTTCAATGCGATCGCCGAATCCGTCGATGACGAGGATCCGCGCGTTGCCCTCGCAAGTCTGGCGGCGCGGTTGTGGCGGGCTGCGGCGGCTGTGCGTGCCTCGGCCAATATCGCCTTGGACGATGCGCGTCTCGCCGACACGGCGCTCGCTCTGGAACCCCTCCGTCGGCGGCTGCACGGGCTCGTGGCGGGTGGTGTGGATTCCGGTGTGTTCCGGGGAGACATGACCTCCGAGTTGCTCGCATCCCTGGTCGAGGAGACCGCTCGCGCGACCCTGCGCGAACCGCGCATCACCACCGATGACGCAGCCTCCACCGTCGTCCGGGTCGTGCTCAGCATCGTGGGCCTGTCGTGGGTCGAGCAGCGCGAACTCCTTGCCGCACATCCAGAGATCCTCAAGGAGTGAGGTCTGGGCGTCAGTTGCTGAAGTGCGAGGTCAGGGTGCGCAGCGCTGCGGCGACCTGGTCGCTCTCCTGCGTGGGCAGGTTCTGCAGCAGCGCGTGCTCGAGGTCCAGCAACGTGTCGAGTGCGCCGTTGACCCGCTCGTGGCCCTCGGCGGTGAGCCGGACCAGGACGCCTCGGCGGTCCGACGGCGCCGGCCGGCGGACGACCAGCCCGCGCTCCACCAAGCGGTCGACGCGATTGGTCATGGTGCCGCTCGTGACCATCGTCGCGGCGACGAGCTGGCTGGGCGAGAGTTCGTACGGCCCGCCCGAGCGGCGCAGGGCCGACAGGACGTCCCATTCCCACACCTCCAGGCCGTGCGCCGTGAAGGCCTGCTTGCGGAGTCGATCCAGGTGTTTGGCCAGCCGCGTGAGACGGCTGAAGATCTCCAGTGGCGTCACTTCGACGTCGGGGCGTTCGCGGCGCCACGCCGCCACGATCTGGTCGACCTCGTCCATGCCGCCACGGTAGCTGATCAAGATTCTTGATGTCGAGATACTTGACGCAGGTCACGCCGTGCGAACCGAGTGCCGAATGTCCTCCGGTAACCTGAGGGGCACCGATCCCCGGTTGGTCTGTCGGCAGGGCCCGCCTGACTTTGAATCAGGACAAGCGACGCAGGTTCGACTCCTGCCCGGGGAGCCAGGTGATCGGGGTGGGTTCGGTGTCACCAAGCGCGCCACGTCGCGGTACGTCTCGAGGCCGTCGGCGCGACCCTCGAGCTCGTGGTGCGCGACGCCGGCATCGGATACCGGTCCGAGACGACCGAACCGGGTCATTTCGGCCCGCTGCTGGTCGAGCGTGTCGTTGTTGCGGCCGGGGAACCGTCGCCCTGGTGGGCAACCCCGACGGCACCGTGGCCACCGTGCGGGTCCCGTTGGAGGCTGGGGTTCCCGCGAGCAGTGGGCCGGTGGCCGGGCGTGGGGCGCCTACACTCG
>CAYYQO010000135.1:0-8959 GCA_964473845.1 uncultured Aeromicrobium sp.
ACGACGGCCCGGAACGCGATCGCACTGATGCTGATCTTGGCGGTGAGGTCGCGCAAGGTCAGGTAGTAGGTGTTTCCGCTGAGCTTGGGCTGGACGACCTCGGCCTCGACCCACACGGCGCCGAGCCGCCCGATCCACCCCTCGAGGGCGAGCGAGATCGTGCGCAGCGGCGCCGGTGAATCAGCGCTCGTCTCCAGAGCCATGCGCCCCACCTTAGGAGGAACGTGTGACAAGGTGGACCGCCATCGCCGAGTCGGTAGGCTGGGGTCATGTCCCTCCAGGTCGAACTTGGCATGCCCGGAACATCGGGCCAGGTCCTGCTGGCCGATCCTCGCGGTTACTGCGCAGGCGTCGACCGCGCGGTCATCACGGTCGAGAAGGCGCTCGACCTGTATGGCGCGCCGGTCTACGTCCGCAAGCAGATCGTGCACAACAAGCACGTCGTGAACAATCTCGCCGACCGCGGCGCGATCTTCGTCGAGGAACTTGACGAGGTCCCGGAGGGCGCCACCGTTGTCTTCAGCGCCCACGGTGTGTCGCCGGCGGTGCACGCCGAGGCCGCCGAGCGTAGCCTCAAGACGATCGACGCGACGTGCCCGCTCGTGACCAAGGTCCACCACGAGGCGCGCCGGTTCGCCCAGGACGACTACCGCATCCTGCTGATCGGGCACGCCGGTCACGAAGAGGTCGAGGGCACGGCGGGCGAGGCGCCCGACCACATCACGCTGGTCGAGCACCCCGAGGACGTCGACGCCCTGGAGTTCCCCGAGGGAACCCGGCTCAGCTGGCTCAGCCAGACCACGTTGAGCGTTGACGAGACGATGGAGACGGTCCGCCGCCTGCGCGAGAAGTTCCCGCAGTTGGAGGATCCGCCCAGCGACGACATCTGCTACGCCACCCAGAACCGTCAGGTCGCCGTCAAGGAGATCGCCAAGGACGCCGATCTGGTGATCGTGGTCGGTTCGGCGAACTCCTCGAACTCCGTGCGTCTGGTCGAGGTCGCCCTCGAGGCCGGCGCGAAGGCGTCCTACCGCATCGACGACGTCAGCGAGATCGACGAGGCCTGGCTCGAGGGCGTCAGCACCGTGGGGGTCACGTCAGGAGCCTCCGTGCCCGACGACCTGGTGCAGGAAGTGCTCATGTACCTCGCCGATCACGGCATCGGCAATGCCCGGGCGATCCGCATGGCCGAGGAGTCGCTGACGTTCGCGCTGCCGCAGGAACTGCGCCGCGACATGAAGGCCGCCGCGAAGGCCTGACGGCTTTCGCTGCGGATGCGAAGTTTCCCCGGTGAACCGGGGAAACAGTCACAGCACAAGGGAAAATTCCCACGATCTGTGATCGTTTCCCCGGTGAACCGGGGAAACTGCGGCCGCGCGAGACAAGGTTGGGTTACGGCCGGTGAGGCTGAGGCTTGACGACCAGCGCCGTGCCTCCGCCCCTGCGCTCAGGTTCGGCGGCGGCCGTGATGCGTCCACGACGGTCCACCTCGATCGCGGCGGCGGCACCGATCTCGGCGGCCGAGGTGAACGAGTCACCCGAGGCCACGAGTTGCTGACCGAACGGTGCGAGCGCGTCCTCGTACTGTTCGATGAAGGCCGGCTCGGCCGTCGTCGCGGCGGTGTTGCGTTGTGAGGCGCGCGGAGCGGCCACGGCCTCGGGCAGCGTCATGCCCAGGTCGATCCGGTTGAGCAGGATCTGCAGCACCGTCGTGATGATCGTGGACCCGCCGGGCGAACCCAGGACGAACCGCACCTTGCCCTTCTCGGTGACGATCGTCGGCGACATCGAGGACCGCGGGCGCTTGCCGGGCTCAATCCGGTTGGGGTCCGCAGGGTCGGGGACGGCGGTGAAGTCGGTCAGTTCGTTGTTCAGCAGGAAGCCGCGTCCCGGGACCGTGATGCCCGACCCGCCCGTCTGTTCGATCGTGAGCGTGTAGGCCACCGCGTTGCCCCAGCGGTCGACGACCGACAGGTGCGTCGTCGAGACGTTCTCGGTGTCGGGCTTCTCCTCGTGCGTCGCCGTGGCGCAGCCCGACCCGTCGAGCGCTCCGGCGGCCACCGGTCGCGGTGCGGCCGTGGTCGGGTCGATCGTGCAGTCGCGCGAGTTCGCGAACCGCTGGCTCAGCAGGGTCTTGGTGGGCACGTCGACGAAGGCGGGGTCGCCGACATAGGCGCCTCGGTCGGCGAAGGCCCGGGCGGATGCCTCGAGGTAGAGGTGCAGGCTCTGGGGCGTCTGGTCGCCGCCCGCGAGGTCGTGGTTCTCGAGGATGTTGAGTGCCTCGCCGACGGTGGTGCCACCCGAGGACGAAGGCGCCATGCCGTAGACGTCCAGGCCGCGGTAGCGGACCTTGGTCGGCTTCTGGATCTTGACGGCGTAGTCCGCGAGGTCGTCGGTCGTGAGTGAACCCGGCGGGACGGGGAGCGTGGTGTCGGGATCCTTCGGGGGATTCTGCACGGTCTTGGCGATGTCGCGGGCCAGGCTGCCGCCGTAGAACGCCTTCGGTCCCTTGAGCGCGATCAGCGCGTGCGTGCGGGCCAGGTCGGGATTGCGGAAGCGCGACCCGACCTTGGGGGCGTCTCCGTTCGGCAGGAACAGCCGAGCGGTCTCGGGGAACGCCGCGAACCGCTCGGCATTGTCGAGGGTCTGACTGCGGAACGTCTCGTCCACGGTGAAGCCATGCGCAGCGAGAGCGATCGACGGGGCCAGGTTGCGCGCCAGGGAATGCCTGCCGAACAGGCGCGTCGCGGTCGCCCAGGTGGCGACGGTGCCCGGGACACCGACGGAGACACCGGACGTGACGAGTTGTGGCGTGAACGGATAGGGCTGGCCCGTCGCGGGATCGATGAAGGCGTCGGGCTGAATACCGGCAGGTGCAGTCTCGCGGCCGTCGATCGTGGTGACCTTGCCGGTGCGGCCGTCGCGGAACACGAAGTATCCGCCTCCGCCGACACCGGCGCTGTAGGGCTCGGTGACGCCCAGCGCGGCGGCGGTGGCGACCGCGGCATCGGCAGCGTTGCCGCCAGATTTCAGGACGGCCAGGCCCGCTCGGCTGGCGTCCTCGTCGACGGAGCTGACGGCCCCGCCGGAGCCATGCGCGGTCGAGCCGGCCGGTGCAGGTCGGTGGTGGTGTCCGCCTCGTGCGTCGGCGGGCGATTGCAGGGCCACGGTGGTGGTGGCCAGGGCCAAGGCCGACAGGACGGCCGCGGAACGTCGGACGAGCATGATTTTCCCCCCGGAAAGTCGTCGTCCTGCCACGGTAGGTCGGTGCCGGGCACTCAGCAACCGGACGTGCGAGCTCAGCGGTGCGTGCTGAAGATCCGACCCAGGATCATCGCCATCGCCAGAGCGTGACCGATCAACAGGACGATCGCGTGATCGATCGTGGCCGCGAGCGTCAGACCCAGCAGTCCGGTCGACTCGGGCAGCCCACCGATCACGATGGCGTCAGGCGTCAGGGCGGCGATGACGAACAGCGATCCGACCAGCAGCGCCGGGGGCAGGACGCCGGTCATGAAGAATCCGCGTTCCTGGACGGCGGCGGCGGCCGAGAGCACGACCATCACGAAACCGAGCGAGTAGGCGAAGCCGAGGCGACCGTCGATCAGGTCGAGCCAGGTGATCGCGGCGAGCGCGAGCACGGAGCACAGCACGGTGGCGCGCGGCGTCAGGTCATACCTGGCGGCCGCGGCCGGAGTCCTGGCCAAGGCCAGGACGGCGCCTGCTGCAGGCGAGCTCATGTTCACGACGTTAGTTCATCGAGGAGCTCGGGAGCGGTCATGACGCGGGGTGTCGTCTCGATCACTCGGGGCTGGAATGGCGGGTTTTCGGCCACTTTCAGGTCGTGCAGTCGCCGCGCGCTGACCAGCAGCCGGGACTCGACCGAGGCGACGGCGTCGTTGTACGAGTGGACGGCCTTGTCGAGGGACGAGCCGAGTTTGTCGACGTGACCGGCGACCGTGCCGAGCCGCTCGTACAACTCGCTCGCGACCCGGTGGATTTCGCGGGCGTTGTCCGCGAGTGACTTCTCGGTCCACGCCAGGGCGACGGTGCGCAGCAGGGCGACGAGGGTCGTGGGGGAGGCCAGCACGACCTGGCGGTCGGCGGAATGTTCGAGCAGGTCGGAGTCGGCCTCGAGCGCGGCCGACAAGAACGCCTCGCCGGGGACGAACAGGACCACGAACTGGGGCGCGGACTCGAACTGGCGCCAGTAGGACTTCGTCGCCAGTTGGTCGACGTGGGTGCGCAACTGGCGGGCATGGCGGGCCAGGTGCTGGTCGCGCTGCTCGGGCGAGTCGGCGGCGGTGGCGTCGAGGAACGCGTCCAGCGGAACCTTGGAATCGACGACCACGTGCCGGCCGCCGACGAGGCGCACGACCATGTCCGGTCGTAGCCTCCCGCCGTCGGTGGCGACCTGCAGGTCGAAGTCGCAGTGTTCGATCATGCCGGCCAGTTCGGCGGTTCTGCGCAGGTGCAACTCGCCCCAGCGGCCGCGCACCTCGGGCCGGCGCAGGGCCGTGGAGAGCGAGGCCGTCTCGCGGCGCAGTGCCTCACCCGTCACGCGCACGGACTCGACCTGCTCGCGCAGTTGGGCGTGCCATTCGATCCGGCTGGACTCCAGGTCGCGCAGCCGGTGGTCGAAGCGGTCGAGGCTCTCGCGCACGGGTTCGACCGCGCGTGCCGTGGCTGCGGAGGCGACATCGAGATCCTGGGCGGTGGCGGGACGACGCCGCGCGCCCAGCACGAAGCCGAGAGCGCCGGCCAGTCCGGTCAGCAACAGCGCGACGAACAGGAGCATGAGACTGGGGAAGATGTCCATGTCTCCATGCTGGCGATCGGGTCCGACACTTCTACCGGAACCGGACGAGGGGTGGACAGGCACGCCGATTCGCGGAACGCTCGCATCATGTCCACGCCGACACTCTCGTTGACCACCACGCTCGAACCACGCGGCCCGGCGGCGGCCATCGTGCTGACCGACGAGCAGGTCGAGTCTTTCGGGGCGGGACGGGCCTTCGGCGTGCGCGTCACGATCGGACGGACCACCGAGCCGGCCCGCCTCGCCCGGATGGGTGGAGAGAATCTGATCGGCTTCAGCAAGGCGAAGCGTGAGGCGTTCGGTGTCGAGATCGGCGACGAGGTCGAGGCGCACATCGAACTGGACGCCGGGCCGCGGGAGGTTGAGGTGCCGCCTGCTCTGGCCGAGGCTCTCGATGCTGCCGGTTTGCGCTCGACCTTCGACGCGCTTGCTCCGTCACGGCGCAAAGAGCACGCCCGTCAGGTCGCCGAGGCGAAGAAGGACGACACCCGGGAGCGCCGGATCGACAAGATCCTCGAGGCACTGCGCGGGTGACGAGGGCGTTCAGCCCTGGCTGAGGTCGGCGACCTCGTAGTTCCAGATCTCGCTGTGGGTCGACACCGGCTTGGGCGCGTCGCCGCCGGAGCGTTCGGCCGCCGAACGATGGCCGTGCGCGAAGGCGGGGGAGTTCACCCAGGCTTGGAACGACTCCTCGTCACGCCAGCGGGTGACGACGAGCCACTGCTGGCGGTCGTCGGTGGGCTTGAGCAGCTCGAATCCCTCGAAGCCGTCCTGGCCGTCGACGGCACCGGCGCGCTTGGCGAAGCGGTGGGCCAGCTCGTCGCCGGAGTCCTGGGGCACGGTGATGGCGTTGATCTTGATGACAGTCACGGCGCCATTGTCGCATCGAGTCGGTCAGCCGAAGACGACGATCGCGTCTTGGTCGTCGGCGCGGGCGATGCGGCCGGAGACGTGGTCGAGCTGCTCGGTCGAGACGAGGGTGACGAATCGGCCGCCGGGTGCCAGCCATTCGGGCAGGGGACCCAGGACGGCACGCAGGTGGTCGAGCCCGTCGGTACCTCCGTCGACCGTGGAACGCGGTTCGTGGGCGCGGAAGTCACCATGGATGCCGTTCACGCGTTCGCTCGGCACGTGCGGAAGATAGCCGACCGCGAGGTCGACCCGGCCACGCAGAGCCGACGGCAGTCCGTCCCACCACGAACCGTGATGGACCGAGAACCTGAATCGCCAAGCGTTGGTGCGCGCCACGATGACCGAGGCGGGGTCGATGTCGACCCCGTGGATCTCGGCGGCGGGCAGGCGCATGCTCAGGACGGCGGCGAGCGCGCCCGACCCACAGCCCAGGTCGACCACGACGCGTGCGTCGGGATGTTCGGCGGCCGCCACGTCGGCGATGGCCTCGGCGCGCGGACGGGGGACGAAGACTCCGTCGGCGACCGTGACCGTGACCCCGGCGAATTCGGCGGCGCCCACGGCCTGCTCCAGCGGCAACCCGCTGGCACGTGCCACGACGGCCCGTTCGATGTCGTCGGGGTTCGCCAGGTGGCGGCGGATGAATGCAGCCTCCTGCTCGGCGAAGACGCAGCCGGCCGCACGAAGCCGGGCGATGACGGGGTCGCTCACTACCCCATCATCGCCCGGCACCGTCATGGTGCCCCTGTCACGGCAGGAGCCACAGGGTGCTGCAGTTGGAGCTTGCCGACTTTCCGCTCAGGCGGTCGGTCAGCCAGCTGTGCGCGTCGCCGGAGTTGGTGATCATCGGGCCGAGGTGGTTCAGGGACGTTCCACCGCTGCCGAACAGCTGGATGATGGGCTGGTACTTCACGTTGACGCCCTTGGCGCACCAGTCCTTCGCGAGTTGGCGGGCCTGGCCGTGGTCGACGATGTCGTCCTGCGTGCCCGTCATGATGTGCACCGGGACGGCCGGCTTGAGGTTGCCGATCTTCTGCTTGTCGACGGCCGCCTTCAGGATCGGGTCGCCCTTGACGATGTCGTAGGCGGACTTGCCGTTCTTGGTCCACTTCGACGTTTTGGCGAAGCCGAAGGAGAACAGGGTGCCGCCGATGCACTGGGTCGACACGGTCTTGAGGGCCTTCTTGCCGTCGTCGGTCGTGTACTCGTCCAGCTTGGCCTGCAATGCGGGGTGGTACTGGATGATGCCGTTGATCGCGTAGGCGATGACACCGGTCAGTGTCGTGTTGTCGGCTGACTTGGTGACGGCCAGCAGATCGGCGGGGGGAGCACCGACGAAGGCACCCTTGATGTTCAGTTCGGGTGCGTACTGCGGGGCGAGTTCGGCAGCAGCACCGGCGGCGCCACCGCCTTGGGAGTAGCCGTGCAGGCCGACCGGCGAGGCCGCGGTGATCGACGCGCCGGAGACCTTCTGGGCGGCGCGGGCCGCGTCGAGGAGGGCGTGCGCCATGTCGAGCCGGTTCGTGTACGAGTGAACGCGGTCGGTCGTCCCCAGGCCGATGTAGTCGGTGACGACGACGGCGATGCCCTTGTCGATGTAGGAGGTGATGCTGGGGATCTCATAGCCGATGCCCAGTTCGCCGGCCTCGGCGTTGATGAGCTTCTCGAGCGACTTCGACGGAGCACAGGCGTCGCCCTGGCCCTGGGTGCCGGCCGCGAAGGCGACGAGCGGGCGGGGTCCCGAGCCGGTCCACTTCTTCGTGGGCTCGAGGTAGGCGCCGGAGACGGCGACGGGCTTGCCGATTTCGTCCCGCGAGGTGTACAGCAGTCGCGTCGCGTTGGCGGAGACCGAGATCGGGATGTTGCCGATCTTGATGTTGGAGGCGAGGTTCATCGGCTCGCTGCGCACGATCGTGCCCAGGCCCGCGGGCAGGTCGGACGGCGGATCGTAGAACGTGGTGGCCGCGGAAGCCTGCGGTGCGGCCCCCAAGCCCACCACGAGCGCGCCGGCGGCTGCGACGGTCAGGAATTTGGCAGTACGAATCACGAGATTCTCCCCATGGAATGTGATGCTGGTCACGCGGAATGTATCACGGAGTTACACGCGCCGTACATAGCTGACTTCGGCATCTGGTTTCCCGGCAGTAGGCTGGTCTCTCGTGGCCCTCACCATCGGAATCGTCGGTCTGCCCAATGCTGGCAAGTCGACGCTCTTCAACGCCCTGACCAAGAACGACGTCCTCGCCGCGAACTACCCGTTCGCCACGATCGAGCCCAACGTCGGCGTCGTCGGCGTGCCCGATCCGCGGCTGGAGAAGCTCGCTGAGATCTTCGGGTCCGAGCGGATCCTGCCCGCGACGGTCGAGTTCGTCGACATCGCCGGCATCGTGCGCGGCGCGTCCGAGGGCGAGGGAATGGGCAACAAGTTCCTGTCCCACATCCGCGACTCCGACGCGATCTGCCAGGTCACCCGCGTCTTCCGGGACGAGGACGTCACGCACGTCGACGGCGAGGTGAACCCCGGCAGCGACATCGAGACAATCTCGATCGAGCTCGTGCTGGCGGACCTGCAGACCGTCGACAAGGCGCTGCCGCGACTCGACAAGGAGTCCCGCAAGGACAAGTCCCTCGTGGCCCAGTTCGAGGAGGCCAAGAAGGCCAAGGAGGCTCTGGAGGCCGGTACCGGCGTGCTCGCCGCAGGACTGGACCTGGTCGCCCTGCGCGATCTGCACCTGCTGACGTCGAAGCGGTTCCTCTACGTCTTCAACTGCGACACCGACGAGCTGTCCGACGAGGACCTCAAGGCGAAGATGCGCGACCTCGTCGCGCCCGCCGAAGCCGTCTTCCTCGACGCCAAGAGCGAGGCCGAACTGGTCGAACTCGGTGACGACGAGGAGGCCGAGCAGATGCGCGTCGAGATGCTGGCCGACCTCGGCATCGACGAGCCCGGCCTGGACCAGCTGGCCCGCGTCGGGTTCGACACCCTGGGCCTGCAGACCTACCTCACCGCCGGCCCCAAGGAGGCCCGCGCGTGGACGATCAAGAAGGGCGCCACCGCCCCCGAGGCCGCCGGAGTCATCCACACCGACTTCCAGAAGGGCTTCATCAAGGCCGAGATCGTGTCCTTCGAGGACCTCGTCGCGGCCGGCTCGATGAACGACGCCAAGTCCGCAGGCAAGGTCCGCATGGAGGGCAAGGATTACGTCATGGTCGACGGCGACGTGGTGG
>CAYYQO010000136.1:0-8706 GCA_964473845.1 uncultured Aeromicrobium sp.
GACGACGGCCTGACCGGTCGTGTCGTCGGTGGCGCCGACCACGGCCGCCTCGGCCGTCGTCGCCTTCGTGATCCTGCGGGACAGTGCTCAACGAGATGGGGCCGGCGAGGGAGGCGGCACCGACGAGGCGATCACCGCGCTGCGCAACCACGTGGCCAAGGAGATCGGCCCGATCGCCAAGCCCCGCCAGATCATGGTCGTGCCCGAACTGCCCAAGACCAGGTCGGGCAAGATCATGCGACGACTGCTGCGTGACGTGGCCGAGAACCGCGAGGTCGGCGACTCCTCCACCCTGGCCGACTCCTCGGTCATGGACCTCATCACCGCCGGCCTCAGCACACCCGCCGGCGACGAGGACTGAACGACCCGAATTGGACGCGGCGGCGGACTTGAGCGGTCGCCGCGTCCGAGTATGGGTACGCTCGGAATCATGACCAAGCCCACGGACGACCCCACGATCGGACGACTCGTCGCGGATGTGACACGTGATCTGTCATCGATCGTCCAGCACGAGATCGCCCTGGCCAAGTCGGAACTGCGGGTCAGCGTCAAGGCCGGTGGCCTCGGGATCGTACTGATCGGCGCGGCCGTCTTCCTGCTGTTGCTGGTCCTGATCCTCGGCTCCGTCACGATCGCGTACTTCCTGACGATGACCGGTCTGCACCCGGCGTGGGCGTTCCTGATCGTGACGGGCTTCTACCTGCTGGTGGCGGTGATCCTCCTGCTGGTCGCCTGGACGCGCTTCAAGAAGATCACGGTGCCCGAGAAGACGATCGCGGCCGCGCGTCAGGTCCCGTCGGCCCTGCAGCCCGGCGCCCCCTCGGGCAATCGGGTCAAGAGCGCCGCGCGCGACTGACCAGACCGACCGCGATCATCACAGCTCCGGCAACCGCCACCCACACCAGACTCGCGTCCAATGATGCGACGATCCGATCGACCAGGACGTCCTGAAGGGTCCGGGCGCCCTCGGAGGTGACGGGCATCTGGTCGATCAACTGGGGCAGGCCCCGGCGGCCGGCCACCCACCACACGCCGGCGGCCAGCACGGCACCTGCACCCAGGGCGGCCAGCGTCGTGGACCGGCGGCGTGAAGCGGCCAGTGCCAACAGGGCCGAGATGAATGCCAGTCCGCCCGACGTCACGGCGATGGCGCCGGCACGCGAGGTCGCCTCGACCAGGTCGGCCGGGTCCTCGTCGCTCACCGTGACCCAGAGTTCGTCAGGGCCGCTGATATTGATCGGCAGGCTCGCCGTGACCTCGCCCATCGCAACACCCACGAGAGGCGCAACGTCGACCCGGAGGTCGGACGGGGTGGCGCCGGCATAGAGCCGCTGGTGCGTCCGGCGGGTCGACTCGCTCCAGGCGTCGCCCCAGCCCTCGGCCGAGGCCAGTCGCAGGATCGCCCGGCTCATGCTGGTGGCCGCTTGTTCGTGCAGCACGTTCGGGATGACGGGCTGGTCGGCGAACGCTTCACCGGCGAGATCGGCGGTGGTCTGCTGCACCTCGGGATCGTCGCCCAGGTGCGAGACCAGTGCGACGAAGCCGTCCTCGCTCTGGACGTTCAAGGTCGTCCAGGTCGCACCGATCGCCACGACGGTGGACAGCGTGGCCACGAGCCACAGGACGGCCGTGCTCACGGTGCGCATCAGGCGCACTTTCCGGTCGGCACGACGCGATCGGTACGAATGGCGGCTCTGGCCACGGGTAGTGCCTCCTCGGCAGTCACGGCATAACCGGTTTCGGGGTCGGACAACGACGCGGCGAAGATCACGCCGACGACGTCGCCGTTGGTGGAGATCAAGGGTCCGCCGGAGTTCCCGGACCGGACCAGCGAGCGGATCGAGAACACGTCACGGGACACCCGACCCTGGCCGTAGATATCCGGCCCGCGCAGGTCGAGCTGTCCGCGAATCCGTGCGGCTCGGGCATCGAATGGACCGTTCTCGGGGAACCCGAGCACGACGGCGGAGTCGCCGGTGTCGGCGTCGGTGTCGAAGCGCAGAGGAGTGCCGTCCAGGCCGGGCACGGCCAGGACGGCCAGATCGAGCTCGGCGTCGAACCACACGGGCCGGGCGTCGAACTTGTGCCGGCCGAGGGTGACGGTCGGGTTCTTGACGCCGGCGATCACGTGGGCGTTCGTCATGACGCGGTCGGGAGCGATGACGAACCCGGAGCCCTCGATCACGCGGCGGCACTCTGCCGTGCCCAGCACGCGTGCGACGCTGCCGCGCGCATCACGGACGGAGGGCAGCGCCAGGGTGGCCGGGTCGGGCGCGGCGGTGTCGGGGATGACCTCGTTCTGGAACGGGTCGAGGTACTGGGGAAAGACGTCGGTGGTGAGCGTGTCGGTGAAGGCGCGCAGCGTCTCGCCGGCGCGCTGGGGCATCCGTGAGTCGACCCAGGCCAGCACGGTCGATTCACGCACCGCCGAGCTGATGTACGGCAGGGTCGACGCGCTGACGGCGTAACCGAGGGCCCACGAGGCCGCCATGACCACGACGGCGCCGAAGGCCGCCCCGAGGCTCGCGTCGACGGTCCGGCCGGGGCCGCCCTGGATCTTCAGCGACCGGCCGATCAGCCCGCCGGTGAAGTTGCCGACGGCGGCGATCGCGAACACGAACACGATGGCCATGATGGCCGAGGTCGGATCGCCCGAACCAGCAGCGAAGAACCGCGGGGCCAGTGTGAAACCCAGGATGAACCCGATCAACAGGCCGCCCCCGGAGAACACGTTCGAGACGAAGCCGTGGACCCAGCCCGCGTACGCGTAGACCCCCATCGTCACCACGAGGACGAGATCGAGCCAGTTCATGTCGTCACTCCGGCAGCGGTCGGGTTCGCGTGGCGTCCCAGGGACGCTCCCACCCGAGGCGCTCGAAGAGACGGGAGATGATGCCGGCGGTGAAGCCCCACAGCGGGACGTCGGCACCGATGTCGAAGGCCGGACCGGTCCAGCCGGAGGGATGGACCACGCTGAAGCGGCGGTCGGGGTCGAGCAGGACGTCCAGGGGAACCGGCAGCACCCGTTCGACCTCGGCGGGGCTGTGCGCGTGCAGGGTCCGGGGACTGGTCCAGTAACCGAGAACCGAGGTGACGGCGTGATTGCTCGGCGGCAACCAGAGCCGGGGCAGTGTGCCGAACACGGTGACCTCGGCCGGGTCGAGGCCGACCTCTTCCTGGGCCTCGCGCAGTGCGGTGTGGATCGGGTCGCGGTCGGTGTCGTCCTGACGCCCGCCGGGGAACGAGATCTGTCCTGCATGGCTGCGCAGGGTCGAGGCACGCTCGGTCAGCAGCAGCTCACGGCCATGGGCGCCGTCGGAGAACAGCATCAGCACTGCCGCGGGCCGGGCGTCGGCGGGCGGGTGGGGGAACCTCGGCGCGAGGTGTTCGGCCTCGACCGAGTTGAGCGTCTCGGCCAGCGGCTGGAGCCACGACGGCAACGAATCCGTCATGCCGGCCCCTGGGTCGTGACGAGAGCTTCGGCGATCTCGGGATCGGTCGGGCCGATGCCGTAGGACGGGCACCACTGGGCGA
Source organism: uncultured Aeromicrobium sp. (assembly GCA_964473845.1). Lineage (GTDB taxonomy): Bacteria > Actinomycetota > Actinomycetes > Propionibacteriales > Nocardioidaceae > Aeromicrobium. The sequence goes on from CAYYQO010000136.1 coordinate 3,535, forward strand.
CGGGGCACGCACCGCACGCGGGCTTCTTGGCATGGCAGCGACGACGGCCGTGCCAGATGACGTGATGGCAGAGCATCGTCCAGTCGCGCCTGGGGAAGAGGGCGCCGACGGCATGCTCGGTCTTGACCGGGTCCCTGGCGGTCGCCTCGTCGACCCACTCGAACCGGCGAGCCAGGCGCAGGAAATGGGTGTCGGCGGTGATGCCCGGGACGCTGAAGGCATTGCCGAGCACGACGTTCGCCGTCTTGCGGCCCACGCCGGGCAGCGTGACCAGATCGGCGAGCCGGCCGGGGACCTCGCCGTCGAATCGTTCGACGAGAGCGGCCGACAATCCCAGGATGCTCTCGGTCTTGGCCCGGAAGAATCCCAGTGGACGGATGAGCTCCTCGACGGCTGCCCGCTCGGCCGCGGCGAGGGCGAAGGCATCGGGATAGGCCGCGAACAGGGCGGGGGTGGCGGCGTTGACCCGGCGGTCGGTGGTCTGCGCCGACAGGACCGTGGCGACCAGCAACTGGAACGGATCGTCGAAGTCCAGTTCGCACCGGGCATCGGGATACGTTTCGGCCAGGACCCGGTTGATCTTGCGCGCACGACGGACCAACGACGTCGCCGGACGGGCGGTCGCGGAGCTCGGAACGGCGGGCACTCACTCACCGTATCTGGCACCTTCACACACTCGGACGTGCCAGGTCGGGTGTGATCTGGCTTCCATGTGGGAAACTAACTGTGTGACCGAAGACGTACTGCGCCAAGCACCACTGTTCAACGGCCTCGATGACGACGCCTCTGGCGCGCTCGAGTCCTCCATGTCCGCGGTGAATCTTCGCCGTGGTGAGATCTTGTTCAACGAGGGCGACGACGGCGATCAGCTGTACGTCGTCATCGACGGCAAGATCAAACTCGGCCGTACTTCCCCCGACGGCCGGGAGAATCTGATCGCGATCCTCGGCCCGGGCCAGATGTTCGGCGAGCTCTCCTTCTTCGACCCGGGCCCCCGCTCGGCCACCGCCACTGCGGTGACGGACGTCGAGATGCGCAGCCTCGGTCACAGCTCGCTCAACCCGGTCCTGCAGTCGCACCCCGATGTGGCGTACGCGCTGCTGAACCAGTTGGCCGGCCGCCTGCGCCGCACCAACGAGGTCGTCGGCGACCTGGTGTTCTCCGACGTGCCCGGGCGAGTCTCCAAGGCGCTGCTCGACCTGGCCGCCCGCTTCGGTCGCCAGGCCGACGACGGCATCCACGTCAATCACGACCTCACGCAGGAGGAGCTGGCCCAGTTGGTCGGTGCCTCGCGCGAGACGGTCAACAAGGCGCTCGCCGACTTCGCCCAGCGCGGCTGGCTGCGCCTCGAGCCGCGTTCGGTCATCATCCTCGACCTGGATCGGCTCAAGCGCCGCTCCCGCTGACTTTTCGGGATCTCGATACGCCCGCTCCTTCGTCGCGGAGCTACTCGATCGGCGGGCCCGCGTATCGAGATCAGTGCTCGTCGAGGTAGTCCAACTGCGCCCGGACCGACATCTCGGCCGCGTCCCACAGCACGGGATCCACGTCAGCGTAGACGACCTCGACGACCTCGCGCGCGGTCGATGCGCCGTGGGCACGTGCAGTGCGCACCTGGTCCAGGCGCTCCTCGCGATGACTGAGGTAGTAGTCCAGAACGGTGACCGGCTCGGTCACCACGGGTCCGTGTGCCGGCAGGATCGTCTCGACCCGGCCGTCGGTCACGAGTTCGCGGAACGTCCGGATCGAATCCAGGTACGGGCCCAGCGCGCCGTCCGGATGGGCCACGACTGTCGTGCCGCGACCCAGCACCATGTCACCGGTCAGCAAGGCACGATCGGCCGGCAGCACGAACGCCACGGAGTCTCGCGTGTGTCCGGGTGCCGCGACGACCTCGATCGTCAGCCCGTCGACCTCGATGGTCTCGCCGTCCGTCAACGTCTCGGCATCGCGCGTGTACTCGGCCGCGATCGCCCGGGTGGGCGCGCCGGTCCGTCGGACGAAGGTCTCGAGGGCCTCGGTGTGATCGAGGTGGTGATGGGTGAACAGCACGAGGGCGACCTCGCCGGCCGCGGCCAGGACCGCATCGAGGTGTTCGGGCAGATCCGGACCCGGGTCGACCACCACGGAACGTCCGGCACCGGGTTCGCGCAGGATCCACGTGTTGGTGCCGTCCAGCGTCATGATGCCGGGGTTGTCGGCCAGCACGAAGGAGGCACGGTCAGTCACAGGGGTCATAGGTCCTCTTCGCGATCGACGTCGAGCCACCACTGTCCGTCCACCTTGACGGGACGGGGCTCGATCTGGTGGATGGAGCGGTCGGCGGCAGCGGACAGGACCTCGTCCGCCGACAGTGGTGCCAGTTCTCGGCACGTCACGGAGGTCGGCGGCAGCATGGCCGCGGTGCCTTCGTCGACCCGCGCCAGGACGGCCGACAGTGGCGCCCACAGGTGCTTGTCGGCCTCGGTGCTGACTGTGCTGATCCGCTGGCCGTGCGGCAGTGCGGCGACGAAGAACCGGGTGTCATAACGGCGTGGCTCGAAGTTCGGCGTGATCCAGTGCGCCCAGGCGCCGAGCAGATCGGCGCGGAACACGAGATCGTGGTCGTTCAGGAATCGGGCGAAGGAGTACTTCTTCGCCTCCAGGTCGTCGCGTGCAGCGTCCAGGTCCGTGGTGTCACCGACGACCGAGTTCTCGTCGGAACCTGCCAGCAGGACGCCGGTCTCCTCGAACGTCTCGCGCACCGCGGCCACGACGAGCCGCCGAGCGAGTTCGGGCGAACAGGAGAACCGTTCGGCCCACTCCTGGGGCGAAGGACCCACCCACTCGACCGGGTCGTCATCGTCGTCCTGGACCCCGCCGCCGGGGAAGACGTACATCCCGGGCGCGAAGGCCATGCCCGAGTTCCGGCGCATCAGGAATGCCTCGAGGCCGTGGTCGCCGTCGCGCACCACGGCGATCGTGGCGGCGTCCTTGGTCGCTGCGGCGGTCGACGGGTCGAAGTCCTGGAGACGATCCCGCAGGATCGCGGGCACGGGAACCAACACGTCAGGCGATCTCGACCACGGCGTCGATCTCGACGGGCGTGTCGAGCGGCAGGACGGCCACGCCGACGGCGCTGCGGGCGTGCGTCCCGGCCTCGCCGAACGCCGCGGCCATCAACTCGCTGGCACCGTTCGCGACGGCGGGCTGGCCGGTGAAGTCCGGCGCGCTGGCCACGAAGACGCCCAGCTTGACGACGCGCACGACCGAATCCAGGTCCACGACCGAGCCGATCGCCGCGATGACGTTCAGCGCGCACAGTCGGGCGTACTCGTACGCATCATCGGGCGATACCTCGGCCCCGACCTTGCCGGTGGCCGGGAGTGCGCCGTCGACGAACGGCAACTGGCCCGAGGTGTGGACGTACGAGCCGGTGCGTATGGCCGGCACGTAGGCCGCGACGGGTGCGGCGACGGCGGGAACCACGAGGCCCAGTGAGGCCAGGCGATCGACGACCGCGCCCATGTCAGGCCACCGGCCGCTTGAAGTACGCGACGAGGTTCTCCGGGTTCATGCCCGGCACGATTTGGACGAGCTCCCACCCGTCCGATCCGAAGTTGTCGAGGATCTGCTTCGTTGCGTGAACGAGAATCGGTGCCGTCATGTATTCCCACTTGGTCATGGCTCCGACTGTATAGGTCGCCATCGGATCGGGTCCGACGGCGAACATGATGGCCCCAGCGTGGGTACGCTCGACGGGTGGCGAACTCGACCCCTCTGCACGTGGTGACGGGCAAAGGTGGCACCGGCAAGACAACGGTCGCCGCCGCGCTCGCCCTGGCGCTGGCCGGCTCCGGGCTCACGGTGCTGCTGTGCGAGGTCGAGGGCCGGCAGGGCATCGCCCAACTCTTCGACGTGCCGCCGTTGCCGTACGAGGAGCGCCGGATCGCCACGAGCGACCAGGGCGGGCACGTCCACGCGCTCGCGATCGATCCCGAGGCCGCGCTGCTGGAGTACCTGCAGATGTACTACCGGCTGGGCCGTGCGGGCCGGGCCCTGGACAAGTTCGGCGTGATCGACTTCGCGACGACGATCGCCCCGGGCGTGCGGGACGTCTTGTTGACCGGCAAGGTCTACGAGGCCGCGAAGCGCCGCGTCGGGGACAAGAAGTCGGCCTTCGTCTACGACGCGGTCGTGGTGGACGCGCCGCCGACCGGGCGGATCGCGCGCTTCCTCGGCGTCAACGACGACGTCGCGGGCCTGGCCAAGGTCGGCCCGATCAAGACGCAGTCCGAATCGATCATGACGATGCTGCGCGGCCCTCAGACGGCCGTGCACCTCGTGACCGTGCTGGAGGAGATGCCGGTCCAGGAGACGCTCGACGGGGTCGAGGAGCTGACCCGCGCGGGACTGCCGGTGGGCCACGTCGTGGTCAATCTGGTGCGGCCCTCACTGCTGTCGCAGGACACCGTCGAGGCGCTCGAGACGGGACGCCTCACGGCGAAGACGGTGGCGCCGGTCCTGGCGAAGGCGGGCCTGCCGCGCGATGCTGCGGCGACGCTCGTGGCCGACGGCGTCGGGCATGTCGAGCGGCAGCAGCTGCAGAAGCGACAGCAGCAGGTCATCGATGAGTGCGGACAACCTCATCTCGAACTGCCGTTGCTGACCGGTGGGATCGACCTGGGCGCCCTGCAGGAGTTGGCGACCCACCTGGCGCCACTCGTGGAGGACGCTCGATGACCGGCCGTGCCACGACGACGGCGCGGGACCGACGTCCGCGTACCGAGCGGCGGATCTCGGCCAACAGCCAGCCGACCCGGGTCGATGTCGACGGACTGCTCGCGGACGAGTCGACCCGCATCGTCGTCTGCTGTGGCTCAGGCGGGGTCGGGAAGACGACGACCGCAGCCGCCCTCGCCCTGCGGGCGGCCGAGCAGGGCCGGACGGTGTGCGTCCTGACGATCGATCCCGCGCGCCGGTTGGCGCAGTCGCTCGGCTTGGTCGAACTGGACAACACGCCACGGCCCGTGGTGGGTGTCGACACCGGGGCCGGCGGTTCGCTCGACGCGATGATGCTGGACATGAAGACGACCTTCGACGAGGTCGTCGAGGCGCACGCCTCACCCCAGAAGGCGGCCGAGATCCTGGCGAACCCGTTCTATGTCGCACTGTCGAGCTCGTTCGCGGGCA
>CAYYQO010000137.1:0-6918 GCA_964473845.1 uncultured Aeromicrobium sp.
CACCATCACCGCCACCGGCCCCACCACACCCCTACGCATCCGCCAAGCCCAACCCGTCCTCACCCACTGACACATTTGGTACGCGATCGACCATCCACCACGACCAGAACGTCCATCCCGTACCAAAAGTGGAACAGGGTCAGCGCGGAACGACTCAGCGGCCGAAGAAGGCGCGCAGCAGGCGAGCCGACTCGGCGGCCCGGACGTCGGGCACGACCTCGGGTCGGTGGTTGAGGCGGCGGTCGCGCACGACGTCCCACAGGGACCCGACGGCGCCGGCCTTCTCGTCCCAGGCCCCGAACACGAGCCGATCCACCCGGGCGGAGACCAGGGCGCCCGCGCACATCGTGCACGGCTCCAAGGTCACCACGAGAGTGCAGCCGTCGAGCCGCCACCGGCCGAGTCGCTCAGCGGCCGCGCGCAGTGCGACGACCTCGGCATGACCCGTGGGGTCACCATCGCGCTCCCGCGTATTGCGCCCTTCGCCGACGATCTGTCCATCATGGACGACGACAGCGCCGACCGGAACGTCATCCTCGGCGGCCGCCTCGCGAGCCAACTCCAGGGCTCGCCGCATGAACGGGTCCCAGGTCACCCGACGATCGCCTCGAATTGATCACCGAAGCCCAGCCGGTCGGCCAGGTCGGCGAGGGCTTCGTCCGGATACAGATCGTCGTCCTCGCACAGCAGGCTCAACTCGATCGAGGTCAGGCCCAGGTCGGCGACGATCTCGAGATCGCCCACGGGCACGGAGTCCTCGTCGGCGTCGGGGGCATTGACGAGGTCGGCCAGATCGGAAGCGACCGACCAGTCGAACGTCGCGGTCGAGTCCGAGAGCAGGGCGCGCACGTGATCACCGCTGCGCCGGATGATCACGAAGAAGTCGTCGTTCACGGAAGCCAGCCCCAGGACGCCGACCTCGGAGGGGAAGCGGGTCAGGGCGCCAGTGAAACCGTCGAAGTCCTCGCCCAGCCGGGGCGGCAGTTCGACGACGTTCCATGCACCCTCGTCGCGATACGCCGCAATCACGAAATCGACATCGTCCTCGGCCACTCTGTGATGGTGACAGACCCCACCTCGCACCGCCACCCCCTGCCGAGCGGGGTGGGTCACTTGACCAAGGTGGCCCCGCCGCCGGTGTTGCCCAGGTTCACGATCCCGGTACCCGAGCCGTCGCCGTACTCATAGTCGTCGAACTCGCCGAGCTTGACGATGAACTTGCCCGCCACCCCCGTGCAGGTCGGATTTCTGTCGTAGCCGGGGCCGGTCGTGACCGTGCACTTCGTCAGCGTCGGATTGCCGCTGCGGTCGAGGAATCCGGTGATCCGGAACGGCGCGTAACCGAGGACCCGGAACGTGGGCGCATCGCTCGGGTCGTACTGCAGGTCGGACCAGTCGCGGCTGGAACTCGACCATGACGCGGACGACGGGACGACCGCCATGATGGGCATCAGCATGTCCTTCCCGACCTCCATCTTGCCGAGGATCTGGCCGACGCACGCGCGGTCCTTGACGTCGTCCCAGCCGTCGTCGGCCGACGCGTAACCCGACCAGCCTGAATCCTGGGCGAGGCTCACGCCGTCGGGCTTGAGTGCCAGTTCGCAGTTGTTCTGCTTGTCCGTCCCGTTCACGTCGCCCTTGTCCCACGTGATCCACAGCATCTCGCGGTTGAGGCCAGCGGCCTTCGCCGTGGGGGAAAGGCCGGGGACTCCGGTGCAACTGGTCCACGAAGCGCGTTTGAAGTCGCTCGTGTCGTTGATCATGTTGAAGCGCTGGACCGACCCCGGTGACGAGCCGGTCGTGGGGTTGTAGGCCATCCACGCGCAGGCGTCCAACGCGAAGGGCGGGGTCGTGCCGCGAAGCGGAATCTGGTTCTCCGACGAGGTCCAGCCCGCCGTCGCCTTGGCGGTTTCGGTGACCGTACTGGTCGTCGACTCCAAGAACCTCAACAGCGGCGCGTGCTGGGTGCTCTTCGCGTTTAGGGTGACGGTCTTGCCGGCGAGGCTGGCACTCGTCAGGATCGTCTCGGGGGAGTTCAGGTCGGCGAACACCTGGGACCGCGCGAGCAGGGCAGCGGTGTCGTTGCAGTTCAGGACGCTCGTGTCCTGCTGGGCACACAGGGCCGCGACCGCCAGCGCCGCCTGGTCGAGGTTGTTCTGCAGGCTGATCCGGTAGGCGGTGGCCTTGGAGAACTCCACCGCGATCGCCGCGACGCCCAGCAGCGCCACGAGCGACATGGAGACGATCACGATGGTCGCTCCTCGTTCGTGGGGACGACGGCTGCAAAGCGACCGGAGGCGAGTCAACACGGTCATCACTGGCACAGGGCCACGAAGTCGGAGCGAACATTGATCGAGCCGGGCAGAACCTTCGTGACCGCGGTCCGGGCGGTGACGACCGTGACGGTCACCTTGGCGCCTGAGGTGGCGTCGGTGCACTTGGGGTTCGCGCAGTTGTTCGTGCCGGCTGAGCTCAGGCAGATCGTGACGTCCGCCGCTGACACGCCGCGGACCGACTCGGTGATGATCGACTTCGCTTCAGTCGCTGGATTGGCACTGTCGGAGTCGAGGATGAAACTACGGCTGGCGGTCGCGGTGGCGTTGTTCAGTTCGGCCTTGAACGACCACAGCAGGCCGAACTCGACGATCCCGAAGAGGAGAGCGATCAGGATCGGAGTGACGAGAGCGAGCTCGACTGCGGCGACGCCCGACTCGCGGGTTGCTCGCGCAGGGGTCATGGTCTCGCCTCCCTCAAAGCGATCGGTGGTGGCGTGCAGCGCATGCCACGCTGGCCAGAAACTACCACAATTGTCACTTGCGTTTACTGGCGTTTCACAAAAGATCTGAGGGCGAGGTCAGCTCACCGCCGTGGCATGCCGCTACCCTCGAATCCATGCGTGTCCACGTCGCCGATCACCCGCTCATCTCCCACAAACTCTCGGTGCTGCGCGATGAGCGCACCGACTCACCGACCTTCCGGCGCCTCACCGAGGAACTTGTCACGCTGCTGGCGTACGAGGCGACGCGTCATGTGAGCGTCGAGACCGTCGAGGTCACGACCCCGCTCGTCACGACGCAGGGAGTACGGCTCACGAGTCCCGGCCCGCTGGTCGTGCCCATTCTGCGAGCCGGTCTGGGGATGCTCGAGGGCATGCAGCGGCTGCTGCCCACGGCCGAGGTCGGCTTCCTCGGGATGATCCGCAACGAGGAGACGCTCGAGGCCGAGACGTATGCCGAGCGCCTGCCCGACCGGCTCGACGGACGCCAGTGTTACGTCCTCGATCCGATGCTGGCCACGGGCGGAACCCTCGCGATGGCCATCGACTTCCTGGTGCGGCGCGGCGCCAGTTCGATCACGGCAATTACGCTGCTGTCGGCCCCCGAGGGTGTGCAGCGGGTCGAGGCCGAGACGGCGCATCTGGACACCGAGGTCGACCTGGTCACGGCTGGCCTGGACCAACGACTGGACGAGAATGGTTACATCGTGCCCGGTCTCGGTGATGCGGGTGACCGCCTCTACGGCGTCGTCGGATGAACGACTTCATCGCCGCGCTGCCCAAGGCAGAGTTGCACGTCCACCACGTCGGATCGGCCTCGCCGGACACGGTTGCGCGGTTGGCGGCTCGTCACCCGGATTCCCCGGTGCCGCTGGATCCGCAGGCACTCGCCGAGTACTTCACGTTCACCGACTTTGCCCATTTCATCGAGGTCTACCTCTCGGTCGTCGATCTGCTGCGCACGCCGGAGGACATCTGGACCCTGACGCACGAGGTCGGCCGCGACCTGGCCGTCCAAAACGTGCGGTACGCGGAACTGACGATGACGCCGTACACGTCGATCGCCAGAGGCATCGCGGCCGAGGCGTACGTCGAGGCGATCGAGGACGCCCGGCGCGCCGTCGAGCGGGACTTCGACCTGACCCTGCAGTGGATCTTCGACATTCCGGGAGAGTCGGGTGTGCCGTCCGCCGACGTCACCCTGGACACGGCCCTGCGACTGCAGCCCGAGGCGCTCGTGGGATTCGGTCTCGGCGGGCCCGAGATCGGAGTCCCGCGACCGCAGTTCGCGTCCCACTTCGCCCAAGCCCGCGCCGCGGGCCTGCGCAGCGTTCCGCACGCGGGCGAGTCGACAGGGCCGGAGACCATCAGGGATGCTCTCGACCACCTGGGCGCAGAGCGGATCGGGCACGGGATCGCCGCTGCCCAGGACCCGGCGCTCATGGAACGCCTCGCGGCCGAGGGGATCGTGCTGGAGGTGTGCCCGACGTCGAACGTCCGGACGCGCTCCGTCCCCTCCCTCGAGGAGCATCCGCTTCCCGTGCTCGTCGAGGCCGGCGTCACCGTGACCATCAACTCCGACGATCCGCCGATGTTCGGCACGACGCTCAACCGCGAGTACGAGGTCGCGGCCGAGCTGTTGGGGCTGGATCAGGCGGGCGTGGTCGACCTCGCGCTCGCGGCCGTCGACGCGAGTTTCGCGTCGGCAGAGCTCAAGGCTGGACTGCGCGCCGACATCGCGGCTGCCGCCACGCGAGATGTGTAGATCTGCGCACACTCGCGGGTGAAATTGTGTCCGCAAACCTACACATCTCGCCCGCCGGCGGCGGGGATCAGGTCGCGGTTCCCCCAGGTTTGACCGCGGCGACCACGGCCAGCACGTCCTGCACCACGCCGCGTACGAGCGGCGCGCGGCTGAGTCGCACGACCTTGTCGACCAGCGGCACGACCGCGTCGACCAGGGCGCGAGTGCGCTGTTGGTCGGCGCTGTCGTCGTACACCCAGTGCAGTACCAGGCCCATTTGCAGCAGCCACAGCAGTTCGGGCAGCTCGCGCCGCACCTCGGCGGTGACCTTGAGATCGGACGTGGCCACGAGGTCGCGATAGAGATCGAGCGCCGCCTCACGAGCCGGGCCGGACTCGGGTGAGAACGGCGAGAGCGGGCTGGCCGGATCGGCGGCATTCTTGAAGAACTGGGCACCGAAGGCGTGGTACGGCTCGGCGATGTCGAGCCAGGCCGTCAGCAGTCCGCCCAGGCGGGGGGCGAAGCCTCGACGATCGGCCAGGACGGTCGCCGTGGCCTCGGCGTGCTCGGCCTGGACCCGGTCGTAGAAGCCTTGGACGAGGTGTTCCTTGCTGGCGAAGTAGTAGTACGCGTTGCCGACCGAGACACCTGCCTTCGTGGCCACGGCGCGCATCGTGGTCTGGTCGTAGCCTTGCTCGCGAAACAGGGTCAGCGCGGCCTCGACGATCGCCCGTCGCGTCTGTTCAGCCTTGGCCGAGCGGCCTGCAGGAGTCGACACATCGATCAATGGTGCCACCTCCCCCGCTGGCGCTGAGGCCACGTCGGATTCCAGCGGCGGCGTAGGCAGCTGCCCGGGCCAGAGGAAGCCCGGCCGGAGTGGACAGCCGCTCGGCCAGAGAACGGTGGGTGCGGGTCGCCCACAACGCCATGACCCAGGCCGCGCCCCCGGTCCAGATCGCCCCGGCGTCCGAGACGATCGTGATCTCCTCGCTGGTGCGTTCGTGGTCGAGCGTGGGAAACCGTAGCCGGGCCGACTCGGACCCGCAGGGCACGAGCTCGAGCGGGACCAGCAACGGCTGCCCCTCCAGCCAGCCGCGGAAGCTTCGGCACAGCGAGCACTCCGCGTCGTACAGCAGGGTGAGTCGCACGGGAGTCACCAAGCCGCGGCGGGCTGGGAACCATCGGCCGGCGGGACGAACTGTGACGGCGGCAGGGGTGCGCGCTGGACGGTGTCGAGGTGGCTGCGGCGGCGGATCCGGCTCAGCACCCAGATGTTGGTGAAGTGCATCAGCCCCAGCACCAGCATCACGGTGCCGACCTTGACGCTCAGTGCTTCGAACACGCCGGCCACGTCGTTCACGGGCGTGCCCAGGCGCAGGTAGAGGGTCACGAATCCGAGGTTCACGAGGTAGAAGCCCACGAGCAGCAGGTGGTTCACGGCCGCGGCCAGGTCGGGCTTGCCGTCGAAGACGTCGACGAGGAAGACGTTGCCGTGCCGGAACAGGGTGCGGGCCACCCAGATCGTCAGCGGGACGGTGATCAGCAGATACGTGGCGTAGGTCGCGACGGACCAGGTCTCATGCATCGGAACTCCTGTATTGAACGTGTTCAAAAATGCGGACACCATGACCATAACAGAAAACTGAACATGTTCAAAAGAAGTTTCCGGGGAAATGCAGAAGGGCCCCGCCGGATCATCCGGCAGGGCCCTTCTGGAGTAATTCAGTCCAGGGACTTGATGATGTCCTCGACGCGGTCCTTCGCGTCACCGAAGAGCATCTGGCTGTTCTCGCGGAAGAACAGCGGGTTCTGGACGCCGGCGTAGCCCGCGGCCATCGAGCGCTTGAACACGATGACGTGCGCGGCTTCCCACACGTGCAGGACCGGCATGCCCGCGATGGGGCTGTTCGGATCCTCGGCCGCGGACGGGTTGACGGTGTCGTTGGCGCCGATGACCAGGACGACATCGGTGTCGCTGAAGTCGTCGTTGATCTCGTCCATCTCCAGGACGACGTCGTACGGCACCTTGGCCTCGGCCAGCAGGACGTTCATGTGACCGGGCAGACGACCGGCGACGGGGTGGATGCCGAAGCGGACCTCGACGCCCTTGTCGCGTAGCCGCTTGGTCAGGTCGGCGACCGGGTACTGGGCCTGGGCGACGGCCATGCCGTAGCCGGGCGTGATGATGACGCGCTTGGCGTCGGCCAGCAGTTCGGCTGCGCCCTCGGCCGTGATCTCGCGGTGGTCGCCGTAGTCGGTGTCCTCGCCCGGGCCGGCCTCGATGCCGAAGCCACCCGCGATCACCGAGATGAACGAGCGGTTCATGGCCTTGCACATGATGTACGACAGGTACGCACCGGACGAACCGACGAGCGCGCCGGTGACGATCAGCAGGTCG
>CAYYQO010000137.1:6928-8679 GCA_964473845.1 uncultured Aeromicrobium sp.
AGCTGTTCAGCATCGAGACGACCACCGGCATGTCGCCGCCGCCGATCGAGGCGACGAGGTGCCAGCCCAGCGCGAGCGCGATCACGGTCACGAGGATCAGCAGCCACAGGGCCGGGCTGATGACGAACCAGACCGTCAGGACGAAGAACGCGGCCAGTGCGCCCAGGTTGATCCAGTTCTTGCCCGGCAGCACGAGCGGCGCGGACTTCATCCGGGCCGAGAGCTTGAGGTTTGCGACGATCGAGCCCGTCAGCGTGACGGCACCGATGAACACGCCGATGAAGATCTCGGCGTTGTGGATGTCCTCGAGGGACTGCGAGGCGAACACGCCGTGCGCGAGGTAGCCGTTCCAGCCGACCAGCACTGCGGCCAGACCCACGAACGAGTGCAGCAGGGCGATGAGTTCGGGCATGCCGGTCATCTCGACGCGACTGGCCAGCCACAGACCGATCGTGGCGCCGATGGCCATGGCGATGACCAACAGGATGATCCCCAGGCCGTCGCTGACGTCGACGACGAGGATGAAGGTCGCGACGAGCGCGACGGTCATGCCGGCGATGCCGTAGGTGACACCTTGGCGGGCGGACTCGTGCTTGGAGAGTCCGGCCAGGCTCAGGATGAAGAGCAGGGCCGCGACGATGTAGGCCGCATTGGCCACGCTGAGGGAAGTCATGCGATCAGCCCTTCTGGAACATGCTGAGCATGCGTCGGGTCACGGAGAAGCCACCGAAGACGTTGATGCTGGCCACGAGCACGGCGATGAACGCGAGCACGCGGGTCGCCGGGTCGTCGATGACCAGCTGCAGCATTGCACCGACGACGATGATGCCGCTGATCGCGTTGGTGACACTCATCAGGGGCGTGTGCAGCGCATGGTGCACCTTGCCGATGACGTAGTAGCCGATCACGATCGCGAGCATCAGCACGGTGAAGTGCTGGGGCAGATCACCCGGCGCGTAGGCCAGGACGAGGAAGTAGACCGCGAAGGCCGCCGCGAGGATGCCGTACTTGGCGTTCTGGGACAGCGGCGCCTTGGGTTCGGCGGCCTCGACAGGTTCGGCCGGCGCGGCGGCAGGTGCCGGAGCAGCCGACACCTGGACCGGCGGTGGTGGCCACGTCTTCTCGCCGTCGCGCACGACGGTGACGCCGCGCTGGACGACGTCGTCGAAGTCGAGGACGACCTGGCCGTCCTTGCCGGGGGTCAGCAACTTCATCAGGTTGACCAGGTTGGTGCCGTACAGCTGCGAGGCCTGCGTGGGCAGCCGGCCCGCCAGGTCGGTGTAACCCAGGATCGTCACGCCGTTGGGGGTCACGACCTTCTCGCCCGCGACCGAGCCCTCGACGTTCCCGCCCTGGGCCGCGGCCATGTCGACGATGACGCTGCCGGCCTTCATGGAAGCCACGTCCGCAGCCGTGATCAGGCGCGGCGCGGCGCGGCCCGGGATCAGCGCCGTCGTGATGATGATGTCGACGTCGGCAGCCTGCTCGGAGTAGATCTCGGCAGCGCGCTGGTTGTAGGCGTCGCTGGTGGCCTTGGCGTAACCGTCGGAGGAGACTTCTTTGCTCTCCTCGGGCACGACGACCTCGAGGTACTCGCCACCGATCGACTTGACCTGGTCGGCGACCTCGGGACGCGGGTCGGTGGCGCGGACGATCGCGCCCAGGCTGGAAGCGGAACCGATCGCCGCCAGGCCCGCGACACCGGCGCCGGCCACGAGGACCTTGGCCGGCGGGACCTTGCCCGCCGCGGT
>CAYYQO010000138.1:0-8555 GCA_964473845.1 uncultured Aeromicrobium sp.
CGTGAGGCCGATCTGGGGGTCGCGTCGGGCAACGGCAAGGGCCAGATCTTCGTCAAGGGCGAGGTCATCAAGACCGTTCCCGAGAGCAAGATCGTCGAGACGCTGATCGAAGAGGCCATGCGGATCGCCGAGACGATGGAGCCGGTCGACGGCGGCTCGGCATCCGTCACCGTCTCCTGATCCGCTTCTCCTAGCTATCCTTTCTTCATGACCGAGGTCTGCGATCCGCCCGCAGCAACCTCCTCCTACGTGAGGAGCCTGGGTCGCGGCGATCTCGAAATCATCCACGAGGTGCTCGATCGCCAGCCGCTCATCGACATGTTCGTGCGCCACCGCGTGGATTCCACGCGGTTGGACCGCCGCTGGTTCGGTGCTGAACTCTGGGGGTATTTCGAGGACGGTCACGCGGTCTCCCTGCTGCACGTCGGCGCAAACGTGGTTCCCGTCCAGGCCACCCCGGCTGCGGTTGCGGCCTTCGGTGAGCGCCTGCTGTCGCACGGTCACCGGCCCAGTTCGCTCGTCGGCCCCGCGAAGGCGGTCCTGCCGCTCTGGGACGCCGTCAAGCCGGAGTGGGGGCCGGCCCGATCGCCGCGCCCGGTCCAGCCGTTCATGGTGCTCGAACACGACAGTGACGTCGCCCTGGATCCGCGGGTGCGCCCCGTCCACATCGATCAGGTCGACACGCTGTACCCGGCCTGCGTCGCGATGTTCACCGAGGAGGTCGGGGTCAATCCCGAATCCGTCGGTTCGCCGACCGGTTACCGCGCCCGGGTCGCGCAACTGGTGTCGATGGGGTGGTCCTGGGCGATCATCGAGGACGGCACGGTGTTGTTCAAGACCGAGGTCGGTGCCGCCACGGACGCGGGCTGCCAGTTGCAGGGCGTCTGGGTGCACCCGGATCTGCGCGGGACCGGCATCGCGGCCCCGGCCCTGGCGTCCGTCGTGCGCCAGGTGCGGCGGTCCGTCGCCCCGTCGGTGACGCTGTACGTCAACGGCCACAACACGCCTGCCCGCCGCACGTATGACCGGGTGGGCTTTCGTGAGGTCGAGACGTTCGCGTCGATCCTGCTCTAGTCCATTTCGCCCTCGCGGCCGGTCCCGTCGTCCTACCCTGAGGCATGCGTGCCCTGCTGGCTGTCCCCGTCGCCGGTGCCGTGTTGGCCGGGCTGTTGATGCCCACGGCGGCGCAGGCGCTGATACCTCCGGACACGAGATGTCGTTCGGGTCAGGTGGCCTTGACCTACGACGACGGCCCGCACGCGCAGCACACCCGCCGGCTCCTCAAGGTACTTCGCCAGCAGCGCGCCCAAGTGACCTTCTACGTCCAGGGACAGAACGCGGCACGGTACCCCGACCTGCTGCGCACCATGGTCCGCGACGGGCACGCCGTCGAGAACCATTCCTGGAACCATCCGAAGTTGACAGGGCTCTCCGACGCTGGCGTGCGCAGCCAGTTGACCCGCACCTCGCAGGCGATCCGGAAGGCCACCGGGCAGTCGCCCCGGTTCTTCCGGCCTCCGTACGGAGCCACCGATGGTCGAATCGTCGCGATCGGTCGGAACGCGAAGCTGGAACAGCAGTTGTGGACCGTCGACAGCCGGGACTGGACCGGGGTCTCCAGTGCCACGATCGCGAGCAACGCCCTGAAGGGGATCGAGAAGCATCGACGCAACGTCGTCCTGCTGCACGACGGCGTCGTGAACTCGCCACGGACGATCGATGCCGTTCCGTCGATCGTCGCCTCACTGCGCAAGCGCGGATTCTGTCTCGTTCCGCAGCAGGACATGATGGCTCGGCAGGCGGTGCGGATCCAGCCACGACGCGTGACCGAGCCGAAGACGCATTCGGTCGTGACGAAGTTCGTGGTGCGGTTGGACAGTCCCGCGCAGCGCCGTGGTCGGGTCCTGGTCACCGCCGCGAACGGCACGGCGAAGGCCGGAAAGCACTATCGCCGACCGCCCATCTGGGTCCGCGTCAAGCGCGGCCAGACCAAGGCCACCGTGAGCGTCCGGATCTATCGCGTGGCGGACGAGAACGCGCCGCGGACGTTCTCGCTGAAGCTGAGTCGGCCGCAGGAACTGAAGGTCGCGAAGCGCCACCGCACCACGAAGTTCACGATCCGCGACAACGGTGTCGTCCCGCCCATGCAGGACCCGCCGGTGACCGGTGAGTAACCTCGTCCTGCCAGCACCCGTACCCGTGAGGAAGCCCATGTCTCGTCGTCGTGATCTCGCCCTGGTCGCCGTTCCGTTCGCCGTGTCCGGTGTCATCCACCTGGTCAAGCCGGAGGTGTTCGAGTCGATCGTGCCGAAGTTCCTGCCGCGGCACCGTGAACTGGTGCTGGCGTCGGGCGTGGCCGAACTGGTGTGCGCGGCGGCGGTCATCGCCCCGCCGACCCGTCGGATCGGGGGACTGGCATCTGCGGGATTGCTGGCCGCCGTGTTCCCGGCCAACGTCCAGATGGCGGTCGATGTCGTCTCCAGCCACAAGGCGTCTCCGGCGTTCAAGGCCGGTGTCCTGGCGCGGCTGCCCCTGCAGTGGCCGCTCATCCGGGCGGCGCTCAACCTGGCCCGCTCGTCACGATCCTGAGCAGATAGCCTCGTCGCATGCGCATGAGCCAGCTGTTCCTCCGAACCCTGCGCGACGATCCCGCCGATGCCGAGGTGCCGAGCCACAAGCTGCTCGTGCGCGCCGGCTACGTCCGTCGTGTCGCGCCCGGCATCTACTCGTGGCTGCCGTTGGGCCTGCGGGTCCTGGCGAAGATCGAGGCGATCGTCCGCGAGGAGATGACCTCGATCGGTGGTCAGGAGGTGCGATTCCCGGCACTGCTGCCGCGTGAGCCCTACGAGGCGACCGACCGGTGGACCGAGTATGGCGACAACCTGTTCCGGCTCAAGGACCGCCGTGGCAACGACATGCTGCTCGGTCCGACGCACGAGGAGATGTTCAGCCTGCTGGTCAAGGACACCTTCTCGTCCTACAAGGACCTGCCGGCGATCCTGTACCAGGTCCAGACCAAGTACCGCGACGAAGCGCGTCCGCGGGCAGGCATCCTGCGCGGCCGCGAGTTCATCATGAAGGACTCGTACTCGTTCGACGTCACCGACGAGGGATTGGAGAAGTCGTACCAGGCGCACCGGGCGGCCTACATCCGTGTGTTCGACCGGCTCGGCTTCGACTACGTCATCGTCCAGGCCGATTCCGGTGCCATGGGCGGCTCGGCCAGCGAGGAGTTCCTGGTCGTCTCCGAGACCGGCGAGGACACGTTCGTGCGCTCGCCCGGTGGCTACGCCGCCAACGTCGAGGCCGTGACGACGATCGTCCCCGACACGATCGCCTTCGACGGACTGCCTCCGGCCCATGCCGAGCAGACCCCTGACACGCCCACGATCGAGACGCTCGTGGACCTGGCCAATGCCGAGTTCCCGCGCGAGGACCGCCCTTGGACGGCCGCCGACACGCTCAAGAACGTGCTCGTCATGTTGCGTCATCCCGACGGCTCGACCGAACCGCTGGCAATCGGTCTGCCCGGAGACCGCGAGGTCGACACGAAGCGCCTCGAGGCCCAGGTGTCACCCGCCGAGATCGAACCGTTCGACGATGCGGCCTTCGCGCAGCATCCCGACCTCGTGAAGGGCTACATCGGCCCTGCCGTGCTCGGCACCGAGAACGCCAGCGGCATCCGCTACCTCACCGATCCGCGTGTCGTCGATGGCACGAGCTGGATCACGGGCGCGAACGTCGCCGGATCGCACGTGTTCGACCTCGTCGCCGGCCGCGACTTCACGTCGGACGGGACGATCGAGGCGGCCGAGGTCCGCGCCGGAGATCCCGCTCCGGATGGATCCGGCCCGCTGGAGTTGGCCCGGGGCATGGAGATGGGCCACATCTTCCAGCTCGGACGCAAGTACGCCGAGCGGCTGGGCGTGCAGGTCCTGGACGAGAACGGCAAGCTCGTGACGGTCACGATGGGTTCGTACGGAGTCGGCATTTCGCGTGCCGTCGCCGCCGTGGTCGAGGGTTCCCATGACGACCTCGGCATCGTGTGGCCGAAGGAGGTTGCGCCGTTCGACATCCACCTCGTCGTGGCCGGCAAGGATCCGGCCCTGTTCGAGGCAGCCGACGGCATCGTCGCCGACCTCGAAGCGGCCGGACTCGACGTGCTCTACGACGACCGCCCCAAGCTGTCGCCCGGCGTCAAGTTCAAGGACGCCGAGCTGATCGGCGTGCCGACGATCGTCGTGGTGGGCAAGGGCCTGGTCGACGGTGTCGTCGAGGTCAAGGACCGCGCGACCGGCGAGCGCGCCGACGTGGCGCTCGCGGACCTCGTGTCCACGCTCGCCGGCCGATGACTGATTCCCCGGTTAACCGGGGAATCGGTCACTGAGCGTGGGAAATTTCCCACGCTCAGTGACAGGAAACCCACTCAACCGGGGAATCATCTCTCCCCGGCGCCGTCAGTCGAGGCCGGGGAACGGCTCGGGTGATCCGCCCCAGCGCAGTTGGGCCAGGGCGGAGGTGCGCAGGCCGCGGATCGCCCGCTCGCGGGCGTCGTCGGTCGTCACTGCCACGAGTCGTACGCAGGTCGCAGCGATCCGTGATTCGACATCGCGCGCCAGCGACCGCGCATCTTCCGGCCGCGTCGGATCGGCGACGTCGTACGCCGCTTCGGTCTCAACCGGTCGGCCGTCCAGTGATGTCACTCGGTCGCTGAGCCGGTCGCGAGCAGTCCGGTGGGCCGCCACCTGCTGCGCAGCCGGCTCGGCCAGGGTGCTGATCCGGGCTCCGATCAATCCGTAGACCCAGATCGCCTCATGGGTCAGCGCCAGCCAGTTCTGGGTCAGCGCCAGTTCGGTCTCGTCGCTCACGCCGTCACCGCCGCTTGGGCCAGGCCGGCCGACATCGAGGCCAGGACCTGGGCGAACGGTGGCGAGATCGCAGCGCGCGCGTCCGCAGCCCGGTGGCCCGCCGCGTCGCGCAGGACCGCCTTCAGGTCGCCGGTCTGCGTGGACGAGCCGGGGGCGGCCCCCAGCTGGTCGAGCTGGGAACTGAGCAGGGCGACGATCTCTGTGTTCCCCGCGCCGCGGGCCACCGCCAGCACGCGCTGTTGATCGGCCACGACGGCACCGAGCAGGGAGGCGTCCTCGGGCCGGGGGAGCGGCTTGGGCCTCGCGCCGACCGCGCGCAGGGCATCGTCGAAGGTGTCCGTGACGAAAAGACCGGCCAAGGCGACGGCAGCACCGCCCGCGGCGACCAGGATCACGCGTCGGCTGCTCACCTGCGCAGCGTACTCATCCACCGATCGGAGTGTCCCGAGCCCGGCTGGCTCTCGCGTCGTCCGGACTTCGCTAAGGTGGGGTCAGCACGGATGACAACTGAAGAGGAGCACCGATGACGAAGACCACCACCGGCCAGATCTCGAACCTCCTCGAACCCGTGACCACCTCGCTGGGACTCGACCTCGAAGAGGTCGAGATCCGCGGCCAGGGCCAGCACCGCCGACTGCTCGTCTCCGTCGACAACGACGGCGGGGTCGACATCGACCAGATCGCCGACGCCACGCGCGCCATCTCGGCCGTGCTCGACGAATCCGACGTCATGGGCAACGGTCGTTACACCCTCGAGGTCGCCTCGCGAGGCGTCGACCGTCCCCTCGTCGCGCCGCGGCACTGGCGCCGCAACGCCGGCCGCGTGGTCGCCGTCGAACTGGTCGACGGCGAGCGCTTCGAGGCCCGCATCGGCGACAGTGACGAGACCGGCGTCGATCTCGCGCTCAAGGGCGAGACCACCCGATTCCCCTACGACGAGATCGTCAAGGCCGTCGTGCAGATCGAATTGAACAGGAAGGACGTCTGATGGACATCGACATGGCTGCCCTGCGGATGCTCGAGCGTGAGAAGGGCATCAGCTTCGACGTCGTGGTCGGCGCGATCGAGACGGCCCTGCTGTCGGCGTATCACAAGACCGCAGGCGCCCAGCAGCAGGCGCGGGTCGAGCTCGACCGCAAGAGCGGGCACGTCACCGTGTGGGCGCGTGAGCGTCTGGAGCGGTCCGCCGAGCCCACCGACGAGGGCGAGGCGCCGCCCCCGCCGGCCTTCACCGAGGAGTTCGACGACACCCCGGAGGACTTCGGTCGCTTCGCGGCCACCGTGGCACGGCAACTGATCATGCAGCGCATCCGCGACGTCGAGGACGAGCAGAAGTTCGGCGAGTTCTCGGGCCGGGTGGGCGACATCGTCTCGGGCGTGATCCAGCAAGGTCGTTCACCGGGCGACGTCTTCATCGACCTGGGCACGATCGAGGCCATCCTGCCGCTGAACGAGCGCGTGCCCGAGGAGCGTTACGCCCACGGCGAGCGCATCAAGGCCTACGTCTACGAGGTCGAGCGGGGCCTGCGCGGCCCGCGGGTCAAGGTCTCCAGGACCCACCCGGGCCTGGTGAAGCTGCTGTTCGCGCTCGAGTCGCCCGAGATCGCCGACGGTACGGTCGAGATCGCGGCGATCGCCCGCGAGGCCGGTCACCGCACCAAGATCGCCGTCAAGGCCAATGCCACGGGAGTCAATCCCAAGGGCGCCTGCATCGGCCCGATGGGCCAGCGCGTCCGCGCGGTCATGAGTGAACTGCACGGCGAGAAGATCGACATCGTCGACTTCAGTGAGAACCCCGCCGAGTTCATCGCGTTCGCGCTGTCGCCGGCCCAGGTCAAGGGTGTGACGATCGTCGATGAGATGGCACGCTCGGCGCGGGTCGTCGTTCCCGACTTCCAGCTCTCGCTCGCGATCGGCAAGGAGGGCCAGAACGCCCGGCTGGCCGCGAAGCTGACCGGCTGGCGGATCGACATCCGGCCCGACACCGCGCCCGCCGAGGGTGGCGATTCGTCGTCCGCTCGGTCGAGCGGCTAGACTTGTCGATGGTGATTCGCACGTGTGTCGGTTGTCGGCAGCGTGTGGACAAAACCACTCTGGTGAGAGTCGTCGCCGGCCGGAATGCCACGGGATGGACTGTGGAGCCCGACCCCGAAGGTTCTCGACCGGGCCGCGGAGCGCATGTGCACCCCACGGAACGGTGTCTACGGTTCGCCCTTGAACGGCGGGCGTTCGTCAGGGCTCTTCGCCTCGAAGGGCCGGTCACGACGGAAGCCATCGCCGCTTGGGTGCGAGCCGAAGCCAGCCGGAGAGCCTGACCAACCGTGGGATCGACCGATCCCACCGACACGAAATCGGAGCACTCGCTCATGAGCACTCGATGAGTTCTTCCAAATGAGCCTGTACGTCAATCTGTGATCCGAGCCTCCTTCCGGGGCCGGATCCCCTGAAGGAGAAGTGTGGCTGTCAGAGTCCACGAGCTCGCCCGCGAGCTCGGAGTTGAGAGCAAAGTCGTCCTGTCCACCCTCAAGGAGATGGGCGAGTACGTGAAGTCCGCGTCCTCGACCGTCGAGGCGCCTGTCGTGCGCCGTCTGACGGAGGAGCACGGCGATCGTCTGCGTGAGATGGGCGCCAAGAAGGCGGCCAAGAAGGCTCCCGCAGCCAAGAAGGCCGCCGAGCTGAAGGCTGCAGAGCCTCAGGTCGACGCGCCCCTGGCCGAGGCGCCCGCGCCGACGCCCGCCCCCAAGCCTGCCCCGAGGGCACCCAAGGCTGCTGCCGCGCCCGAGGCGCCTGTCGTCGAGGCCCCCGTGGCCGAGGCGCCGGCCGCTCCCGCGGCACCGGTCGCCCCTGAAGCTCCGGCCGCCCCCGAGGCTCCGGCCGCGGAGGAGTCGGCCCCCGCGCCGGCCCGCACCCCGGGACCGCGTCCCGGCCCCGCGCCCGCGCCTCGTCCGGGCCAGGCCGGTGGCCTGCCCACCGGTGGTGCCCGACCCGGCCCGCGCACGCCCAGTGCACGCCCGGGCAACAACCCGTTCTCGTCGAAGCAGGGCATGCAGCAGGACCGCGCTCCGCGGCCGCCTGCAGCGCGTGAAGGCGGCGCGCCCGCGCGCCCCGGCATGCCGCGCCCGAACCCGGCGATGATGCCCAAGCAATCGTCCGTCGGCCCCGCCCGTCAGGGTGGACGCCCCGGCCCCGGTGGCCGTGGCGCAGGTGGCCCCGGTCGTCCCGGTGGTGGCGGTGGTGCCGGTCGTCCCGGTGGCGGCGGCGGAGGCGGCGCAGCCCGTCCCGGCGGCTTCAGCGGACCCCCCGGTGGAGGTCGTCCCGGTGGACCGGGCCGCAACCAGCGTGGCGGCACCCAGGGTGCGTTCGGTCGCGCCGGTGGACCGGTGCGTCGTGGTCGCAAGAGCAAGCGCGCGAAGCGTCAAGAGTTCGACCAGATGCAGGCCCCGTCGATCGGTGGCGTGCGCGTCCGCAAGGGCAACGGCGAAGCCGTCCGCCTGGCCCGTGGCGCCTCGCTGACCGACTTCGCCGACAAGGTCGGCGTCGACGCGGCATCGCTCGTCCAGGTGTTGTTCCACATGGGCGAGATGGTCACCGCGACCCAGTCGGTCAACGACGAGACGCTTCAGCTGCTCGGCGAGGAACTGAACTACGACGTCCAGGTCGTCTCGCCCGAGGACGAGGACCGCGAGC
>CAYYQO010000139.1:0-5232 GCA_964473845.1 uncultured Aeromicrobium sp.
GCCGACCTCGGCCGCGAGCGAGACCAGTTCGTCGATGCGGCCGACGTGACGGCCCTGCTCGAAGTAGGCCGAGAGCAGGCGTTCCTTGAGTTCGGACTGCAGGCCCTGGTCCTTCGCGAAGTGCAGTGCCTGGTGGGCCAGCAAGGTCTTGGTGTGACGCAGGGCGCCGAAGTCGTAGGAGAGGCCCTCGGCGGCGGCCAACTCGGTCATCTGGCCCAGCATCTGCGACACCTGGGCCGGGTCCATGCCCTTGTGGTGGGCCAGGAAGTCCACCTCGCTGCCCTCGAAGTCGACCGGAGTGTCGGGGGCCAGTTCGAAGCTGTGGAACTCGACCTCGACCTCGCCGTCCCAGTCCTGCAGAGCGCGCTCGAATCGGCGCTTGCCGATGAAGCACCAGGGGCAGGCGATGTCGGACCAGATGTCGACCTTGACGGGGCGGGGTGCAGAGCTGTTCACACTCCTCCTCAACGCTCGGGCCGGTGCGGCCATTCCCGCACCCGCCGTCGCGATACGCTCGGCACATGACCATCGCCGTCGCGTACCGACCGGACGACTACGGACGGGCTGCGGTCCGCTGGGCAGCCGCCGAGGCCGCGGCGAAGGACGAGAAACTCGTCCTGATCACCGTGAGCGAGATCGATCCCGAAGTCGACGAACCGGAGGAGATCGACCTCAGCGAGTTCATCGAACGCTTCGAACTCGAAGGCATCGACTACGAGGTGCGGCGCGCCGCGTCGTTGTCGGTGTCCGACGTCGTGATCGATGCGGCCGTCGATGCCGGGGCCGAGCGGCTGGTCATCGGCATCCGCAAGCGCACCCCGGTCGGCAAGATGCTGATGGGCCGCGTCACGCAGATGATCCTGCTGGACGCCCCGATGCCCGTCATCGCCGTCAAGCCCTGACCGTCGCGATTCCGGCGGCCTGCCACGCGTCGCGCACCGCCGGCAGGTTCTCGGCGGACACCGCGGCCGTCAGGCCTTCGAGGACGCGGACGGTGAATCCCTCGGCAGCTGCGTCCAGCGCCGTCGCGCGCACGCAGTGGTCGGTCGCGATGCCGCAGACGTCGACGGCCTCGATGTCGTGCGAGCGGAGCCAGTCGGCCAGCCTCGTGCCGGCGGCGGAAGCGCCCTCGAAGCCCGAGTAGGCGGCCGCGTGCTCGCCCTTGAAGAAGGTCTCGGCGAACATCGTGGGCTCGAGCGGGGCATGCAGTTCCGCTCCGGATGTCCCGACGACGCAGTGCGGCGGCCACGAGTCCACGAAATCGGGCGTGTCCGAGAAGTGCGAACCCGGGTCGATGTGGTGATCACGGGTCGCGATGACCACGGGGTAGGAGCCGTCGGCGATCAGGGCCGCGATGTCGGAGGCCACCCGCGCGCCGCCGGTGACTGCCAGCGAGCCGCCCTCGCAGAAGTCGTTCTGCACGTCGACGACGATCAGGGCGGTGGTCATGCTGCTCGCCTCCTGTTCTTCGCGGTCCGACGCTCGTTCACGCGCCGTTCACCTCTACCGGGAAGGCTACGCCGGTGACATCGCCGGCTCCTGCACTGCTCCGATCAGACCACGAACCCGCGCCGCGGACGCTCGTCGACATCTTCCTCGCCACGGTGGCTGACGCCCCAGAACAGCCGGCCATCGACAACGGCTCGGTCGTCCTGACGTATGCCGAGTTGGAGGAGTCCGCTCGCGACGTCGTCACCGGACTGCGTGATGCCGGCGTCGGTCGAGGCGATCGGGTGGGGGTTCGGGTCACCTCCGGTACCGCCGATCTCTACGTCGCGATCCTCGGCGTGCTGCTGGCCGGGTGCGCGTACGTGCCGGTCGACGTGGACGACCCGGACGAGCGGGCCCGGACCGTGTTCGCGGAGGCCGAGGTGGCAGCCGTGATCGGCGACGGACTCGCCATCTCGGTCCGGTCGCCCCGGCGGTCGCCCGATCTGTCCGAGGAGCCGCCCGGCGCGTCCGACGACGCGTGGATCATCTTCACGTCCGGCTCCACGGGCAAGCCCAAGGGGGTCGCGGTGCACCATCGTGCGGCGGCCGCCTTCGTCGATGCGGAGGCGGAGCTGTTCCTGAGGGCGGCGCCGCTCGGTCCGGGGGATCGGGTCATGGCCGGGCTGTCGGTCGCCTTCGACGCTTCGTGTGAGGAGATGTGGCTGGCCTGGCGCCACGGCGCCTGTCTCGTCCCGGCGCCGCGCTCGCTCGTGCGCAGTGGGACCGATCTGGGGCCATGGCTCGTGGCGAACCGGGTGACCGTTGTCTCGACCGTCCCGACGCTCGTGTCGCTGTGGCCCACGGAGTCGCTCGAGCAGGTGCGACTGCTGATCCTCGGCGGCGAGGCCTGCCCACCCGAGCTCGGCGCGCGACTGGTGACGCCGGGCCGCGAGGTCTGGAACACGTACGGCCCGACCGAGGCGACCGTGGTCTCGTGCGCCGCGCCGCTCGAGGCGAACGGCCCGGTGCGGATCGGCCTGCCCCTGGACGGGTGGGACCTCGTGGTGATCGACGGGACGGGCCGGCCGGTCGGACCGGCCGAGACCGGCGAACTGCTGATCGGCGGAGTCGGCCTGGCGCGGTACCTGGATCCGCAGAAGGACGCCGAGAAGTACGCCCCGGCGCCATTCCTGGGCTGGGATCGGGCCTACCGGAGCGGCGACCTCGTCCGCTATGACGGGCAGGGCCTCGTGTTCATGGGCCGGGCCGACGACCAGGTCAAGATCGGCGGTCGGCGGATCGAGCTCGGTGAGATCGACAGCGCGCTGCTCGAACTGCCCGGTGTCGCGGGTGCGGCCGCCGCCATCCGGCGAACCGGCGCGGGGAACGCCCTCCTGGTCGGCTACGTCACGGTCGACGCGGGCTTCGATCCCGTGGTCGCGGACGCCGCACTGAGGTCGCGGCTGCCGGCGTCGAACGTGCCGCGGATCGCGGTCGTCGAGACCCTGCCGGTCCGCACCTCGGGAAAGATCGACCGCGATGCCCTGCCCTGGCCCGTCGCCTCGGGACCGCCGACGAGCGGCCGGCTGCCGGGCACGGCGGGTTGGCTGCAGGAGCTGTGGCAGGACATCCTCGGAGCCGAGGCCGATGCCGAGGCGGACTTCTTCGCCCTCGGGGGCGGCAGCCTGCTCGCGGCCCAGCTCGTGGCGAGACTGCGTGAGCGGTTCCCCGAGATCACGGTGGCCGAGGTGTACGAGCACCCGGCGCTGGCCGATCTCGCGGCGCACCTGGACGCGATGGCGGCTCCGGCGACGGTCTCGAAGCGCAAGGTGCGGCCCGTCCGGATCCGCTCCGGCGCGTTCCAGGTCGTCATGGCGGGGCTCCTGCGGTGCATCGGGGCGATGCGCTGGGTGGTGTGGCTGGGGATCGCGCTGGCGGGCGCGGAATGGCTCTGGCAGTGGACCTGGCTGCCGCGATTGCCGTTCGTGATCCTGCTCGCCGGATTCGTGGTCTTCGTCTCACCCCCGGGCCGCGTGGCGGTGGCCGCAGCGGGTGCTCGGCTGCTGCTCCGGGGAGTGCGTCCCGGCGTCCACGGCCGCGGGAGCCGGGTCCACCTGCGGCTGTGGGCGGCCGAGCGGCTGGTCGAGGAGTCGGGTGCCGATTCACTCGCGAGCGCCGGTCTGTTGCGGATCTTCGCCCGCCTGTTGGGTGCCAGGGTCGAGCGCGGGGTCGACCTGCATGCGTTGCCGCCGGTCACGGGTTTCCTGGAGCTCGGTGCGGACTGCTCGGTCGAGCCCGAGGTCGACCTGAAGGGCTGGTGGATCGACGGCGACGAACTCAGGCTGGGGACCGTCTCGATCGGGGCGAAGGCGCGGGTGGGGGTGCGCAGCACGCTCGGTCCCGACTCCAGGGTCGGCGCGGGGGCCGAGATCGGTCCGGGGTCGACGGTGCTGGGCGAGATCCCCGACGACATGTACGCCTCGGGTGCGCCGGCCAGGGTGGTGGGCCCGACCAGGGGACCGCTGGTGTCGGAGCAGGCGCCGCGCGGAATCGGCTGGGACCTCGGTTATGCCCTCGGCGGGATGGTCATCGCCGGACTTCCGCTCGTGGCGGTTGCCCTGGGCCTGGTCCTCGTGACTCCGGCCGCGCGGGGGATCGCGTCGGGCGCTGGCGGCTGGCTGCTGCTCATGGCACCGCTGCTGGCCGTGATCGCCTTCGTGACGCTGGCCGTCGCCGTCCTGGTGTCGGTGCGACTGCTCTCGTGGGGGCTGCGAGCCGGGATCCATCCGGTGCACGGACGTCAGGCCTGGCAGGCCTGGTCGGTGCTACGCCTTCTCGACGAGGCGCGGACGTGGTTGTTCCCGATCTACTCGAGCCTGTTCACCCCGGTCTGGCTGAGGGCGCTGGGTGCCCGCATCGGGCCCGATGTCGAGGCATCGACGGTGTTGCTCCTGCCATCGATGACGACGGTGCGCGAGGGTGCGTTCCTCGCCGACGACACGATGCTCGGCATGTACGAGCTCGGCGGCGGGTGGATGCGGATCGATCCGGTCCTGATCGGCAAGCACGCGTTTGTCGGGAACTCGGGGATGACGGCGCCGGGACGCAAGGTCCCCAAGCGCGGATTGGTCGCCGTGCTGTCGGCGGCACCGCGTCGAGCCGAGGCGAAGAAGGGCACGTCGTGGCTGGGCAGCCCGCCCACCCACCTGCGTCGCACGGTCGAGGACATCGACCAGCAGCGGACGTATGCGCCGCCGTGGGGACTGCGCGTCGCCCGGGCCTGTTTCGAGCTCACCCGCATCGTGGCCGTGGCCTCGAACGGGTTGCTCGCAGCCTCGTGGGCGGTGGCGGTGGTGGCCGTCGCCGCTCGGTGGGGGTGGCCGTGGGCGGTGCTCGTCGCGGGGCCTGCACTCGTGGCCGGCGGGATCGCGGCGGCGGCGCTGGCGACGGCGGCGAAATGGCTCGTCGTGGGCCGGCTGGAACCCGCCAGCCGACCGTTGTGGCACTCGACGGTGTGGCGCGGTGAGTTGGCCGACACCTTCGTCGAGGTGGTGGCCGCCGGCTGGTTCTGCTCGTGGGCCGGTGGAACCCCGGCCCTGAACTGGTGGCTGCGCAGTCTGGGGGCGACGATCGGCCGCGGCGTCTGGACGGAGTCGTACTGGTTGCCCGAGCCCGACCTGGTCACGCTCGGCGACGGGGCGACGGTGAATCGAGGGTGTGTCGTGCAGACGCACCTGTTCCATGATCGGATACTCGGCATGGACGTCGTCGAGCTCGCCACCGGAGCGACCCTCGGCCCGC
>CAYYQO010000139.1:5332-8549 GCA_964473845.1 uncultured Aeromicrobium sp.
TCGGTGCCGGTCGGGTACGAGGTGGTCGCCAACGGCATTCCCGGGACGCCCCGGCGCAAGTCCGGTGCCGTGACGTTCACGTTCGAGCAGCTCGAGCCGATGGCGACGTATCTGGCCACGGTGCACGTGGGCCGCTTCGTGGTCACCGAGGACGCGTCTGCCGGGGTCCCGGTGCGCGTCGTCGCGTCGTCAGAGCTGGGTCCGGCCGCTCGTGACGCCTTGGCGCGGGTGCCCGACATGCTGGTCTTCTTCGAGGACCGGTTCGGGCCGTATCCGTTCGCGGGTGGATACACGAACGTCGTGACCGACGACGACCTCGAGATCCCGCTCGAGGCGCAGTCGCTGTCGATCTTCGGCGCGAACTTCATGACCGGCGAGTGGGAGCACCAGCGGTTGGTCGCGCACGAGCTGGCGCACCAATGGTTCGGGAACGCCGTGACGCTGGCCTCCTGGCACGACATCTGGCTGCACGAGGGCTTCGCCTGCTATGCCGAATGGCTGTGGTCCCCCGAGGCGGGCCTGGACAGCACGCGCGACCGGGCGGAGTTCTTCCATGACCTGCTCGCGTCGCAGCCGCAGGATCTCGTGTTGTCCGATCCCGGACCGGAGTTGATGTTCGACGACCGCGTCTACAAGCGCGGGGCGCTCGCGCTGTTCGCGCTGCACGACCTGGTGGGGGACGAGTCCTTCTTCGCGCTGCTGCGCACCTGGGTCGAACGCCATCGTGGGGCGAACGTCACGACCGACGACTTCCTGGTCCTGGCGGCCGAGATGTGCGGTGTTGATGCCGCCGAGTTGTTCACGCCCTGGCTCCACGAGCGGGCCCTGCCTCCGTTCCCGTCTCGCGACTGACCCGGAACGGGTCCGGACCGGACATCGCCACGGCAGCGACGAGACCATCGCCCAGATCGAGGTCGGCGACGGTCACGACCTCCGGTCGCGGGTGCGGACTCAGCCCGGTTCCCCGGGCCTTGCCGATGGCCTCGGCGCGCACCCAGGCGGCGGTGTGGTCGAGTTCGGTGGAGCGCCCGATTCCCGCGGCCGCCAGCGCCCGCGCGGTGACGGAGCCGGCCGTCTCGAGATCGATGCCGATCGGCCGGGTCTCGCCGACTGCCACGAGGCACAGGCCGCCGCTGCGGGCGAGCGAGACGGGCGTACCGGCGCCCCGGACGACCGGCCGGCCGTGGGCTGTCGAGCCGCAGCGGGGACAGTGCCGGTCGATCATCGGTTGCCCCTGACCCGTCGTGGCGACCACGAGGTCGAGGAGTGCGGACTCCCCGTCCGCCACGGGCACCAGTCGCACGCGCACGGTCTCCACGTCGCCATCGTGACAGGTGCACGCCGCGACGAGGCCGCCCCTGCCTACGATCATGGGGTGAACAGCCACGTGATCGACGACCTGCAAGCGCGCGGACTCATCGCGCATTCGACCGACCTCGACGCCCTGCGCTCCGAACTGGATGCGGGACCGATCACGTACTACGTGGGGTTCGATCCCACCGCGCCGAGCCTGCACGTGGGCAACCTGCTGCAGTTGCTCACGGCACGGCGATTGCAGCTCGCGGGGAATCGGCCGTTGATCCTCGTCGGGGGATCGACCGGCCTGATCGGCGACCCGAAGGAGTCGGGGGAGCGGAACATGAACTCCAAGGAGACCGTCGCCGAGTGGGTCGAACGGATCCGGGCTCAGGTCTCGCAGTTCGTCGAGTTCGACGGCGACAACGGGGCCACGGTCGTCAACAACCTCGACTGGACCGAGCCGCTGTCGACCGTCGACTTCCTGCGCGACATCGGCAAGCACTTCCCGGTCAACCGGATGCTGGCCCGCGACGTCGTCGCGAGCCGTCTGGAGTCTGGCATCAGCTACACCGAGTTCAGCTACGTCCTGCTGCAGTCGATGGACTACCTCGAGCTGTACCGGCGCCATGGCGCGGTGCTGCAGACCGGAGGCAGCGACCAGTGGGGCAACCTCACCGGCGGTGTCGAGCTGATCCGTCGCGCCGACGGCGGCAAGGTGCACGCGTTGGCGACGCCGCTCATCACGAAGGCCGACGGGACGAAGTTCGGCAAGACCGAGTCCGGCACGATCTGGCTCGATCCGGAACTCATGAGCCCGTACGCCTTCTACCAGTCATGGATCCAGGCCGAGGACTCCAAGGTCGGTGAGTACCTCAAGCAGTTCACGTTCCTGCCGGTGGACGAGATCGACGCCCTGATGGCCGAGCACGGGGAACGACCCGGCGCGCGGGCGGCCCAGCGCCGGCTCGCCCAGGAGTTGACGACCCTCGTCCATGGCGAGGCGGAGGCACGGGCCGCTGAGCTCGCCTCGGGAGCCCTGTTCGGGCGGGGCGATCTGGGGGAGTTGCCCGAGTCGACGCTCGCGGCCGCCCTGCGTGAGGCGGGAGCTCCGGACGTCCCGGTGGGTACGAGCGTGGTCGACGCGTTGATCTTCGCGGGCCTGTGCGAGTCGAAGTCCGCGGCCAGGCGCGCGATCGGCGACGGGGGCGCGTACGTCAACAACGAGCGCGTCGAGGACGTCGACGCGGTGCTCGAGGCGGACCGGCTCCTGCACGGGGCCTGGGCGGTGCTCCGTCGCGGCAAACGCGCGGTGTCGGGCGTGCGCGTGGTCTGAACGGCCCTCGACGCGCTCCAGGCAGGTGCGAGGAGGTCGAAAACCCTGTGTTTCCAAGGACTCGGACCCATGTGACGCAGGACACCCACCCCCCGATTTGCCAAGGTCGAAACCGTGTGTGTAATGTTCTATTTGTTGCACCGCGAGGCGCAGCAGCAGGAACCGAAGCGGTTAACGCCAGGAACTCGAGAGAGAGCCGGAAACTGGCCGCGGAAAACGTACTGCAACATCGTGACCGACCCGGGTTTGACCCGGTGACAACGGCGATGTAAATTAGACGAGTTGCCCCAAGGGCTGAGCCGGGAACGGCGAGGCTTGAGGTGTGCGTCTGATCCTTGAGAACTCAACAGTGTGCCAAAAGTCGACGAATTATTAAATCAGTACCCCGGCGGCAAACGAAGGATGACGAGCTTAGGCTCTGATTCGCGCGGAGCCGCAGGGACAATTCCGACAACAATGACTGTCCAGCAGTCAAACTTGTCAGGAATCAACTTTTCAAGATGTTGACCAGGTCTTCGGACCTGGGAGATTTTCAACGGAGAGTTTGATCCTGGCTCAGGACGAACGCTGGCGGCGTGCTTAACA
>CAYYQO010000140.1:0-8433 GCA_964473845.1 uncultured Aeromicrobium sp.
GGTTCTACTCGGGCTTCATGGTGGCGCTGAGCTTCCGCCAGCGGAACCTGCTGCGGAACTTCGGGTCGCTCATCGAGTGGATCGTGCGCGACGAGAGCCTGCACCTGAAGTTCGGGATCAACCTGATCCTGACGGTGCTGGAGGAGAACCCCGACGTCGCGACGCCGGAGTTCGCCGACGAGATCCGCCAGATGGTCCTCGACGCGGTCGAGATGGAGGAGGAGTACAACCGCGATCTGCTGCCGAACGGGATCCTGGGCCTGAACTCCGACTACATCAACCAATACGTCCGCTACCTGGCCGATCGGCGGCTCGAGGAGCTCGGCTTCGAGGCCCACTACAAGGTCGCGAATCCGGCCAAGTGGATGGCCACGGCGAACGACACGTTGCAGTTGGTCAACTTCTTCGAGTCGATCAACACCTCCTACGAGGTCAACTCGAAGGCCTGACGATGAGTTGTGTGACGTTCTGGACCCCGGCCATGCGCGCGAAGTTGCGTCTGGCGGCCGGGGCCGGACCGGTGTCGACGTTCGTGTCGCCCCCGGCCAGCGAGGCGAAGTTGCGCCGCTTGCGACTGCTGGCGCTCGATCCGTCCGCCAGGATCCGCGAGAGCGCCGCCTTGGCCAGTCATGCTCCTGAGGACGTGCTCCGTGCCTTGGCGACGGACGGAGACGTCGGGGTCCGGTCCTGCGTGGCCCGCAATCCCGGCTGTCCCGTGGACGTCCTGCGGGCACTGGCCGACGACCGGCACGAGCTGGTGCGCGGCTGGGTCGCCGCCAACCCGGCCGCACCAGCGGATCTGCTGGGTGCGCTCGGGGGCGACGACTCAGCCGTCGTCCGACGTGTCGTCGGGTGGGCCCGGGACTGGCCCGATGTCTCGGATCAGCCGCGCAGCATGGCCGTCGGCCAGCCCGAGGGCGAGGCCTGGCCCAGGAACGAGTCGGAATCGTCGAACTCGGCGAACATCAACTCACCCTCGGCAAACGAGGCGTAGACGGACACCTTTCCGCCGCAGCCGCGGTACTCGCGATCTTCGAGATGGGTGATGCCCTTGGCCTCGAGTTCGTCGAGGAGCTTCTTCGAGACCGACGTGACGGAGTCGCCGGTGACACGGTCGGAGTACGTGGGGTCCTTCCTGAGGCCGCGGACGTCGCACAGAAGCAGGGGCCCGATCTTGTGCGTGACTGACAAACAACTCCCTCATGCGCCGCCAGTTTGGTTCGGATGCACAAGCTCGCGCTCAAACTTCGGCTGAAACGCAGGTTCATTGGCAGGCGCGCACACCCTAGCGTCCTCTTGTGTGGTCCACATCACAGCAATGGCGGCAGGGGAGAGCACCTCGATGAACCTGGAATATCTCAGCGCTGGGCTGGCGGACCGATTCGGCGACGCACCGGCGGTCGCCGACGAGCGAACCACCCTGAGCTACGCCGAACTCGATGAGCGCGCGGACGCGGTCGCCGGGCAACTGGCCGCCGAGGGTTTCGGGGCCGGTGACGTCCTGGCGGTCATGCTCACCAATCGGGTGGAGCTAGTAGTCTGCCTCTTCGCGGCCTGGCGTTTGGGCGGGACCGCCACGCCGGTGAACCCGTCCTTCACCGAGACCGAGGCGACACACCAGGTGCAGGACTCCGGAGCCCGTCTGATCGTCGTCGAGAACGAGGACTCGCCGACCGGCGGCGCCCGACCACTCACCGTGGACTCCCTCTCCACGGCCACCCCCGCGGGCGCCGCCTCGGCCGTCGTCGAGCCGGACGACCTCGCGTTGCTGGTCTACACGAGCGGATCGACGGGCCGACCGAAGGGCGTCATGTTGAGCCACGCCAACGTCGAGGCGATGTCTCGGACGATGGCCCGCCACCTGTCGCTCACGGCCGCCGACCACTGTCTGTTGATCCTGCCGCTGTTCCACGTGAACGCGGTGATGGTGTCGCTGCTCGCGCCCTTGCGGGTGGGTGGGCGGTTGACGATCGCCGGGCGCTTCAGCCCCCAGACGTTCTTCGACGACCTCGAACGCTTGCGCCCCACCTACTTCTCGGCGGTGCCGACGATCTACGCACTCCTGGCAGCCCTGCCCGAGACCGTCCGACCGGACACGTCCTCGCTGCGGTTCGTCGTGTGCGGCGCCGCGCCTGCTTCCAAGGAACTGCTCGAGACCTGCCACCGCCGGTACGGATTCCTCATGATCGAGGGCTACGGACTGACCGAAGGGACCTGTGCCTCGGCCTGCAACCCGATCGACGGACCGCGAAAGCCGGGCTCGGTCGGACCGGCCCTGCCAGGACAGCAGATCGCGATCGGCGGGCCGGACGGTTCACCCGTGCCGACGGGCGAGGTCGGTGAAGTGCTCATCAGCGGTCCGACGGTCATGGACGGCTATCTGGGCAACCCCGACGCGACGGCAGCGACGCTGGTCGACGGCTGGTTACACACCGGCGACGTCGGCCGTCTCGACGAGGACGGCTACCTGTACCTCGTTGATCGGATCAAGGACATGATCATCCGCGGTGGCGAGAACCTTTACCCCAAGGAGATCGAGAACGCGATCGCCGGGATCGAGGGCGTGCTCGAGGTCGCCGTCGTCGGCCGGCCCGATCCGGTCTTGGGAGAGGTCCCGGTCGCCTTCGTCGTCGCGTATCCCGGTGCGGTACTGACCGGCGAGGACGTCCTGGCCCACTGCCGGCTCAACCTGACCCGGGTCAAGGTTCCCGTGGCCGTCGACGTTGTCGAGGCACTGCCGAAGAACCCCGTCGGCAAGATCGACAAACCCACCCTGCGCGAACTGGTACGCAGCGCCTGACAGCCGAACCCGGACGCCGGTGTCGGCGCCCGGCCATCGAGAAAGGTCGAGATTCCATGGGATTCACCACAGCGGACATGCCCCCGGTCCTGCCGGAGGAGTTCGAGCAGATGCCGGTCATGGACCGGATGAAGCTGCTCGCCCTGCACTGGGCCGACTACGGCTTCGGTGGGCCCAAGCAGATGCACGCGTTGTACGTGATCAAGACGATCGTGTTCATCGTGGGTGGCTGGCTCGTCGTGGGACTCACGACACCTGGCTTGGGGCTGACCGATCTCGGCGGCTGGTGGGGTGAGTTGATCGTCTACCAGAAGCTCATGGTCTGGATCGTCCTGTGGGAGATCACCGGACACGCCGCGTCCTGGGGACCCTTGGCCTTCAAGTTCGGTCCCCTCATCGGGGGCTGGCGGTACTGGACCAAACCCGGCACGCTGCGCTGCCCTCCGTACGCAGATCGCGTGCCCGGAACGGCCGGCTCGACGCGGACGATCTTCGACGTCACGCTGTACATCGCCCTCGTGGTGCTGCTCGCCGTGGCGCTCGTGATGCCCGGGCAGCAGACGGCGGCGGCCTACTCCGACGTCGGCCTGGTGGTCACGTGGCCGCTCGTCGCCTATGTCGTGGGGCTCGTGGTGATGGCCTTCCGTGACCGGGTCGTGTTCCTGGCGTCGCGCCCCGAGCAGTACGCGGTCTGCCTGCTCGCGTTCGCCGTCCTGGGCTCGCACGTCGACATGATCCTGGTCGCCAAGATCGCGATGGTCACGATCTGGGTGGGTGCGGCCGTCTCGAAGTTCGGCCACCACGTCACCCTCGTGGTCCAGGCGATGATGAGCAACACGCCGTGGCTGACGTCGAAGAAGCTCAAGCGGACCCTCTACCGCGACGTCGAGAACGAGAACCTGCTGCCGACGCGTTCGGCAGCGCTGTGGGCCCACGCGGGCGGCACCCTGGTCGAGCTGGTGATCCCGCTCGTCCTGCTCTTCTCCACGAACGCCACCGTCACGTGGCTGGCGATCGCGGCCATGATGTTCTTCCACTTCTTCATCTATTCGACGTACCCGCTGGCCGTGCCGCTGGAGTGGAACATCTTCTTCATCTTCGTCACGCCGTTCCTGTTCGGCGGGTTCTTCGCCGGTGACGGCTACGGTGTGGGCGATTTCTCCAGCTGGTGGTTGGCCGCCGTGGTGCTCGCAGCCTTCCTGACCGGGCCGATCCTGGGCAACCTCAAGCCCGAATGGGTGTCCTTCCTGATCTCGATGCGGCAGTACGCCGGCAACTGGGCCTCGGGCACGATGGCGTTCCGGATGAACGACTGCGAGAGCAAGCTCGACGCGGGTCTCGTCAAGACGATGCGCATCCAGCGCGAGCAACTGGGAGACGTCTACGGCTACGACGTGGCCGAGATCTTCTTGCAGAAGTGCGTCGCGTTCCGCAGCATGCACAGCCACGGCCGGGCGCACCTGTCGCTCATGCAGCGTCACCTGGACGAGCTGGAGAACTACCGGTTGCGCGAGGGTGAGGTCGTGTGCACGGTGCTGCTGGGGTGGCAATTCGGCGACGGACACCTGTTCGACGAGCGCACGATCGCCGCGGTCCAGGAGCTGTGCCACTTCGAACCGGGTGAGTTCCTCATGACGTTCACCGAGTCGCAGCCGATCCACAAGAAGACGGTCCAGTACCGGGTGATCGACGCGGCGCTGGGTGTCGTCGAGCGCGGTTGGTACGACGTGCGCGATGCTGTGAGTGAGCAGCCGTGGATCCCGAACGGTCCGATCAAGCACACGGTGACCTGGCAACAGCCGGGATACCGCCCGGCGGGCGAGCTGTCCGGCGAGGAGAAGGTGACGTCATGACCAAGGCGGTGGTGGTCGGCAGTGGACCCAACGGGCTCGCTGCCGCCCTCACCCTGGCCGAGGCCGGTGTCACGGTCGACGTGCTCGAGGCAGCTGCCGAGATCGGCGGGGGCACCCGCAGCGGTCACTACACGGTCGAGGGGGTGCTGCACGACGAGTGCTCGGGGTTCCACCCCCTGGCGGTGGACACCGCGTTCAGCCGGCGCTTCGACCTCACCTCGTACGGTCTGCAGTGGCAGTGGCCCGAAGTGCAGTACGCGCACCCGCTCGATGGCGGAGACGGTGCCGCAGTCTGGCGGGACGTCGAGCGGACGGCGCGGTCGCTCGGTGACGCCGGCGGTGCCTACCGGCGAATCTTCGGCCCCTTGGCCGATCGATTCGACGTCGTCGCGACGGAGTTCCTGCAGCCGATGGTGCATGTTCCGCGACATCCGTTCGCGCTGGCGCGCTTTGGGCTGGCCAGCGCCCTGCCTGCCACCTGGCTCGGTCGGCTGCTGCGGTCCGACCGGTCGGCCGCGCTCTTCGCCGGCGTCGCCGCCCACGCGTTCCGGCCGCTGGGGGCCCCGATGTCGTCGGCGATCGGCGTCGCGCTCGGGACCGCGGCACACCGGTACGGCTGGCCCGTCGCAGTCGGCGGATCCGCATCGATCACGGCCGCGATGGCCAAGCGACTCGCCGAACTCGGCGGCACGATCACGACGGGAGTGCGTGTCACGTCGCGCGCGCAACTCGCCGGTGCCGACGTCGTGATGCTCGACACCAGCCCGGCTGCGGCGGCCGACATCCTCGGCGACGCGCTCCCGAAGCGGATCGAACGCGCGTACCGGCGCTACCGCTTCGGTCCGGGCGCCTACCAGGTGGCGTTGGCCGTCGAGGGCGGTGTGCCGTGGACCCATGAGCCGACCCTCCGGGCCGGGACGGTCCATCTGGGCGGGTCGCTGAGCGAGATCGCAGCCGCCGAACGTCAGGTGTGGCGCGGCGTCATGCCGGACCGGCCCTTCGTCCTGCTCGGTCAGCAGTCGCAGGCCGATCCGTCACGTAGGGCCGGCTCCGTCCATCCGATCGACGCCTATGCCCACGTGCCGGCCGGCTTCACCGGCGATGCCACCGAGGCGATCCTGGCCCAGATCGAGCGGTTCGCGCCCGGTGTCCGTGACCGGATCGTCGCGATGTCGGTGCGATCGACCGAGCAGATCACCCGCGACAACGCCAACTACGTCGGCGGCGACATCGTGACGGGTGCCAACACGCCACGCCAGCTGATCTTCCGGCCGCGCATCGGTCTCGATCCGTATGCAACCGGTGTCCCGGGTATGTGGCTGTGTTCGGCGGCCACCCCGCCGGGGGCGGGGGCTCATGGCATGTGCGGTCACCTCGCCGCCCAACGGGCCTTGCGCCGGGCCGGAATCACAGGCACGATCACGCGATGACCAGGTTGCACCCCGACGCCGGTCCGGTGGACCCTGAGGTCCGTCGACTGGTCGCGTTGCTCGGACAGGGCATGTCCGAGCGTCAACCACAGCTCACCCGCGCCCTCACCGACCTGATCCGGTCGATCGACGACCTCGACCTGGACCAGCCGCTCATCGACCTGCTCGACGCCAGTGTCGACAGCAACATCAACACGATCGTCCACCTGCTCATCAACGCGATCCCGGTCGACCGCATCCAGGCGCCGACGGCCGCCGTCGAATATGCGCTACGGCTCGCTCAACGGGGAGTTCCGTCCTACTCCCTGGTCCGCGCCTATCAGATGGGCGGACAGTTCCTGATGATCGAGGTGCTGGACGAGGCGCGCCAGCTCGACGCGGATCGTGAACTGACCTTGACTGCGGCGCGAGAGATCGCCGCGGTGTTCTACGAGTACATCGACTGGATCTGCCTGCACCTGCTGGGCCGATACGAGGCCGAGCGAGGGCGGTGGGCGACGACCTCGGGAAACGTGGCATCGGCGATGCTGCAGGGATTGTTGCGCGGAGTCGACACCTCGGTGCGCGACTTCGAACTCGAGACGGGCTACCGGTTCGACCAGCAGCACGTGGGCCTCGTGTTGTGGTCACGGGACGATGCGGGGATCACCGATGCCCTGCTGGCGATGGAACGGATCAGCCGGACGCTCGAAGCGCGAGTGGGTGCGGGGACACCTCCGTTGTTCTCGGCCATCGACCGCACGACCGCGTGGTTGTGGATCGGCCGGGGTGAGCGCCACGAACCGATCGACCGCCAGGTGGCCGACGTCCTGACCAAGTTCCCCGAGATCGGTGCCGCCGTCGGCCTGCCCGAGGCGGGCATCGACGGATTCCGGCGCACCCACGGCCAGGCGCGCGACACGTTCGAACTCGCCGTGGCCGCGGGGGAGCGGATCGGGCAGGTGATCGGATTCGGCGACCGGGGCATCGCGCTGATCTCCATGCTGCTGCAGCAGCCCGGTGCCCTCGGCCGATGGGTCCGCGACGTCCTCGGCCCCGTGGGTGAGATCTCCGCAGCCGCGGCGCGGGCCCGGGTGACGCTGGGCAGCTGGCTCGATCACGACCGCAATTTCCAGGCGACTGCCGAGGCGCTCCAGGTACACCGCAATACCGTCAAGTACCGCATCGAGCGGATCACTGCCGACCTCGACGACCGGCTCACCGAGCGACGGGTCGATCTGGAGTTGGCTCTGCTCGCGTGCAGGTTGCTCGGCGACGAACTGCTGGAGGAGCCGGACGGCCATCGTCGCTGACCGGCCGGCGTGGGTAGGGTGAGGCCAAGAGCGCTGCCCAGCCGTAGGGGCCGCCCAGCCGCAAAGGGGTTCGTATGAGTGTGTCCGTCGTCGTTTCCGGAGCGCAGCAGCAAGTCGACCCCGGGACGCGGGCGTGGCAGCTGTTCGCCGAGGACCCGCAGGTCATCGCCGCTGCCGTCAACGGTGAACTGGTCGATCTGGCCACGGAACTCGCCGAGGGCGACCTCGTCGAGCCGATCACGATCGACTCGACCGACGGACTGGACGTGCTGCGCCACTCGACCGCCCACGTCATGGCCCAGGCCGTGCAGGAGTTGTTCCCTGACGCGAAGCTGGGCATCGGCCCGCCGATCACCGACGGCTTCTACTACGACTTCGACGTCGAGGTTCCCTTCACCCCCGACGATCTGACCAAGATCGAGTCGCGGATGAAGAAGATCATCAAGGAGGGCCAGAAGTTCAGCCGCCGCGAGATCGACGACGACGAGGCACGCGCCGAACTCGCGGACGAGCCGTACAAGCTCGAACTGATCGGCCTGAAGTCGACCGCAGGTGATGCCGCCGAAGGTGCGAGCGTCGAGGTCGGCGACGGTGGCCTGAGCATCTACGACAACCTCAAGCGCGATGGGTCGCTGGCGTGGAAGGACCTGTGCCGAGGGCCGCACCTGCCCACGACCAAGCGCATCCCGGCGTTCAAGCTCATGCGGTCCGCAGCGGCCTACTGGCGCGGTGACGAGAAGAACAAGCAACTCCAGCGGATCTATGGCACCGCATGGCCGACGAAAGACGACCTCGAGGCGCACCTGCACCGCATCGAGGAGGCGCAGCGCCGCGACCACCGCCGCCTGGGCACCGAGCTGGACCTCTACAGCTTTCCCGACGAGATCGGTTCGGGACTGCCGGTCTTCCACCCGCGCGGAGGCGTCATCAAGCGTGAGATGGAGGACTACGTCCGCCGCCGGCACATCGAGGAGGGGTTCGAGTACGTCGGCACCCCTCACATCGCCCGCGAGGAGCTGTTCCACACGTCGGGTCACCTCGCCGTAGTACGGCAGGTG
>CAYYQO010000141.1:0-8353 GCA_964473845.1 uncultured Aeromicrobium sp.
CTCAACCGGGGAATCTGCAACAGCCGCCCTGGGTGTCCGGGATACCGTCACGTCATGGACCGTGAACGACTGCTCGACTTCACCGAGGCGACCGTTCCCGACGGTGCCAGCCCGTGGATCGAGGGGTTCGGGCCCGGCCGCGACCTGACGATCGCCGAGCACGATCCGGGCTGGGCGGCCGACTTCGAGTTCCTCTCGGGTCGGATCGATGAGGCGCTCGGCGCAGGAGCGCTGCAGATCGC
Source organism: uncultured Aeromicrobium sp. (assembly GCA_964473845.1). GTDB lineage: Bacteria > Actinomycetota > Actinomycetes > Propionibacteriales > Nocardioidaceae > Aeromicrobium. Next base: position 243 of record CAYYQO010000141.1, read on the forward strand.
GCACGTCGGGTCGACGTCGGTGCCGGGCCTGCCGGCCAAGCCCATCGTCGACGTGGACGTCATCGTCCCCGACCCCGACGACGAGTCCGCGTACGTGCCCGCGCTCGAGGCAGCCGGATTCGTGCTGGCCGTGCGCGAGCCGTGGTGGCAGCAGCACCGGTTGCTCCGCCACGGCGACCCCCACGCCAACGTGCACGTCTTCGGTCCCGATGCGGTCGAACCCGTGCGCCACCGGATCTTCCGTGACTGGTTGCGCTCGCATCCGCAGGACTGCGCGCGCTACGCCGAAGTGAAGCGTGCAGCTGCCGCCGAGGGTGGCCACGTCATGGAGTACAACGCCCGCAAGCAGCAGGTGTTGCGTGCGATCGTCGTGCGCGCGGTCGAGGCGCACGTCACCGCGGCAGGATGAACCGGCCGTCCTCGGTGAGGTCGAGCAGCCCGTCGTCCAGCAGGGAATCCAGGCACCGCTCGCGCTGAGTGGCGTCGGTCCACGTCCGGTCCAGATCGACCTTGTCGACGGGGCCGTCGGCATCGCGCACGACGGCCAGGAGCCGGCCTCGGCACTGACGATCCGTGCCGTCCCACGCTTGTCCGTGGCGGGCCGGACCGTCATGCTCGGGATATCCCGCAGCCCGCCAGGCACACAGGTCGGCCACGGGACACGATGCACACTGGGGCGACCGTGCGGTGCACACGATCGCGCCGAGTTCCATGGTCGCTGCGGCCCACCGGGCTTCGTCGCCGTCGGGCAGCAGCGAGGCGGCGAGGTCCCGCTCGGCGCGGGTCACCGACTGGGCGGGGTACTGCGCGCCCGCCAGCACCCGCGCGAACACCCTCCGCACATTCGTGTCCAGCACGACCGCGCGCCGACCGTACGCGAACGAGGCGATCGCGGCCGCCGTGTAGTCCCCGACGCCGGGCAGTGTGATGAGGTCCTCGTAGGTGTCAGGCACCCGTCCGCCGTGCCTGGCGGTGATCTCGGTGGCGGCGGCGTGCAGGCGCAGTGCCCGGCGTGGATAACCGAGCCGGCCCCACGCGCGCACGGCCTCGCCCGCGGGCTCGCGGGCCAGGTCGCCCGGCGAGGGCCAGCGAGCCAGCCAGGCCTCGAACACGGGCAGCACCCGCGAGACGGGGGTCTGCTGCAGCATGAACTCCGAGACCATGACCCGCCACGGTCCGGGATCATCGCGCCACGGCAGGGAGCGGCGGTGCGCGGCGAACCAGTCGAGGATGCGCTGATGCAGTTCGTCGGTCGGGGGAGTGGACACAGCCATGGCGAGTCGATCCTTTCACGCCGCGGCCGCCGGATACGTTGGTGCGGTGAGCGCAGGACCGAACGGACGGGGCAGGGTCGGGCGTGACGTCTACTGGCGTCGCCGGCTGCTGCTGCTCGCGATCCTGTTCGCCGTCGTGTGGGGCGTCATCCAGTTGGTCGGCCTGGTGCGTGGGGACGAGCAGCAGGCCGAGCCCCCGGCCACGACGCCGACTCCCGAAGTCACGACGACACCGACCCCCGAGGTGCCGTCCGATCAGGTCGCGGTCGCCATCGACACCGCGACGACCGCCTGCGAACCCGAGAACGTGCGCATCGTCCCGTCGGTCGCCGGGGGCCAGTACGCGGGTGGGCCGGTGAACATCGACCTGATGTTGACGGCGCTCGACGGCTCGGCCTGCACGTTCCAGCCCAGCGCCGACGAGCTGCTCGTGGTGGTCGACACCCAGCGCGCGCCGATCTACGACTCGTCGGTGTGCCGCGCCGCCTTCTTCAGTCAGTCGGTCGCGATTCCGGCCGGCTGGGGCACCGTCGCCAGCGTCGAGTGGACGGGCCGCGGTTCGGGTCAGGCCTGCAGCACGAGCGAGGGTTTCGCGCCCGGAGGCACGTACACCCTGAAGATCGGCACGTACGGCGGCGAGCCCGGCGAGACGACCTTCAAGCTCACCCAGCGTGAACCCGAGACACCCGAGACACCGGCGACCTCAGCGCCGACCAAACAGCCGACCAGCCAGCCCACACCGGCCAGGCCGACGGCGTCCTCGACCGCGGAGTAGCCGGGCAGCACGTCACCGCGGTTTACAGCGAAGCAGCCCGATGTGAGAATGAGTCGCTTGCGATCAGGGGGACACGATGCGCGCGACACGACTGATGGTGGTTCTGACGGTCCTGGCCCTGGCCGGGGCCTGCAGTGGAGAGCCGGAGCGAGAGTCGACGCCGCCGCGAACCTGGACCGCGACCGTCGTCTCCGTCGGGGACGACGCCCCCTGGCTGACCGCCGATCGGGACTACCGCGTGGTGGGAACGGCCGTCGGCGTGCTGCACGGCCGAGCCGCCTGGTACGTCGGGTCGTCCTCGGACGGGACGCAGATCCACGTCCGTGAGGCCGAGAGCGCCGACGGCGACCCAGCCCGGTACGACCCGTACGAGGTAGCCCTGGTGAGCCGCGATCCACAGGACGGCGAGGTGAAGGTGCTGTCCGACCGCGCTGCCCGCCAGGGCAAGGTCGACACGGACCGCCTACCGGGCCGTGCCCTGCAGATCGGCCCGGTCACCGTCTCGGGTGATCACGTCGTGTGGGTCGAGGGTTCCCGGGTCGAGTACGGCGACCTGTACGTGTACGACTTGCGAAACGGCCGCGAGACGTTGCTCGCGAGTTCGGCGGAGTTCGGCAGGTCGGGCGCTCCCTGGCCCTCGGCCATGACCACTCCGGTGATCGCGGGCGACCGGGTCCACTTCGTGGGGTACGACGACGGCGACCCCGATGGTGATCTCGGGCCGACCTCGGCCTTCACCGTCCCGATCGACGGACGTGAGGCCCCGACGAAGCTGGCCGAAGGCGCCAAGGAGGTGTTCGGCGACCTCGGCGGCAGGCTCCAGGTCGTCATCGACGGCCACCTGGTCCAGTGGGACCCCTCGAAGGGAGCCGCTGGCGAGGTTCCGGGGACGCGCCTGCCCACGTCGATCGGTGCCTTCGCGAATGACGGGGTGCGTGTCACGGTCCATGAGGATTCCGGCGACGTGCAGGTCGACACGCCGTCCCGCTCCGGTTTCGTGGTGTCCGCTCCTCACGGGGCGCGGTTGGACCGGATCAACGTGACGGAGCGGTGGGTCAGCTTCACCGTCGAGCTGAACGACCGACCGCAGGGGTACCTGCTCGATCTGACGACGGGCAGGCTCATGCGGTTGAGGGACGTCGAGTTCACGTCGGTGACTCGGCTGACGGGAAACCGGTACGACCTGGCACCGACGTCCGGGCCGCGAGCGCAGGACATCGAGATCATCGAGTTGTTGCCGCCGGCGTGAACAGTCAGACGTAGCGCTCGAGACAGGCCTCGAGCGACGTCCGTGGGGTCATGTCGCGGTCAGCCGACCGCCGCTGGTCAGACGTAGCGCTCGAGGATGCTGGACTCGGCGAGACGGGAGAGCCCGTCGCGCACGCCGCGCGCACGCAGGTCACCGACGCCCTCGACGGCCTGCAGGTCATCGAGGCTGGCACCCAGCAGTCGCTGCAGGCTGCCGAAGTGAGCGATGAGTCGTTCGACGACCGAACCCGGCAGCCGCGGGATGCGCGCCAGCAACCGGTAGCCGTGCGGGGACACCGACGAGTCGAGCAGATTGCCGTCGCCGATCTGCAGGGCCGAGGCGACGGTGCCGAGATCGAGCACTTCCTGCGAGTCGAGTTCGCTCAGTTCTGCCAGCACCTCGTCGACGCGCTCGTCCGAGCCTGCCGGCAGGTAGTCGCGCACGACCAAGGTCCGCTCGGCCTCGACGCCGCCGACCAATTCGTTCAACTGCAGAGACAACAAGCGGCCGTCCGAGCCGAGTTCCAGCACGTACGTCTCGATCTCGTCGGAGATGCGGCGCACCATCTCGAGCCGCTGGGCGACGGCGGTGACATCGCGCACGGTGACCAGATCCTCGACCTCGAGCGCGGACAGCGCGTCGGACACCTCGTCGAGGCGGGTGCGATAGCGCTCCAGCGTCTGCAGGGCCTGGTTCGCGCGGCCGACGACCGTGGTGGGGTCCTCGAGGACGTGCCGCACCTCGTCGAGGTACAACGCAATCATGTGCATCGAGGCCGACACCGAGATGACCGGGACCCCGGTCTGGCGGGCGACGCGTTCGGCGGTGCGGTGACGGGTACCGGACTCGGTGGTCGGGATGGACGGATCGGGCATCAGGTGAACGGCCGCGCGCACGATCCTGGTGGCCGACGAGTCGAGGATGATCGCGCCGTCCATCTTGGCCAGTTCGCGCAGGCCCGTGGCGGTGAACGGCACGTCGAGAGCGAAGCCGCCGGTGGAGATCGAGTCGACGATGCGGTCGTAGCCGATGACGATCAGGGCGCCGGTGCGACCCCGCATAATGCGCTCGAGGCCCTCACGCAGGGAGGTTCCGGGCGCGACGGAAGCCAGGGTTGCCCGCAGGTCGGGAACCGCCACGACATCCCCCGTTCTGGATCATGGACGTGATCGGGCTCATCTTAGGGGAGAGCGCGAAGCGCGGAGGCCAAGTCACCAGTTCTGAGGACCTTCAGCCCCACCTTGTCGAGGTTCTCGGTGCCGTTCGGGACGATCGCATGGGTGAAGCCGATGCGGGCAGCTTCACGCAGTCGGGCCTCGATTCCGCGCACGGATCTGACCTCGCCCGCCAGCCCCACCTCGCCGATCGCCACGAGCCCGCCGGGCAGGGGAGATCCTCCGGCTGCCGAGATCACGGCCAGCGCCACAGCCAGGTCGACGGCCGGTTCGTGCAATCGGGCGCCGCCAACCGAAGCGGTGTAGACGTCCTGGGTGTTCAGTGAGACGCCCGTCTTGGTCAGGACCGCCAGCAGCATCGCGACCCGAGACGAGTCCAGTCCGCTGGAGGAGCGCCGGGGCGATGGTGTCGTGGCAGTGACGGTCAGCGCCTGGACCTCGGCCAACAGCGGGCGGCGGCCCTCCATCGTGACCGTGACGCAGGTGCCCGCCACCGGTGACTCGTGCCGTGACACGAAGAGCCCGGTGGGATCGGGTACTTCGACGATGCCGGCGTCGACGAGGTCGAAGCAGCCGATCTCGTCGACCGGTCCGAAACGGTTCTTGGTGGCGCGCAGCAGCCGGAGCCGGCTCGTGCGGTCGCCCTCGAACTGCAGCACGACGTCGACGAGGTGTTCCAGGACGCGCGGACCGGCGACCGAACCGTCCTTCGTGACGTGGCCGACCAGCAGCGTGGCGATGCCCTCGGCCTTGGCGCGACCAATCACGGTGGCCGCGACCTCGCGGACCTGCGTGACGCCGCCGGGGACGCCGTCGATCGACGACGATCCGATCGTCTGGACCGAGTCGACGATCAGCAGGCTGGGCTTGACCGCGTCGATGTGGGTGAGCAAACCGCCCAGATCGGTCTCGGCGGCCAGGAACAGCTCGTCGGCCAGGGCGCCCGTGCGCTCGGCCCGCAGCCGGACCTGGGCGGCCGACTCCTCGCCCGAGACGTACAGCGTGCGCCGTCCGGCACGTGCCCAGCGCGCCGCGACCTCGAGCAGCAGGGTGGACTTGCCGACGCCGGGCTCGCCCGCCATCAGCATCACGGCACCGGAGACGACCCCGCCGCCCAGGACGCGATCGAGTTCGGGCAGTCCCGAGCCCACCGCCGCGACCTCGGTGGCCCTGACCTGGCTGATCGGGACCGCCGGACTGGAGACGGGAGCGGCCGTGGTGCGGCCCGTGCGGGCGCTGCCGCCGACGACCTCGACGGTTCCCCAGGCCTGACACTCGCCGCAGCGGCCGACCCACTTGGCAGTGGTCCAGCCGCACTCGGTGCAGGCGAACGCGGACGCGGTCTTGGGAGGCACGTCGTTCAGCCTAGGAGACGGGTCCGACAGGTTGACGCAGGCCGATCGAGGTCAGATGCGAACGGTGCCGCGCGGGGTGTCGAACTCGGCAGCGAGGATGCCGGGCGCGCCGTTCGGGGCGACCCAGCGGACCTCGATCTGTTCGAGGGCACCGATCGCCTCCTCGCCGAGCCAGTCGGCGAGCCGCTCGGGGCTGCCGGCGATCTCCAGGGCGGTCAGGGTGATGTCGGACGGCGCCATCTGTGACGGGTGCTCCTCGGGCGGAACGTCCCAACTCGTGACGAACGGCAGCTGCGGGTCCGAACGCATGCCGTGGACGCCGATCTGCTGCCACGTGAGGTTGTAACCATCGGGGCGGTGACGGTTGCCCGGCACGCTGTGGCGACCGATCCGGTGTTCGACCGGGCCGATGTCGTCGACGCTGACACACCAGCCGAGCCAGCCACCGCCGAGCTCGGAGCGGGCCTTGACGGCCTGACCGAACGGGGCCTTGTCGGAGGCGGGGTGTTCCAGCGCCTCGACCAGCTCGACGTACTGGCGGTTCCTGAGCGGCAGGATCATGTTGTTGGTGCCGAACCGCGGGTGGACCCCGCCGGCGAGGAAGACGGCGCCGAACTTCTCACTCAACTCGGTCGAGGTCGCCAGCAGGCCCGTGGATCCGACGGCGAACGAAAGATGATCGAGATGCATACGCCATTGTTGCCCGCCTTCTCTTCGCCGGGCGGCTTAGGGTCACCTATGGTCGGCGGGATGCGGCACGGGACGGCCGGCGGCGATGAATCGCTCGCAGTGGCCCACGAGTTCGGCGAAGGCTGCTTCGCCCATGAGTGCGGTGAGTTCGGCCTGATTGTTCACGTACACGGGGTCGGCGGCGACGTGAGCCTCGGTGTTCGACGAGCAGTACCAGTCCAGATCGGCGCCCCCGGGACCCCAGCCCGACCGCGTGTACTCGCCGATGCTGATCTCGGTGTAGGTCGATCCGTCGCCGGGGTCGACGTCGCGGAACTCGCGGCGCAGCGGCAGTTGCCAGCACACGTCCGGTTTGGTCGTGTGTGGCTCGACGCCCGTCGAGAGTGCGTGGGCGTGCAGGGCGCAGCCGTATCCGCCGGGGAAGTCTCGCGAGTTGTGGAAGATGCAGGCGCCGTCGGCGACGCGGGTCTTGAGCTCGCCGTCCTCGTCGCGCTCGGTCCAGCCGTCGCGGTGGCCCAGGTCGTGCAGTTCCCACTCGGTCGGATCGAGTTCCCGGACGAACGCGGTGACGCGGGTGAGGTCGTCCGCGTCGCTGAAGTGCGCGCCGAGCGTGCAGCAGCCGGAGTCGGGGGCGGTGTCGTAGATCCCGGGGCACCCGGCGCCGAAGATGCAGGTCCAGCGCGAGGTGAGCCACGTCAGGTCGCACCGGAACACCTCGGTGGCGTCCTCCGGGTTCGTGAACTCCACGAAGGAGCGCGGGAATCCCAGGTCGACCTCAGGCACCTCCTCAGGTTAGCCACGTCGGGAAACGCACCCGCCCGCCGACACCCTCCACTTTTGGTACGGGATACACCCTTGTCGCCGCGTCGAACGTGGATCCCGTACCAAAAGTGGAGAGGGGGGCGGGCCGGTCGCGCTGGAACGGGGGACGGGGAGCGCTGCCGCGCCACGTAGGGTGGACCACCGTGATGCACGGGGGACGACTCAGGACGGCGTGGCGCATGGTCGCCGGCGCTGCGCTCGGTCTGCTCGTGCTCGGCGCCTACTGGCCCGGCCGGCTGCCCGGCGCATCCATCGGCATCGACATCTTCCTGGTGGTCGCCGGCGCGCTCATGGCCCAGGCGCTGCTGATCGAGCGCGAGCGTCCCCTCGGTGAGGTCGGCGCACTGATCGCCCGACTGGTCCTGCCGCCTCTGCTCGTCCTGGCCGTCGTGGCGATCGGAGTCCAACGCTGGTTCGAGGTCCCCGCGTGGGAGCTCGCGCTGGGTGACGTCCGTCGGGCCGCACTCGGCGTCGTCAACCTGGAGCCTGTCGAGCCCACGTCGACCGTGGCTTGGTTCTGGATCGTTGCCCTGGCGGTCCAGTCGTTGCTGCTGATCTGGCTCCTGCGGTTCGTGCAGGAGCAAGTCGGGACGCGAGCCGTCGTGCTCGTCCTGGCCGCCCTGTCCGCCGGATCGTTCGCGACCTGGGCATTCTGGGCCGGCAGTGCACAGTCCGTGGGGCGGTTCTGGCCGATCGGCGTCGGTGCGTTGCTGGCCTTCGCGGTGCACCGCCTGAACACGCCGCCGTGGCCGGTCGCCGTGGTGGGCGGGG
>CAYYQO010000142.1:0-8243 GCA_964473845.1 uncultured Aeromicrobium sp.
CGCCGTCGAGGAATCCCAAGAATGTCTCGCTCGCGTCGATGACCTTGAGGTTCACCCCCGTCGCCTCGACGTAGTCGCGCTCGACCTGTTCGGCCTCGCCCTCGCGCAGCAGTCCGTGGTCGACGAACACCGCGGTCAACTGGTCGCCGATGGCGCGCTGGACCAGGGCGGTAGAGACGGCCGAGTCCACGCCACCCGACAGCGCCGAGATGACGCGGGCGTCGCCGACCTGCCGACGGATCAATTCGACCTGTTCCTCGACGATGTTGGCGCTGGTCCACGAGGGTGCGCACCCGGCGATGTCGAAGAGGAAGTGCTCGAGGATCTGCTGACCGTGTTCGGAGTGCAGTACCTCGGGGTGCCACTGCACGCCTGCCAGCCGCCGGTCGGTGTTCTCGAACGCGGCCACCGTCGCCCGCGGGCTGCGGGCGGAGAGCGTGAAGCCCTCGGGCTGACGGACGACCTCGTCGCCGTGGGACATCCAACTGGTGAGCGTCTCCGGCAGTCCGGCCAGCAACGTACCCGGCTCGAGGATCGTCACCGGCGTGCGGCCGTACTCGCGCTGGCCCGTCTTCGCGACCTCGCCGCCCAGTGCCCTGGCCATCGCCATGAAGCCGTAGCAGATACCGAACACCGCCGTGCCCGACTCGACGAGCCCCTGGGGCAGCTGCGGGGCACCGTCCTCGTACACCGACGACGGGCCGCCGGACAGGATCACGGCCTTGGGGTTCTTGGCCAGGATCTCGGCGGCCGTGGCCGTGTGCGGCATGATCTCGGAGTAGACCTTGGCCTCTCGGACCCGCCGGGCGATCAACTGGGCGTACTGGGCGCCGAAGTCGACGACGACCACCGTGTCGTGCTGGGTCTCGGCTACGGATTCAGGAGTCTCGGGGGCCACGGACCAATCCTAGAGGTCTGCCCCGGACGGCCGGAGGGTGCTCGAGTGCGCCCGAGGAACGAGGGCGTGTATCGAGCTGGTGGGAGCTGTGGCACGCCGTGGGGGTCGGATCTTGGTACCAAGCGGTCGCCCGAGCGACCCAGAAGTAGAAAGATTCGTACCCTGCAGCGCGAACCCAGAGAGATCCCTAGGAGATCAGACCTGTTCGCGGATCTCGCCGACGAGTTCCTCCAGGACGTCCTCGAGCATGACGACGCCGAGGACCGAACCGGCCTCGTCGGCGACGCGGGCCATGTGCGAACCGCGGGCCTGCATCGTGCGCAGTGCGTCGTACAAACCACTCGAGACCCGCACGGTCGTGAGCGGGCGCAGCCACTTGTCGGCGATGGGGCGGGACCGGTTGTCGTCGTCGGTCTCGAGGACATCCTTGATGTGCAGGTACCCGGTCAGCTCTCCGCCGGGACCCGAGATCGGGAATCGCGAATAGCCGGTGCGGGCGCACGCCTCCTCGACGTCGATGGGCGTCGCCCCCGGCGGGATCGTGACCAGTCCGTCCCGGGGCAGCAGCACCTGCTCGACCGTGCTCTCGTGGAAGTCGAGAGCACCGGTGACCAGGTCGTACTCGTCGTCGTCGAGCAATCCCTGGCGGCGCGACTCCTCGACCAGACCGGCGACCTCGTCGTGCGTGAACGTCGAGGCGACCTCGTCCTTCGGTTCGATGCCGACCAGTCGCACCGCCCCATTCGCGATCGCGTTGAGCGACACGACGAGCGGCTTGAGCACCGCGATGACCGCCAACATGAACGGACCCAGGATCAACGCGGCGCGGTCGGGCGCGGCCAGGGCGAGGTTCTTGGGCACCATCTCGCCGTAGACGACGTGCAGGAACACCACGAGAGTCAGGGCGATCGCGAACGAGATCGGATGCACGAACGCATGGGGCACCCCAAAGTACTCGAACACGGGCTCGAGCAGGTGCGCGATCGCGGGTTCGCTGATGGCGCCGAGCCCGAGCGAGCAGATCGTGATGCCCAACTGCGCGGCCGCCATGGCCAAGGTGACGTTCTCCATCGCCTTGAGCGCGAGCTTGGCGCTGCGCTTTCCGGCCTGGGCCTCGGGTTCGAGCTGCGTGCGGCGCGCCGAGATCAACGCGAACTCGGCGGCGACGAAGAGCGCGTTCAGGACCAGGAGCAACAGCGTGAGGGCTAGCGCGGCCCAACCGGTCATCGGTCACCCTCCTGTGTCGCGGGGGTGTCGATCGTCATGGCGATCCGATCGATCCGGCGGCCTTCCAGACGCTCGACCGTCAGATGGACGGTCAACGGTTCGGGATCGTCATCGTCGTCCTCGGGAGTGGCGTCGACGTGGAACGTCACCACGTCACCGCGCACCGCGAGCCGCCCCAGGCGTTCCAGCACGAGGCCCGCGATCGTCTCGTAGTCCTCGCTCTCGGGCAGCGACATGCCGGTCTGCTCGAACACCTCGTCCGGCCGCAACAGTCCGGACAGTGACCACGTACCGTCCCGCCGGTGTCGGCTGCGATCGGAGAGTCGGTCGTGCTCGTCGGCGATGTCACCCACGATCTCCTCGACCAGGTCCTCCAGGGTGACGACCCCGTCGGTACCGCCGTACTCGTCCACGACGATCGCCATCTGGTTGTTCTGGTCGCGCAGTTGGGTCAGCAGCGGGTCGAGTTCCAGCGTGTCCGGCACGATGGCGGCCGCCTCGGCGATCTCGGAGAGACGGACGGACCGTCGACGGTCGGGCTCGACCGCGACGGCCTGCTTGACGTGCACGACGCCCAGGACGTCGTCAGCCGATCGCCCGATGACGGGGAACTTCGAATGCCCGGTCTGACGGGCCGCCTCGATCAGGTCGAGGGCGGTGTCGCGCTCCTCGAGGAAGTGGACACGCACCCGCGGGGTGCGGACGTCGGCGGCGGTGCGGTCGCCGAAGGCGATACTGCGCGCCACCAGATCGGCCGTCTCGTCGTCGATCGCGCCTTCCTCGGCCGACCGCAGCACGAGGGATCGCAACTCCAACGGCGACCTGGCCGACCGCAGTTCCTCCTGGGGTTCGACACCGAGCCACAGGAGCGTGCGGTTGGCCATCGCGTTGAGTCCGCGGATCGGCCAGGCCATCGCCTTCGTGAAGATCCGCTGGAACAGCTGGGTGAAGGCGGCCGTCCTGAGCGGCAGCGACAGCGCCAGGTTCTTGGGGATCAGTTCGCCCACCAGCATCGTCACGATCGTGCTGACCGACAGGGCGATCGCATATGACGCCGCACTGAGCCCACCGCCGGACAGACCGAGGTCCGTGAGTGGTTCGCGCAGCAACCGCCCGATCGCCGGCTCAGCCAGGAAACCGATGGCCAGATTCGTGATGGTGATGCCCAGTTGGGCACCGCTCAACTGGGTCGACAGGCTGCGCAGGGCCTTGAGCGTTCCCTGGGCCCCGCGGTCGCCCGCTTCGGCTTCGCGCTCGATCGTGGCGCGGTCGACGGTGACGAAGGAGAACTCGGCGGCGACGAACACACCGCACGCGAGCATCAACAGGAAAGACGTGAACAGCAGAAGCCATTCGGTCACAGTGGGTGGGTCCTCGGGTCGACGACGGTGGACGTCCCACGCCAACGGCGAGGGGTACTCGGTATCCTAGTGCTCGTGCCCACGTACCAATACCGCTGCGCCGCCTGCGGAGAGCAGCTTGACGTCAAGCAGAGCTTCTCCGACGCAGCGCTGACGACCTGCCCCGAATGCGGCGGCGAGTTGCGCAAGGTCTTCGGTGCTGCCGGTGTCGTCTTCAAGGGATCAGGTTTCTACCGCAACGACAGCCGCTCCTCGTCGACCAGCACTCCGTCGAGCACGTCGTCGAACTCCTCCCCGAGCTCGTCGGGTTCTTCCGACTCCGGCGCCGCCTGACCCCTTCGGGGCGAAACTGCCCTGTGGACGACACGCCCGGACGAGCTGGGCGTGCCTAGCCTCGGCCCATGGAATCGCTTGTCCGCTTCGTCCTGATCCATCGCCGGGTCCTCGCCGCCCTGTTGGCCGGACTGGCCGTCTGGTCGGCCCTCGCGGCGATCACCCGCTCTCCGGACACGCACCCGGTCCTGGTGGCAGCGCGCGACCTCGACAGCGGTGTCACACTCAAGCGTGCCGACGTGGAGGTCAGGCGAATCCCGGATGCAGCTCTGCCGGACGGCACTGTCGAGGCGGACGACGTCACCGGGCGTGCGCTGTCGGGGGCGATGCGCACGGGCGAGGTCTTCACCGATCGGCGGGTCGTCGATCCTCGTGACCTCGGGAACGGGCGGGTGTTGGCCGTCGTCGAGGTGTCCGCCGCCACCGCCGAGCTGTTGAGGGCCGGCGACACCGTGGACCTCCTCGCCATCGGCGAGGACACCGCCGCCGACACCGTCGCGGAGTCCGTCGACGTCGTCACGGTCCGCGTCGACTCCGACCGCGACGCGGCGGTGCTGGGAGTCGCCGTGAAGCCGAGGCTGGCGATCGAACTGGCCCGCGTGTCGGCCACATCACGACTCGCGGCCGTGGTGGTTGCTCGCGCGTAACGACGTTTACGCCTACTGTCGTTGGGTATTGTCCCATCACCTTTTTTGCAAGGAGTGCCCATGCTTCAGGGCTTCAAGGACTTCCTGTTCCGCGGCAACATCGTCGACCTCGCGGTCGCCGTCGTCATCGGCACCGCATTCACCGCGCTCGTCAGCACGCTGACGGCGTCGATCATCGAGCCGGTCATCAACACGTTCGGCGGCGGCAGCGTCGACGGGCTCTCGTTCCGCATCATCGACGGCAACCAGGCGACGACCGTCGACCTGGCGGCCGTGATCAACGCCATCATCACGTTCATCATCACCGCGGCCGTCGTCTACTTCGTCTTCGTCCTGCCGTCGAAGAAGCTGCTGGAGCGTCTGGCCACCGGCGAGGAGGAAGAGCCGGAGGGCCCCAGCGAGGACATCCTGCTGCTGCGCGAAATCCGCGATGCACTCGGCGGCAGCGCCGTCTCGCGGTCGGCGGATTCAGACCCGACGACCTGATCGGTCAGTCCTTCCCGTGGTGAGGGGGCACGTCCCGGCGAAGTTCTTCGTCGCGCGACGTGCCCCCTCGCTCGTCCCCCCACCCTTCGGGGGTCTCGTCCCGGGTGGTTGTGGGCAGCAGGTCCCCGAGCAGCCGTGCGGCGCGTTCACGGCGGGCGCGCTCGGCCGAATCCGGGGTGTCGGGAGTCTTCGGCCGCTCACTCATCGCGGAACCAGTCCGGTGTCAGTACCGGCCGGGTGGGTTTCCAGCCGGTCCGATCCATGAACCGCTGCGAGGTGACGCGCTGGGAGCGTGCCAGCAGTTCGAGCTTGTCCGCCGTGACGTTGAACAGCCACTTGCGGAAGAACCGCCCCTCACTGAATCCGGCCGCCTTGGCGATCGCGTCGACGTAGTCGCGCCGCTTCAGCGGTTCGGCGCCGACGTTGTAGGCGCCGCTCGGCGCTTCGAGGGCGGCGACGGCCGACGTGCCGACGTCGACGGGATGGATGACATGCATCCACGAATCCGGATCACCCAGCCCGATCGGCTGCCGCTTCTGGGCGCGACGCACCAGGAACTGCGAGTTCGGATCGTCGCCCGCGATCAGGCCATAGCGCAGGCACACCGCGACTCCGCCGGCGTCCTCGACCCGCCGCGCGTGCTGCTCGGCGACCGTGAGCGGTTCGGTGACCATCGTGACGTCGATGGGCGTGGACTCGTCGATCCATTCGTCGCCGCGGGCCACGTAGATGAAGCTCAGGCTCTGCTGGACCATGAGACCAATGCCGGACTGGATCGCGGCATCGGCGACGACTCCCGCTCCGATCGTGCGGATGCGGTTGATCCGGTTGAGCGAGCCCGGCAGCATCGCGCGGGCCCCGACGGGAACGTGGGTCGCGAAGTTGACGACCGCATCGCAGTGGCGCATCGCGGTGTACAGCGAGGCGCGGTCGAGCACATCGCCGTGGATCGGCGTGGCCCCGGCCGCCTCGACGACCCTGGCGGCGGCGGGCGACCTCACGAGACCGACGACCTCGTGTCCTGCGCTCTGCAGGGCCGGGATCGACGCTCGTCCCATGACGCCGTTGGCGCCGGTCAGCAGGATCCGCACATCTTGAGTCTACGGTCACGCGGCGACGCGGGGGCGATCTTGCCGGGAGCACCGGCCTGTCCCGACTCCTGCTCAACCCGCGCCGGTGCACATGGGAAGATGGACCGGTGTCGCCCCCGTAGCCCAGGGGATAGAGCAACGGTTTCCCAAACCGCATCGAGTCTCATGGTCGATCACGGCGCATACAGGTAGGCCATTGTTTCTGCCTCGGGTTTCAAGGTCTGTGGCGTACCTCTGGCGGTTGCTCCGGGTGGGACCGGACTGGTGGCTGCCCCACGATTTGCCTCACGTCTCGCGCGCGGGTCATGGCGAGTGGCGTGGGGTGGCGGCGGACTAGTCTGGTGGTCTCGACCCCGCGCGGCTCCTTGCTGACACATGGTGCTTTCTGCGGGGTCGAGACTTTTCTGATTGGCGGTGGGGCCTACAGGAGTCCGCGATCAGCCGATGGGTGGGCGGCAGTTCGGCCAATGCCGATCAGGTCATTGCGTTCGCCCGCGCTCTAGACAAGAACCCCATCGAGGCGCTCGTCATGGCGGGCCACTTGAAGCCCAAGGAGGCGAACATGGTTACCGAGAACTTCTCCCTCGGCGACCTGGATGACGTCGTCCTGCTGACAGAGCTGCGCGACCGTGCCATCCTGCGGGCGCAAGGGCGTTGAGCAGCAAAGGGGGCAGGAATGAACAAGTACACATGGATCGGTGCAGCGGCGGGCGTACTCGTGGGCGCGGTCGTGGCGTTTCCCGTCGGGCTCTCCATGGGTGGGGACTCCGCCGAGAAGGCCGATGCCCCCAGGCGTGCACTGCCGACGGAGCCTCCAACTACGGAGCCTGTCGATGAGTTCGCCGCAAACCTCGGCGACCGGGCACTCAAGGTCGGAGAAACGCGCGACGGCAAGGACGTACACACGACGCTGCATGAGGTGAAATATCCGTATCCGCCCGCCGAATACCGCAGGCCGGACGACGGGAACGTGTTCTTGGGTCTCCGAATCGAGCAGTGCCTCGATTCGGACGCTACAGACCCCGGGCAGTCCACCTACAACGGCGAGTGGGCAGCCGTCGCGAAGTCGGGGGACGAGTATGGGGGTAGCGGGATGTCATGGAACGACTGGCCCGAGCCGAAGTTCCCCGAGACCGTGGGCACGATTCCGGGCCGCTGCATCAAGGGGTGGATTTCGCTGCAGGTCCCCAAGGATACGGATTTCACGTCGATCATCTGGCGGCCAGAGGGGACGCCAGTCGCCGAGTGGATTGCATCAGGTGATTCCTGATGCCGTGGGCTGAGAAGCTGCCCTCCGGCAAGTACCGCGCGCTCTACCGTGACGCTCGCGGGAAGCGCCGGAGTGCGGGCACCTACACACACAAGGCCGAAGCGGTCCGCAAGGCGGGCGCGGCCGAGGAGTAGGCACAGCGTCAGGAGCGGCGTAACCGGGACGCAGCGAAGCGGACATGGGGGGATTGGTGCGCGGCATCGTGGCCGAGCCGCCGCCGAAACGCCAGCGCCTATCCCCCGACGCCTACCAGAAACTCTTGCACCAAATGCCCACCGAGCGGGACCGCCTCATCGTCATGTCACTGGCCTCGACGGGCCTGCGGTGGGGCGAGCTGGCCGGATTGCATTGCGCCCGAGTGGACTTCGATCAGGGGGGGTCGCGCACGTGGTCGAGTCATTCGCCGAGCGGGCCGGGGTCATGGAGGCGTACCCGAAAGGCCAGCGGGGCCGCACGGTGCCCATCCCCGACTGGCTTCTGGGTATCTGGAAGGAGCTGCCCCACGAGGGGCAGGCGTGCGGGGTCCAGCACGTCAGCGGAAAGTGCCTCGGACCACTCCTGCTGACTACCCCCGGCGGCTCAGTGCTGCGGAACACGAACTGGTCGCCCGTCTGGCGAAAGGCCGTCGAGCACGCTGGCGTCGGGCCGCTGCGGATCCACGATTTGCGCGGCTCCGCAGCGTCCTGGTGGCTTGATGGCGGGGTGAATCTGGCCAAGGTGCGCGAACTGCTCGGGCACCGCGATGCGAGGACGACGGACCGGTACGCTGGTCTCAGTGGTGTCAACGGCATCCGGGCGGCGGGAGCGATCCCCAAGCCGAAGCGCGAAGCGGGTTGAGACTGAATGTCCCACGAAAGCCCCACGCGACAGGGAATGCCCCCGTAGCTCAGGGGATAGAGCAACGGTTTCCTAAACCGCAGGTCGGAGGTT
>CAYYQO010000143.1:0-8228 GCA_964473845.1 uncultured Aeromicrobium sp.
GATGATGTCGCAGATGCAGCGCATGTTCGAGCCCCACGAGGGCACCGTGAACTACCAGCTCGCGGGCGACGTGGCGCGCCATGCCGTGGCTGCCGCCGGCGACGATCCCAGCCCGCACAGCGGCCAGACCGGAGCCGTCGCCGACGCCGGCCGACTCGCCGAGATGTGGCTCGACAAGGTCACCGACGTTCCCAGCGCCACGATGTCGGCCGCCGCGTGGAGCCGGGCCGAGTGGGTCGAGAACACGATGAGCACGTGGCAGGTCATGGTCGAACCCGTGGCCGAGCACGTCGTCGCGTCGATGGCCGATGCGATGCCGCCCGAGGCCAAGGCGATGGCCGGGCCTCTCATCGGCATGTTCACGCAGGCCGGCGGCGCGATGTTCGGCCAGCAGGTCGGGTCCGCCATCGGCGCCCTGGCGACCGAGGTGCTCTCGTCCACCGAGGTGGGCCTGCCCCTCGGTCCCGAGCACACCGCCGCGGTCCTGCCGCACAACATCGCCGCCTTCGCCACCTCCCTCGAGGCGTCCCAGTCCGACGTCCTGCTCTACGTGATGCTGCGCGAGAGCGCCCATCACCGCCTGTACGCCCACGCCACGTGGCTACGAGCGGCCGTCCTGCGCGCGATCGAGGACTTCGCCCGTGGCATCCGTATCGACATGAGCGCGATCGAGGAGCAGATGCGCTCGATCGACCCCGCGAACCCCGAGGCCATGCAGGAAGCGCTGTCCGGGGGCCTGTTCGATCCCGCACCGACGCCGGAGCAGGAGCGCGCCAAGGAGCGTCTCGAACTACTGCTGGCCCTGGTCGAGGGTTGGGTCGACGAGGTCGTCGGCCGGGCCACCGCCGACGTCATGCCGGCCGCGCCCGCGCTGGCCGAGGCGATCCGTCGTCGTCGCGCCACCGGCGGCCCGGCCGAGGACACTTTCGCTTCGCTCGTGGGACTCGAACTGCGTCCGCGCCGTCTGCGCGATGCGGCGAATCTGTGGTCGGCCCTGCGCGACGGCCGCGGCGCCGAGGCCCGCGACGCCGTGTGGAGCCACCCGGACCTGTTGCCCACGCCGGCCGACCTGGACGATCCGCTGGGCTTCGTCGAGCACCAGACGGGCCAGCTCAGCGACACCGACTTCGACGCAGCGCTGCAGGAACTGCTGTCCTCCGGCGATGGCGAGGCCGGGGACGATCCGGGCGCCGACACCGATCCGCAGCAGTGACGCTGACGGACGACATCCGCGCCACGCTCGCCGCGTGGACTCCGCCGGATCGTGAGCAGGCCGAGTTGCGCGACGTGTTCGTGGCCCATGCCGATGCTCACCTTGATCCGGGTGCGCGCGCGTGCGCACCCGACCACGTCACCGCCAGCGCCTTGGTGATGTCGGCCGGGTTGGACCGTGTCGTCCTCGTGCTGCATCCGAAGTTCGGCCGATGGCTGCAGACCGGTGGCCATTGCGAGCCCGGCGACGATTCGGTCGCGGCCGCCGCCTGGCGCGAGGCCACCGAGGAGACCGGCATCGCAGGGCTGTCGATCGACCCTGAACCGCTGCTGCTGTCCCGACACCCGGTCACGTGCCATGAGGGCGGGCACCACCTCGACGTCCAGTTCGTGGCGGTCGCTCCCCCGGGTGCCGAACCGCAGTGCTCCGACGAGTCCGACGAGGTGCGCTGGTTCGGCGTCGACGACCTGCCGGAGCAGACCGACGACTCGGTCAGGAGTCTTGTCGCTGCTGCCACGTCACGCCGTCGAGGAATCCCATCGCCTCGGCCATCCGTGGGAAACGATTGACGATCGCGTCGAACCCGGGCCCGTGACCGGCCACGACCAGATGCGCGATCTCATGGATCAGCACCGCGTCGATGACGTGATCGGGCATGGCCTGCAGCCGGTGTGACAAGCGGATCGTGCCGTCGGTGGGCGTGCACGAGCCCCAGCGTGAGTTCTGGTTCGTGACCCACCGCACCGAACTCGGCCGGGGTGCCTCGGAGACATAGGCCTTCCCGAGCGTCGCCGCGCGTCGGAGAAGTGCCTCGTCGGACCGGGCCACCACGCGATGGCGCTCGCGCGCATCGAGTTTCGCGACCATGTCGGCCACCGCCCGACGCTCTTCCTGCGCCGACATCGCGGCGGGAATCATGACGATCGTGCGGTCTCCCTCGCGGCGAGCCGAGATCGTGCGGGTCCGTCGGGCGCTGCGGCGCACCTCGATCTCGGTCATGTCCCCACCGTAGAGCTCACCCCCGGCCCGATGCTCGCTCCAAGCTGGCCCTGAGTCACGATTTTCCACATCTGTTTTCACACGTGTCACACCGTTCCCCACATCTTGTCCCCAAAGTTGTCCACAGGCAGTGGACAAAAGTCTGCTTCCCTCGTGAACGAGCCATTGACCCCACGGCCCCCAACGACCTATTTTGAGCCCCGTCGAAGCCTCGCTCGACGCGCAAGGGGAAGGCGCGCCGGGCGGGGCTTCCCCTTGTCTGGAGCCGTTTTACCCCTAGGCTGAATGTGATCTGCGCCACATCCAGCGGCGCACCACGGCGAGGAGGCCGACATGGCGGAGACATGGACGGGTGAGTTCTACTGCGTGAAGTGCAAGGACAAGCGCGAGACGACCGGTGAGGTCCAGGTCAGCGAAAAGGGCACGCGCATGGCCAAGGGCATCTGTCCCGAGTGCGGAACGAAGCTCAACCGCATTCTCGGCAAAGCCTGAGTTCGGCTGCGGTGGGGCGGCAGGGACCGTCCCACCCACCGGGTCAGGACTGCCCTGTGGATCACTCCTGACCACCGCGTCCGGTCGGCCACGATGGGCCCATGACCCTCGACGACCGCAGCGCTGCCCTCGGTCCCCGACTGTTGCCCGGCGCCCTGCTGCTGCGCCGTGACGCACACACCCTGCAGGTCGGCACCAGCCCCGGCATCGCGATCCCCGACCGGCCCGGCCTTGGCCGGTTGTTGCGGCGACTCGACGGCACACTCCCGTGGGAAAAGCTGACCGGGGTCATTGCCCAGGACATCCCCGAGTTCACCGACGACGTGACCGACACCCTCACCCGACTGGTGGCCGCCGGTGCCGTGGTCGCCGCCGAGTCGGCCCCACTCCCGCCCCGTGTCGCCGTGCGCCACGACAGGTCGACGTCCGCGTTCGCAAAGCTGCTGACCACCGCCCTCGGGAACTCTGCCCTCCAGCCCGACATCGAGGTACTCGTCAGCGCCGGCGAGCCCGCCAGGTCGGCGTTCGAAGTGCTCGTCTCTGCCCGCGTCGCCCATCTGCCCGTCGTGGTGAACGAGAGCCGGGTGCGGATCGGGCCGTTCGTGGCGCCGGGCGCCACGCCCTGCCTGGGCTGTCTCGACGTCCTGCTGACCAGCTGGGACCCGGCGTGGGCCGTGCTCGTCCCCCAGTTCGAACGCCCACGCCTGCTGCCGGTGACGCTGCCTGCGTCGGTCCTCCTACGAGCGGCGGCCGAAGTCGCCCATCAACTCGAGTCCCTGCAGGGCGGGAACCGCCCGCCGACCGTCGGCCGGATCCTGTCGATCGGGCCCGGCCAGTCGGACGTCGACCTGCGCGATGTGCCCTTCGCGACGCAGTGTCCCTGTGGGCTACTGGCGGCATGAAGCGCGTGGCCTCGGCCATGCGGACCCCGGCACTATCCTGACCTCGTGGCCGACGACGAGGCGGACGATGCCCGCGAAACCCCGCTGAGCGGCAGTGCACTGCGCCGCGGGGCCAGGTTGGCCAGCCTGCCCGCCGGCTTCGCCGCGCGGACGACGTGGGGCATCGGCCGTCGGCTGGTCGGAGCTCCCGCGGCCGCCGTCATGACCGATGTCCAACGCCGCACCGCCGACCAGGTGTTCAGCGTGCTGGGTCAGCTCAAGGGCGGTGCCATGAAGTTCGGCCAGGCGCTGAGCATCTTCGAGGCCGCCCTGCCCGAGGAGATCATCGGCCCGTACCGCGAGGCGCTGACCAAACTGCAGGATGCGGCGCCCCCGATGGGCGCCGCGACGGTCAAGCGCGTCATGGAGCGCGAGTTCGGCGCCGACTGGACGACCCTGTTCCCCGAATTCGAGCTGACTCCCGCGGCCGCCGCATCGATCGGCCAGGTGCACCACACCTGGTACGTCGCCGAACCGGGAGCCGAACCGGTCGAGGTCGCCGTCAAGCTGCAGTACCCCGGCGCGGCCGAAGCATTGAACTCGGACCTGCGCCAGATCGGCCGGATGGCCCGGCTCATCGGCACCCTCACCCCGAACCTCGACGTCAAAGCCCTCGTCGCCGAACTGCAGGCGCGCGTGGCCGAGGAACTGGACTACTCCCTCGAAGCCGAGGCGCAGGCCCGCTTCGCCGAGGCGTTCGCCGACGATCCTGACATCGTCGTGCCCGAGCCGTTGGCCCACACCGCGCGCGCCCTCGTGACGACATGGCTGCCCGGCGACCGTTCACTGGCCGACGTCATCGCCCAGGGCACGCCGGACGAACGGAATCGCTTCGGCGAGACCTACGTGCGGTTCCTGTTCGCCGGACCCCGGCGGGCCGGACTGCTGCACGCCGATCCACACCCGGGCAACTTCCGCGTGCTGCCCGACGGTCGGCTCGGAGTCGTCGACTACGGCGCCGTAGCCCGATTGCCCGACGGCCTGCCCGCCGCGATCGGGCCGCTGCTGTGGGCCGCATCCGAGGGCGACTACGGGACCGTCGCGGACGGCCTGCGGACCGAGGGGTTCCTGAAACCGGGCACTGAGGTCTCATCCGACGTGCTGGAGCGCTATCTCGCACCGCTCGTCGAGCCGGTCGTGAACGAGACCTTCGCCTTCGACCGCGACTGGTTGCGCCGCCAGAGCCAGCGCATCGCGACCCCTGGCGCCGATGGGATGTCGACCGCGCTGAAACTCAACGTCCCACCGGAATACCTGCTGATCCACCGGGTCTGGGCTGGCGGCATCGGCGTCCTGTGCCAATTGGGTGCCACCGCCCATTTCCGGTCGATCGTCGCCGAGGCGCTGCCGGGGTTCGAAGCAGCGGGCTGACGCCGTCGCACCGGGTCCGGCTCGGGTCGTCGGTGGGTCAGGTCCGACCAACCGGGCGCGGGTGGGACCTGACGCACCGGACCAACCAGCTCAGAACTCGCGTGAGAGCTCCGGACACCGGCAGCATCCATCTGACAAACGAGTGAACTACCCAGGAGATCAGGAACCCGAGACGATCTCCAGCACCTGGTCCCCGTAGTTCTCCAACTTCGCCTGGCCCACTCCTGAGACCTGCAACAGTTGCTCGGGACTGCTGGGCTTCGTCGCCGCGATCGCCTTGAGGGTCGCGTCGTTGAACACCGTGAACGCGGGCTTGCTCTCGGCCTGCGAGATCTCCTTGCGCCAGGCCCGTAGCTTCTCGAACAGGGTCTCGTCGTAGTCGAAGTCCTGGCGGGGCAGCGCGACCTTGCGCTTCGGCGCCCGTGAGACGCGGACCTGCTCGGGCAACAGCCGGTCGAGGAACCGGCTGGGCTTGCGTCGTGCCTGCCCCCCGGCCTTGCGAGCCGCCGACCACGACACCATGAGATGGCGGCGGGCACGCGTGATGCCGACGTAGAACAGCCGTCGTTCCTCCTCGACCGATGCGGGATCGTCGATCGTCGCGACGTACGGCAGCGTCCCCTCCTGCGCGCCCGCGACGAAGACCGCATCCCACTCCAGGCCCTTGGCCGCGTGGAAGGTCGACAGGGTGACGCCATCGGTCGAGGGCGCGTGGGCCTGGTCGGCACGCCGATCCAGATCGGCGACCAGGGCGGTCAGGTCGGCCTGCGGGTCGGCTTCGGCCAGGTCCGTGGCCATCGTGAAGATCGCCTGCAGCGACTCCCAGCGGTCGCGGACGGCTCCACGGCCCTCGGGTGGGGTGTCGGTGTAGTCCATCGCCGCCAGGACGGCGCGGACGTCCTCGGCCAGCGACCCTGAGCCCTCACCACCGCGCGCCGAACCGCGCAGCAGCGTGACCGCCTGACGGACCTCGCCCCGCTGGAAGAAGCCCGTGCCACCGCGCATCGAGTACGGGATCTGCAGGCGGCCCAGCGCCTCCTCGTAGACCTCGGACTGGGCGTTGATGCGGTACAGGACCGCGATCTCGCGGTACGGCACTCCTTGACGATGCAGGCTCTGGATCCGCTCGGCGATCGCGTCGGCCTCGGCCGGTTCGTCGGGGAACGGGCGGTAGTCGACCGCGGGACCGGCCGAGTTCTGTGACTGCAGCCGCACACCGAGGGTCACCGACGGCCCGCGCCCCGCGAAGACCTCGTTGGCCGCCGCGACGATCTGGGGCGTGGAGCGGTAGTTGCGGACCAGTTCGATCCGGGGCGCATCGGGGAACCGGCGGGTGGCGAAGTCGCCCAGGATCGTGGCCGAGGCACCTGCGAACGTGTAGATCGTCTGGCGGGGATCGCCCACGACGCACACCTCGTCGCGGCCGCCCAGCCACAGGTCGAGCAGCGTGGACTGCAGCGGGTTGACGTCCTGGAACTCGTCGACGACGAACCACCGGTACTGGCGGCGCACCTCGGCGGCGATCGCGGGCTCGTCGGCCAGGATCGCCGCAGTGATCAGCAGGATGTCCTCCATGTCGATCCGGCCCCGGTCGCGCTTGACCTGTTCGTAGGCGCGCAGGATCGCCCCGACGTCGCTGGCGGACACGTCGCCGACGCTGCGCTGGCGACGGGCGGCCTCGGCTCCGTAGTCATCGGGTCGCACGTTCGAGACCTTGGCCCACTCGACCTCGGCGGCCAGGTCGCGCAGCGTCGACTGGTCGGCGCGGATCCCGACCTGGCGGGCGGCCTCGGCCACGAAGGCGAACTTCGACTCCAGGATCTGGGGGAACTCGGTGCCGTAGACCTGGGGCCAGAAGTACCGGGCCTGACGCAACGCGGCGGAGTGGAACGTGCGCGACTGCACCCCGGTGGCCCCGAGCACCCGCAACCGCTCGCGCATCTCGCCGGCCGCCTTGACCGTGAACGTGACCGCCAGGACCTCGGTGGGCTTGTAGACCCCCGAGGCCACCCCGTACGCGATGCGGTGCGTGATGGCCCGCGTCTTGCCCGTTCCCGCACCCGCGATGACACACAGCGGCCCGCGCAGATTGGCGGCCACCTCGCGTTGTTCGGGGTCGAGTCCGTTCAGCAGATCGTCGGCATCGGTGCGGTCGAGGTGGGCCATGGTCTCCCGTCGTGGCAAGCAGGTGCCGGCCGAAGGACGGCCGGTCGAGCAGGTCATCGTCAGCGTAGTGCGCGGCCCCGACAGGCATGGATGTGTTCATCCCACCCTGATCGTTATACCTGTTATACTCGCGCCATGAAGACCGCAGTTTCCATCCCCGACGCAGTGTTTCGCGAGGCCGAACTCGTGGCCGAGCACTTGGGCCTGAACCGCTCGCAACTGTATTCTCGCGCCCTGCAGAAGTTTCTCGAACAGCAGGAGCATGATCCGGTGACCGCGTCTCTGGATGCACTCGCCGACGACGTGACCGCCCAGGCCACACTCAACCCGGGCCGGGCGCTCATCGACGGCGGAACGTGGCAGTGGTAGCCCGCGGCGAGATCTGGTGGGCAGACTTCGGCGATTCTGTTGGTTTGGAGCCCGGCTATCGGCGTCCAGCACTCGTCGTGTCATCGGACCGCTTCAATCGCTCTCGCATCCCAACTGCCATCGTGACGGCCATCACCAGCAATCTGCGATTGGCGGCCGCGCCCGGAAACGTCGAACTCGAGATCGCTTCGACCGGGCTGCCGAAGGCCTCGGTTGTCAACGTGTCCCAAACCTTGGTGATCGACCGATCACGACTGGTCGAACCAGTCGGAATCCTGGACTCTGTGGCGATGAATCGCGTGGACGACGGCCTCCGACTGGTTCTTGCACTCTGAACCCAGCGGCCCGGCCATGGAATGTCTGGCACCGTGGGACGTTGTACTTGGTGTCGACCCGCTCGACCACGTCAGTTCTGCACGCGTCACCTCTGCGCAAGGGAGTCCCCGCATGTCCGACAGCCAGTTCACCCTCTACTCGACGCCGTGGTGCGGCTACTGCCACCGGCTCAAGGGCCAACTCGAGCGTGAGGGCATCGCGTTCACCGAGGTCGACATCGAGGCAGATCCCGCCTCGGCCGAGATCGTCGAGCAGGCCAACGGCGGCAACCAGACCGTGCCGACGCTCGTGTTCGCCGACGGCAGCGCGCTGACGAACCCCTCCGTCGCCCAGGTCAAGGC
>CAYYQO010000144.1:0-731 GCA_964473845.1 uncultured Aeromicrobium sp.
CGAGCTGGGTATGACGGCGCCGACACTGTGCGCCGCGCTGCTGCACGACACGGTCGAGGACACCCCGTACACGATCGAGGAGTTGCGCAAGGACTTCGGCGACGAGGTCGTGCACCTGGTCGACGGCGTGACCAAGCTCGACAAGGTCAAGTACGGCGATTCGGCCCAGTCCGAGACGATCCGCAAGATGGTCGTCGCGATGGCCCGCGACATCCGCGTGCTTGTCATCAAGCTCGCCGACCGCCTCCACAACATGCGCACGCTGCGCTACCTGCGTCAGGACAAGCAGGAACGCATCGCACGCGAGACGATCGAGATCTTCGCGCCGCTGGCCCACCGCCTGGGCATGAACACGATCAAGTGGGAACTGGAGGATCTGGCGTTCGCCACCCTGCATCCCAAGGTGTACGACGAGATCGTCCGCCTGGTCGCCGAGCGCGCGCCCTCGCGCGAGGCCTTTCTCGAGCGGGTGATCCGCGACGTGAACTCCGACCTGGGGCACGCCAAGGTCAAGGCCAAGGTCAGCGGCCGCCCCAAGCACTACTTCTCGATCTACCAGAAGATGCTGGTGCGGGGCCGTGAGTTCTCCGACATCTTCGATCTGGTCGGGGTCCGCATCCTCGTCGACGACGTGGCCGACTGTTATGCCGTGCTGGGCGTGCTGCATGCTCGCTGGAATCCGATCCCGGGACGGTTCAAGGACTACATCAGCGTCCCGAAGTTCAACATGT
>CAYYQO010000144.1:741-8156 GCA_964473845.1 uncultured Aeromicrobium sp.
CGCAGGGCAAGGCCGTCGAGTTGCAGATCCGCACGTACGCCATGCACCGCCGTGCCGAGTTCGGTGTGGCGGCGCACTGGAAGTACAAGGAGGAGTCGTTGTCCGCCGTCGGCGGCAAGGTCGCGAAGGGCGGTCCGGACGGCAACGAGATGATGTGGCTGCGTGAACTGGTCGACTGGCAGTCCGAGACCGAGGACTCCACGGACTTCCTCGACTCGCTGCGGTTCGAGATGCAGAACGCGGGCGTCTACGCGTACACGCCGCGGGGCGACCTCATCCAGCTGCCCGCTGGCGCTACCCCGGTCGACTTCGCCTACGGGGTCCACACCGAGGTGGGTCACGCGTGTGTGGGTGCTCGGGTCAACGGCCGGCTCGTGTCGCTGGAGTCCGAGCTTGAGAGCGGCGACGTCGTCGAGGTCTTCACCTCCAAGTCACCCACGGCCGGCCCCAGTCGCGACTGGCTCGAGTTCGTCAAGAGCCCGCGTGCTCGCAACAAGATCCGGCAGTGGTTCACCAAGGAACGTCGTGAAGAGGCGATCGAGCAGGGCAAGGACCTGATCGCCAAGCAGATGCGCAAGGAAGGTCTGCCGATGCACCGCCTGTTCCGGCAGGCGAATCTCGACACGGTGGCCAAGGACCTGGGCCACGCGGACATCGCGTCACTGTATGCCGCGGTCGGCGAGAACAATGTGGGCGCCCAGAACGTCGTCGATCGGGTGATCGACCTCGCGGGCGGCCGTGAGGGAGCCGAGGAGGAGTTGGCCGAGGCCACCGCCATGCCGGCGCGCACTCGCCGGCACACGTCAGGGCGCAGCGACGCCGGCGTCGAGGTGGTCGGTGTCGACGGTGACCTGATGGTCAAGTTGGCGCGCTGCTGCACGCCGGTCCCCGGTGACAAGATCAAGGGGTTCGTGACGCGCGGATCGGGGATCTCGGTTCATCGCGTCAGTTGCGTGAACTTCGTCGAATTGGCCAGCCAGACCGAGCGGGTCGTCGACGTGCGCTGGGTCGCGAACGCCAAGACCACGTTCCTGGTCGCGATGCAGGTCGAGGCCCTCGACCGGCCCCATCTGCTGTCCGACATCACCAAGGTGATCTCCGACCAGCACGTCAACATCCTCTCCGCGACGCTCAGCACGGGCCGCGACCGCGTTGCGAAGTCGCGCTTCACCTTCGAGATGGCCGACGCCAAGCACCTCGGCGCCGTCCTGGCCGCCGTCAACGGCATCCAAGGCGTGTTCGACGCCTATCGCGTCACCCAATGAGGCTGTGAGACCGGCCGAGAAGGACTCATCCGTCACTGAGAGTTACACTTACCTCTCGTGCCCCGGGCCGGGGCCTGACCGGTGCTACGTTCCCGTGCCATGCGCCCTCAACCCCGCCGTATCCTCCTTGCCCCGCTGGCCGCCGTGGCGGTGTTGGCTGTCGTCAGTGCGCCGGCCGAATCCGCGCCGGCGCCGGGCGCCCCGCGGGTGTCGCTGTTGACGACCGAGGGGGACATCGGGGTCGACTGCGGTTCGCTGCCCGCCGGAGCCACGCAGTTCC
This sequence comes from uncultured Aeromicrobium sp., assembly GCA_964473845.1. Classification (GTDB taxonomy): domain Bacteria; phylum Actinomycetota; class Actinomycetes; order Propionibacteriales; family Nocardioidaceae; genus Aeromicrobium. Next base: position 2,287 of record CAYYQO010000144.1, read on the forward strand.
GGGTCAGCATCCAACGCAACCTCCTGTCGACCGCCACCGTCACGTTGGAGCCCGGCCGGACCAGTACGACGCAGACCGTACCCACGAACACGACGTACACCCTCTGGTGCAGCAGCCTGTCGGGCCGTACCTGGACGGCGGGAGCGAGGACCTCGGTTCGTTACCCGGACCTCGAACTGCCCGTGGTGCGCATCGACACCGAGAGCGGCATGCCGATCGTCTCCCGGGACGACTACACCGCGGTCTCCGTGGCCGTGGACGCGAACGGTGCCGCCGGCATTTCGTCGTTCTCGGCCACCGGGCGGATCAAGGGGCGCGGGAACAGCACGTGGGACGCGCCCACCGACAAGAAGCCCTACAAGCTGAAGTTCGACCAGAAGCAGTCGTTGCTGGGGATGACGGAGAACAAGGACTGGGGTCTGCTCGCGAATTTCTTCGACCGCACGATGCTCCGTACGGCCATCGCCCACTACTGGGGCTCGAAGTCCTCGCTGGCATGGACTCCGAACGTCAGGTTTGCCGAGCTGATCCTCAACGGCGACTACCGCGGCGTCTACCAGGTCGCCGAACTGGTCGAGGCGGCCTCCTCGCGGGTGGACATCGATCCGGACGCCGGCGACTCGCTGGTCGAACTCGACATGAAGGCCGAGACGCCGTGGGGCAAGGCCGACGACGTCACGCACTTCGTGGTCGGGCGTAGTGGCGCCAAGTTCACGATCAAGGAACCGGAGGAGCCGACCGCCGCCCAGATCTCGGCGCTCGACGCGCGGTTCGAAGAGGTCGAACGCCGGATCATCGACGCGGGGCGGACGAACTCGTCCCTGGCTGCGCTGAACGAGGTCCTCGACGTCCGCAGCCTCGTCGACTGGTATGTGGTGTCGGAACTGGCTCGCAACTTCGACTCGTGGTTTTCCAGCACCTATTTCGTCCAGAAGGCCGGTGGCCGGTTGACGGTGGGGCCGTTGTGGGACTTCGACCTGTCGATGGGCACGTACAACTTCCTGCCGCAGCCGAACGCGGACCCGTGGGTCGCGATGCGCAGCCCGTGGATCCAGGGCCTGTCGGGCAACTCCGAGTTCCGCCAGGCGGTGCGCGATCGCTACCGGGCCCTGAAACCCACGATCGCCGAGACCGACGCCTACGCGCGCAGTCTCGACCGTGAGATCGCCGTCGCACGCGAGAACGATCGGATTCGATGGAATCTGATCGGAGGGCTCGACCTGGAGGTTGCGGGGCTTCGCGGTTGGCTGAGCGGTCGCCGGGCGTGGTTCGAGCTCCACCACGGCGCAAGCTAACGGTGGATCTGGCGTTCCTGGTCGTTCATCTTGACGAGGATCGGGCCGACCAGACCGACGGAGATCAGGCCGACGGCTAGAGCGACGACGGACGCGGCTTGCCACGACGACCAGTCGACCTCGCCGGCGAAGAGGACGAGCGCCACGATCTCGGTGATGCCGACACCGAGCATGGCCAGCATTCCACCGCCGAGCCGCATCAGGTCGTCCTCGGCCAGGGCGGCGAGCAGGCCGACACCGAGGCCGAGGCACCAGGCTCCCAGCACACGCGAGTCGACGAGGTTCGTGTCCCACGGAACCATGGCACCCCAGAACGCCGGGGCGCCGAGCAGGCCGACTCCCAGACCGAAATGGGCCGAGCCCAAGATGGCCACGAGTGGTTTGGTCCACCCCGGAAAGGGAACGAGTGACGCGAGGTCAAGTCGCGGTTCGCGGAACTGAGCGATCAGCATGGGAATGCTGAAGGCCGTGAGTGCCAGTACACCGATCAGCCACAGCAGCATGTAGACCGCGTTCGCCTCGGCGTCCTCGAACACGTAGGTGCCGAGCACGGTCGAACCGAACAGCCCCCACACGATGATGACGACGGGGAAGACCAGGACCCGCGCGTCCTCCCAGAGCATCACCCGCGCCGTCGAGACGAGCGACGGCATGATGCCGATGAAGGCCGCCCCGACGAGCGCGAGGGTCAGGGGAGAGGCGACCTCGTAGGGCGACACGTGGTGGGAGAAGAAGCTCGAGATGAACATCGCCGGGCCGGTGAACGACAACAGCAAGATGACCAACATCAGGTACATCGAGGTCCCGGGCGCGAGTTCTCGCCCGGCGATGGGAACATCCGTGGCTGCAGTGACGTCTGAGGTTGCCATTCGGGCAGTGTCGCACGTCACATCGACGTGTGGCAGCCGTTCAGGAGAAGTCGGACGCGGTCCGCTTGGCGATGTCCAGGAACGCCTGTCGTGACTCGAGGTTCTCGCGCAGGGACGTGACGGCCTTCTGGTCGTTCGCGGCCTCGGCCTTGTCCAGATCCGCCTGGATCGCGGCGATCGCGTCCTCGAGCTTCGTGATCATGTCGTCGGCGCGGGCGGACTTCTCCGGGTCGGTGCGCTTCCATTCCTGGTCGCCGGCGTCGCGGATCGCCTTCTCGACGGCGCGGATGCGCCCTTCGAGTTCCTTGATCTGGTCGCGCGGCACCTTGCCGGCGGCCTCCCAGCGGTCGGCGATGCCGTGCCATGCGCGGCGGGCCGCGTCGAGATCGGTGATCGGCAGGAGCGCTTCGGCCTCGACCAGGATCTCGCGCTTGACGTCGGCGTTCTGGGCGAACTCCGACTCCAGCGCGGCGTTGGCGGCATCGCGCGCAGAGAAGAACACATCCTGGGCGGCGCGGAAGCGCTTCCACAGCTTGTCCTCGACGTTGCGCGGGGCGGACCCGGCGGACTTCCACTGCTGCATCAGATCGCGGTAGGCACCAGACGTCGGGCCCCAATCGGTCGAGTTCGAGAGCGCTTCGGCCTCGACGATGAGCTTTTCCTTGATCTTCTGGGCCTGATCGCGGCGGACCGTCTGCTCGCCGAAATGGGCCTTGCGCTTCTTCGTGTAGGCGGTGCGGGCCGTGGAGAAGCGGTGCCACAACTCGTCGTCGGCCGACTTGCTGAGTCGGGGGAGTGCCTTCCACTCGTCGAGCAGTGCGCGCAGCTTGTCGGCGCCATGGCGCCAGTCCTGGCCCGCGGCGAGCTTCTCGGCCGCGGCGACGATGCGGGTCTTGGCCTCGGTCGCCTCGGCCGTGCGCTGTTCGCGCTCGACCTTGCGCTTGGCGCGGAGCTCGTCGAGTGAGGGTTCGAGCGCGTCCAACCGGGTCGACAGTGACGCGAGGTCGCCGACGGCCTGTGCGTCGACCAGTTGTTCGCGGACCGTCGCTATGGCCTTCGCGCCGTCGTCAGGCGACACGGTTCCGGCCGCGATCCGCTTCTCCAGCAGATCGACCTCGGTCTCCAGGTTCTCGAAGCGGCGCGTGTAGAACGCGAGGGCTTCAGCGGCGTCGCCGCCGGTCACCCATTGCCCGATCAGACGCTCGCCGTCGCCCTCTTTGACGTAGACGTTGCCGTCCGCGTCGACGCGGCCCCAATCACTCATGGCGGTCAGTCTAGGAGGTTCGCGGCCGGGCGTTGACCTCGCGTACCCTGACAGGCGTGCTTCTCACCGCCTTCCCCGCCGGACCGCTGCAGGCCAATTGCTATTTTGTGGCCACCGGTCCCGGGGCACCCTGTGCCATCGTCGACCCGGGAATGCAGTCCACGGAGGGTGTTCGGGCCGTGGTCTCCGAGCACGATCTGACGCCCGCGGCGGTTCTCATCACCCACGGACACTTCGACCACATGTGGGACGCGGCAGCGGTGGCTGACGAGTTCGGCTGCCCGCTGTGGATCCATCCTGCGGACCGACACTTGTTGGCTGAACCGATGGCCGCGATCTCGAACGAGTCGGCAGCGATGCTGCGCCAGCAGTTGGGCGAGATCGACGAGTCACAGTTCCACGAGCCGGCCGACGTTCGCGATGCGGTGGACGGCGCCCAGATCCGGGTGGGCGAGTTGACGCTCACCGTCGACCACTGCCCGGGTCACACGCCCGGGACGGTCGCCTACCGCGTCGACTACACCGGACCCGAGCCGGTCTCGCAGGTCATGTTCTCGGGCGACTTCCTGTTCTTCGGGTCGATCGGTCGCACCGACCTCGTCGGCGGGGACCACGCCGAGATGCTGCGCAGCCTGCAGAGCAAGGTCCTGACCTTGCCCGATGACGTCGTCGTGCTGCCGGGGCACGGACAACAGTCCTCGATCGGTCGGGAGAAGACCACCAATCCGTTCCTCCTGGAGCTGACCTCATGAGCAAGCTGTCGGGATTCCCCGAGTACCTCCCGGCCCAGCGCGCTGCCGAACTGGCTGTGCTGGACAGCTTGCGCGAGGTGTTCGAGCTGCACGGCTTCGCCAACCTCGAGACCCGTGCGGTCGAGCCGCTCGAGACTCTGCTGCGCAAGGGCGAGATCGACAAGGAGGTCTATGCCGTCCGCCGCCTGCACGCCGACGCGTCCGAGGCCTCGGACCTGGCCCTGCACTTCGACTTGACGGTGCCGTTCGCCCGCTACGTCGTCGAGAACGCCGGTCACCTGCAGTTCCCCTTCCGTCGCTACCAGATCCAGAAGGTGTGGCGGGGCGAACGTCCGCAGGCGGGCCGCTTCCGTGAGTTCACCCAGGCCGACATCGACATCGTCGGCGACGGCACATTGCCGTTCCACTTCGATGTCGAGGTGGCGCGGGTCATGGCCGAGGCGTTGGCCGGACTGCCGATTCCCGGTCTATCCCTGACCTTGCAGATCAGCAACCGCAAGGTCCTCGAGGGTTTCTACCTCGGGCTGGGGATCGCCGAACCGACCGCGGTGATGCAGGTGATCGACAAACTCGACAAACTGCCGGCCGACAAGATCCGTGGCCTGCTCACCGAGCAGGGACTGAGTGACGACCAAGCCTCGGCCTGCCTCGCCCTGGCCGAGATCGTCACGACGGACACCTCCTTCGTCCGGCGGGTCCGGGACCTCGGCGTCGAACATCCGCTGCTCGACGAAGGGCTCGACGAACTGGAGACCGTGATCGCCGACTGCTCGGCCATCGAGGGGATCACGATCACCGCCGATCTGCGGATCGCTCGCGGTTTGGACTACTACACGGGCACGGTCTTCGAGACCCGCGTCGCGGAACATCCCGGACTCGGTTCGATCTGCTCGGGCGGCCGGTACGACCAACTGGCCAGTGACGGCAAGCGCACGTTCCCCGGTGTGGGGATCTCCCTGGGCGTGTCCCGGTTGGTCTCGGTGCTGTTCGCCGAGGGACTGGCGGCCACCCGCAGCGTTCCCTCGGCCGTGTTGGTCGCGGTCGATGGCGAGGATTCGCGTTCCGTCAGCGACGGCGTCGCCCAACGCTTGCGCGCCCGCGGTATCGCCTGCGAGGTCGCCCCGAGCGCGCAGAAGTTCGGCAAGCAGATCCGCTTCGCCGAGCGCCGTGGCATTCCTTTCGTCTGGTTCCCCGGGACCGGCGAGGTCAAGGACATTCGGTCCGGGGAGCAGGCGGCAGCCGACCCCGATCACTGGACGCCGCCAGAACACGATCTCAAAGCGCGCATTGTTGCCGATTCCTGAGGATTCTGCCCGGTAGCATCAGCGCTTGACGTGATGGACGAACGACAGGAAATGTTGATGACCGAGCAGGGCCCGCAGGACGACCGGACGGAATACTGGGACTCCTACTACGGCGCGGTGAAGGCGCAGCGACAGCTGCCCTCCCAGTTCGCCACGTTCGTTGCCGGCGAGATCTCCGACGATGCCCGGGTCGTCGAACTCGGTACGGGTTCGGGTCGCGACGCGCTGTTCTTCGCCTCGCACGGCCACCGGGTGGTCGGCGTCGACCAGTCCACCGAGGCGGTGGCCCTGTGCTCGCGGCTGGCTCGTGAGCGCGATGTCGACGCGACCTTTATCGCTTCGCCCATCGACGCGACCGACCTGGCCGAGCGGATCGGCACGGACGA
>CAYYQO010000145.1:0-8144 GCA_964473845.1 uncultured Aeromicrobium sp.
GGCAGGATGCGGATCGCGTGGTCCGGCCAGACGGGATCCCAGTTGTGGATCCCCTCGGTGTAGGCCCACATCCGGTCGCGGTTCACGATGCGACCGCCGGCCCGCTCCGAGATCTCGAGCATGCGCCCGTCGACGTGCGCGGGCACGCCCGAGATCAGGTGTTCGGGTGCCGGGCCGACCCGATCGGTCGGCCAGTTCGCGCGCATGAGCGCGTGGTTGTGGCCGATCCCGCCGGACGTGACCACGACGGCGGCGGCCCGGTACTCGAAATCGCCGACCACGGTGCGTGAGGACTTCACTCCGCGTTCGGAGTCGTCTTCCTCCAGGACGGACCCGCGGACTCCCATCACGGCAGGTCCGTCCCGGAGAAGCTCGTCGACCTGGTGCCGGAACGCGAACGTCACGAGTCCGCGGGTCTCGGCCTTCAGCACCGGCTCGGTGAACGTCTCGACGAGTCTCGGGCCGGTTCCCCAGGTCAGGTGGAATCGTGGAACCGAGTTGCCGTGGCCGGTGGCCGAACCGTCGCCACGTTCGGCCCAGCCCACCATGGGCATCACGCGGTGTCCCAGGTTGCGCAGGTACTCGCGCTTCTCGCCCGATGCCCAGGCGACGTACGCCTCGGCCCACTGGCGACCCCAGAAGTCCTCGTCGTCGAGCCGGTCGAACGCCGCCGAGCCGTACCAGTCCTGCAGGGCGAGTTCGGGGGAGTCCTTGATGCCGATGCGGCGTTGCTCGGGGCTGTCGACGTAGAACAGTCCGCCCAGGGACCAGAACGCCTGGCCGCCGAGGTTCTTGCGGTTCTCCTGCTCGACCACGAGGACCCGCTTGCCGGCCTTGGCGAGTTCGTGGGTGGCGACCAATCCGGCCAGGCCGGCACCGACCACGATCACGTCAGGTTCGAAGGACATGTCCCTCACGGTCGCCGATCGTGCGACCTCCCGCCAGTACCCTTGGCAGACAGTGACAAGGAAGTGTGTCACCCATGACAGGAGAGCGATGGACGGCGTGGCCGACCGGCGGCGAGGCATCGGGGTGCGGCTGCTGGAGGACGAGGGCGCGCTGGTCGACGCCTTCCTCGCGACGATCTCGCGCGAGATCCCGGCCTACGAGAGTCTCGACGACCGCCAGATCGACGAGGTCCGATCCATCATTGTCTGGACCCTGCACCGGGTGCTCGAACTGTGGGCCGAGGACGGCAGCCTGACTGCTGCGGACATCGAACTGTTCCGCGGCGTGGGGTCGGTGCGGGCCCGGGACGGTCGGCCGCTCTCGGCCGTGCTGCGCGCCTACCGCGTCGCCGCGGGAGTGTTCCTCGACCAGGTGACGGACCTGTTCCGCGACGAAGCCTCGCTCGATGACGTCACGGCGCTGGTCCGAGTGTGGTTCGCCGTGCTGGACGAACTGTCCGAGGCGATCTACGCGGGGTACGAGTCGACCGGCAGGTTCATCCTCGAGGACCGAGAGAGCTCGCTGCGCGGCCTGCTAACGGATCTGGTGCTGGGTCGGCAGAGTCACGCCGGAACCCTCACCGCGCGACTGCGTGAACTGGATGCGCAACTGCCGACCAGTTTCGATCTCGTGGTGGTGCGCCCGACGCCCGAGGTCGACGCCGAGCAGGCCGGTGCGCTCGTGACCGCGACCGTCGAGGCCGGCGCCGGCACGCTGATCTCCTCGATCCACACGGTGATGGACGGTGTCGGCGTCGTGTTGCTGCGGGTGGCCGATCGGCCGATCCTCGACAACCTGCTGCGGGAGAACGGACTGCGCGCCGCTCGGCACCGCCAGGTCACGGCCCGCAGTGCGCCACGTGCCTACCGGCTGGCCGTCAACGCCGTCATGAACGCGCCGGAGTTCGCGTGGTCCGCGGGTACCGTCCTGGCCGAGGGTGACCTGGAGGTGCTGGCCCTCGTGACCGGGCACGCGGATGCCGACCCAGCTCGGGTCACCGATGCCGTGCTGGGGCCGGTGGCCGACGACGTCGAGGCCCGCAAGACGCTCGAAGCCTTGATCCGTGCCGACGGCGCTGCCCAGGCCTCGATGTTGTTGCACGTGCATGCCCAGACCGTTCGCTACCGTCTGCGGCGGATCGCGGAGGTGACCGGGCGCGATCCCCGGATCCCGTGGAATCGTTACGTTTTCCAGACCGCATTGATGTCTGCCGTGACGTGAGGAGGAGCCGTGAAGATCGATCTGAAGAAGGAACTCGAGTCCTATCGCGCCTCGCGCGAGTTCTCGATCCTCACCGTCCCGCCGCTCAGGTATCTGATGATCGACGGCCACGGTGACCCGAACACGGCCGAGCAGTACGCGCAGGCGCTGACGACGATCTACCCGGTGGCCTACGCGCTGAAGTTCTTCAGTAAGAAGAATCTCGACCGCGACTACGTCGTCCCGCCGCTCGAGGCGCTCTGGTGGTCCGACGACCTGACCGCGTTCACGAGCGCGCGGGACACGTCACGCTGGGACTGGACCGTGATGATCCTCGTGCCCGAATGGCTCACCGACGAGCATGTCGGCGCGGCGCGCGAAGCCGCAGCCCGCAAGGGGGCGCCGGCGCTCGACGCGCTGCGGGTCGAGACCCTCGACGAGGGGCTCAGCGTCCAGGTCCTGCATGTCGGACCCTACGACGCCGAAGGCCCCGTCCTGGCCCGCCTGCACGACGAGTTCATCCCTGCGAACGACCTGCGGCTGACCGGCAAACACCACGAGATCTACCTCAGTGACCCGCGTCGGGCCGCGCCCGAGAAGCTGCGGACCATCCTGCGCCAACCTGTTCTGCGCGCTTAAGGCGCCTCGAAGAAGGCCAGCTCGTGGCGCAGCGACGCGTCGAAGGCCAGCCGCATGCGTTCGCGCTCAGCCGCAGTGGCGGCGGCCGCGGCCCGGTCCACCACGTCCCGTGCGGTCTGGGTGGCCTCAGTGAAATCCGGATCGGCGTAGGTGCGCAACCACGCTCCGTACGGGTGCGCGGGATGATCCTGGGCCACCAACCGGACGCCGAGATCGGTGTACAACCAGTAGCAGGGCAACAGTGCCGCGACCAGTTCCGCGTAGCTACCGCGGTGCGCCGTGGACTGCAGGTGGTCCAGGTAGGCGCGCGTGGCGGGAGCGGCGTCGACGGGCTCGCCGATCCAGGCCTCGTGCAGCCGCATCTCCTCGGTCAAGGCCGCCACACCGCCACGCATCCAGAACAACTGCTCGTCAGGATCGGTTGCCCGCGTGCCCGCCTCGGAGAGCAGGCTCGCGTACTCGCCCAGGTACAGCGCATCCTGGCGGAGATACCACGCGAATCGCTCGGGTTCGAGTGAGCCGTCGCCGAGGCTGCGCACGAACTCGCACCGGTCCACCTGCGTTCGCACTTCGGCCGATTCGTCCCAGATCCGTGCTGTCCAGCCGCCCGGCTGGGGCAGCCGTGGCCGCAGTTCGTGGAAGTGGTCCACCGGCCCGTTGCCGTGACCGACCTCGAGGGCCGCGCCGTGCTCGATGGCACCGGTCAGCCACGTCTTCGCGCGCTGCAGTGCCTCGAACCAGCTGAGTCCGGACGCCACCAGCGTGGCCATGGCCGACGACAGCGAGCAGCCCGTGCCGTGGGTCGAGGTCGTGGTGATCCGGGTTCCTTCGATCTGCTGGATCGAGTCGGCCGTGACGATCGCATCGACGCACAGCGAGCCGTCCAGGTGACCGCCCTTGAGCAGGACCGTGGTGTTGTTCGCGGCGGCGAAGGCGGTGGCCTGACGGACGGCGTCGTCCCAGTCGGCTGCCGGCTCGGCACCGGCCAGGACGGCCAGTTCCGGCAGGTTCGGCGTGACGAGGTCGACGCGCCGGCACAGGTCGCGGATCGCTGCTTCGGCCTCGGCATCGAGCAGTCGGTCGCCGCTCGTGGCGACCATCACCGGGTCGAGGACGACCACGGCCGGTCGCACGCGCTCGAGCCACGCCGCGACGACCTCGATGAGTGGAGTCGAGTGCAGCATGCCGAGTTTGACCGCGTCGATCCGGACGTCGTCCGAGACGGCGTCGAGTTGCTCGGCCAAGAATGCGACCGGCGGCACGTGGACCGATCGCACGCCCTCGGTGTTCTGGGCGACGAGCGCGGTCACGACCGCCATCCCGTAGCCGCCGAGCGCGCCGATCGACTTCAGATCAGCCTGGATTCCGGCGCCGCCCGTCGGGTCGGTGCCGGCGATGCTGAGCACGCGGGGGGTCATCGGTTCGCTCCCAGGGCCGTGACGAACTCGGTTGTCGCCGCGCCGGGATCGGTCGCAGCACACACGGCGGAGACGACGGCGACGCCTGCCGCGCCCACGGCGATCAGTTCCGGGATGTCGGTGGCGAGGATCCCACCGATCGCGATGCACGGCAGGGGTGCCGAGGCGGCGAACTCGCCGAAGCCGTCGACTCCCAGGACGGGAGGGGCATCGGCCTTCGATCCGGTCGGCCGGATCAGTCCGACACCGAGATAGTCGACGGTGCCAGTTGGCAGCGCGCCCACGTCGTGCAGATGGGTGGCCGTGTGCGCGGTGAGCCCGATGATCGCCTCGGGTCCCAGCAGTTCACGGGCGACCACCGGATCGAGATCGTCCTGACCGAGGTGGACGCCGTCGACACGGGCCCCGGCGCGCCGGGCAGCGAGTGCGACGTCGACCCGGTCGTTCACGAGCACCGTCGACCGTCCGGCGACCGTGTCGGAGATCGCCACGACCGCGTCCGTGAAGGAACGGGCCGAGGCATCCTTCGCGCGGACCTGCACGACGGAGGCACCCGCGTCCGCGGCAGCGTCCATCACCGCCAGCAGGCGATCCAGCGGCAGGTTCTGGTCCGTGACCAGATGGAGTCCGGCGGTCATGCCAACCCCTCGAACGGGGAGATGCGATCGTGCAGGTCGCTCGGCTCGAGCGCGGCCAGGGCGTCGAGGAACGCGACGGCGAACGAGCCCGGTCCCGAACTCACGGCGGCGGCCCGTTCGGCCGCGACGGCGTGAACGGCTGAGGCGGCCACGGCGGCCGACAGCGGGTCGCACACCGTCAGGAAGCCCGCCATGGTCGCTCCGAGCGAGCAGCCACCGCCCGTCACGAGCGTCAGCAGGCGGTCTCCGCCGGCGACCCGCACGACCTTGGTGCCGTCGGTGATGACATCGACCTCGCCGGACACGGCGACGACGGCACCGGACGACTTCGCCAGTGCCGACGCAGCCTCGAGGGCCTGCTCGGATCCGACGGTGGAATCGACTCCTCGGCCTCCGCTGCCCAGTCCGGCGAGCGCGATGATCTCCGAGGCATTGCCGCGAACGATCGCGGGCCGGGACTGCAGCAGTTCGGTGGCCAACGCGGTGCGCACCGGCAGACTCCCGACGGCGACGGGATCGAGGACCCATCGGTCGGTGGCGGCCACGGCCTCGCGGGCGGCGTCGCGCTGCTCCGCGGTCGGCGTGCCGAGGTTGACCAGGACCCCGCCGGCGACACCCGCGAACAGTCCGGCCTCGCCGGGGATGTCGACCATCGCGGGGGCGGCGCCCAGGGCAAGCAGGGCATTGGCGGTGAAGCCCGTGACGACGGAGTTGGTGATGCACTGCACCAGCGGAGTCACCTCGCGGAACCGGGTCAGTGCGGTGTCGGGCGAGACGGACGGAATGGGCGTGGCTGTCATGACGACATCCCTTCGCGAGTGTGAGCTCGATCAGGTTCGACGGGTGTGATCTCAGCCCGCTCGGTACGGACACCCCGTGTCGCCGGCCAGCCTAGCGCGACCCGTCGGTGCCGGTCTGGGACCGCCTCCTACGGTGGAGACGTGACTGCCACAGCGGACGACGTGACCCTGGCCGCCGAACTCGTCGTCGAAGCGGCCGCCCTGGCCAGCCGGATTCGCGACGGAGGGGACCTGGGCACCCGGGCCAAGACCAACGTGTCGGACGTCGTGACCGCCGCCGACTTCGCCGCGGAGGAACTCGTCGTGGGGCGGCTCGCCCGAGAGCGGGCCGAGGACGGACTGCTGGGCGAGGAGGGCACGGCCAGCGAGGGATCGTCCGGCCGCCGGTGGGTCATCGACCCGGTCGACGGGACGTACAACTTCGCGACCGGTTCCGATTACTGGTGCTCGGCCGTGGCGTTGGCCGAGGGTGATCGGGTGCTGCTGGGCGCGGTCGCCCACCACGCCTCGGGCACCGTTCTGGTCGGTGGACCCGGCATCCCCACGACGCTCAACGGTGTTGCGATGACGCGGATCGAGGATGCACCCGTTGCCGGTCTGGGCGCCGCGACCTACGCCCATCCGGCGTTCGTCGGCAGCGGTCCCGGCTTCGATTCCTGGGTGCGTGCGGCCGCTCTGCCGGCCACGATCCGGATGCTCGGTTCGGGGTCGATGGACCTCGTCGGAGTGGCCACCGGCCGCTTGGGCTGCTGGTTCCAGCACAGTACGCCCGCCTGGGACTGGTTGCCCGGCACGGCGCTCGTCGCGGGTCTCGGCGGTGCCACCGAACGCATCGAAGCCGACGGTCTGGTGTGGTCCCTCGCCGGCCCGCCGACCGCCGTCGGGGAGTTGGCCCACGCACTGCGCGGAGGCCAGGCATGAAGGTCGTCGTCCTGACCGGGGCCGGCATCTCGGCCGAGAGCGGGCTCGCCACCTTCCGTGACGCGGACGGCCTGTGGGAAGGTCACCGGCCCGAGGACGTGGCCACTCCCGAGGCCTTCGCCTACAACCGCGAGCTCGTGCAGCGGTTCTACGACGAACGGCGGGCTTCGCTCGATCGGGTCCAACCGAATGCGGCACACCGTGCACTGGCCGAACTGGAACACCAGTTGGGTGACGACTTCCTGCTGGTCACCCAGAACGTCGACGACCTGCACGAACGCGGCGGATCGCGCCGGGTCCTGCACATGCACGGCCGGCTGCGGTACGTGCGCTGCGAGGTCTGCGAGGCCCGGCTCGAGTGGTCGGGTCCGCTGGTCCACGAGCCGGATTGCCCCGAGTGCGACAGTGCGGCACTGCGCCCCGACATCGTGTGGTTCGGCGAGATCCCCCAGGGGATGGACGAGATCCACCGCGAGCTCTCGGAGGTCGACGTGTTCGCGTCGATCGGCACCTCGGGCGTGGTCTATCCGGCCGCGGGGTTCGTCGACTATGCGCACGCGGTGGGTGCCAGGACGGTGGAACTCAACCTCGTCCCGACGCCCCACGGCGACTTCGACACCACCTACGTCGGACCCGCGACCGAGGTCGTGCCGCGCTGGACGGACGACCTGCTGGCCACCTGAGTCACGCGCCGAGCGGGCCACCGCCGGGTTCGGCCGACTGAAGGACCTCGACCTCGTCGCCGACACGCACCTGCGCACCGGGTGAGTCCGGGATCAGGTTCACGCCGAACCACACGCCACTGCCGAAGCGTCGGATACGGGCCAACGTGCGGATCGGCTCCTTGCCGCGTTCGACGTCGCCGGAGTCGTGGTCCGGTTCGAGCGTGGTCATGACGCAGCGGGCGCAGCCCTTGACCGCGCGGAAGGTGGCATCGCCGACGCGCACGACCCGCCAGTCGTCCTCGGTCCATGCGTCGTCGCCGTCGACCACGAGGTTCGGGCGGAAGCGGTGCATCGGCACGGACTCGGAACCGCCGTCGGCGATTGCGTCGTTGAGCGCGGCCAGGGACGACTCGGTCGTGACGAGCAGCGGGTATCCGTCGGCGAAGCTCACGCGGTCGTCGGGATGGGAGTGAGCCGGACTGATCGACCGTCGCGTCGGGTCGTCGAGGTGTACGAGCCGGACGTCCCGCCCGAGCAGGTCGCTGAGCCATTCGGTGGCCTGGGGTGCCTTGGCCCCGGTGAGCTGCGACTTCCAGATCTGCACCGGTGTCTGTGCCACCGGATCGGGCCGCGCGATGTCGATCGGTGCGTGTCCGGGGGAGGACAATCGGAGCCCGGCGTCCGTGATCTGGGGATGCACCGCCAGCAGTCGGTGCTCCTCACGCGCCGTGATGAACGTGCCTTCGGCGTCGGTCACCATCCATCGTCGGTCTCCGGCCAGACCCCACGGTTCGACCTGCGCTGACTCCAGATCCTCACCGTGCCCCGACTTCAGCGGGTAGCGGTGGATCGAGGTCAGGCGCACTGACCCAGACTACGGACTCCGCAGTCCCGTCGATCGAGTGCGGGCGAGCG
>CAYYQO010000146.1:0-8140 GCA_964473845.1 uncultured Aeromicrobium sp.
CGACGAGGAACCCGTCGTGATCTACCACTCGCACACCGCGACCGAGGCGTACCCGTCGCGCACCGACCTGAACCTGGCGTCCGAACCGGGGGCCCACTACGTCCTCGTGTCGACCCGCGACGGCGCCCACGAGTCCGGCGACGTGGACTTCCGCTCGTATCGCATCGTCGATGGTGAGATCACCGAGGAAGAAGTTCGCATCGTCGACCGTTACACCGATGACAGCACGACTGCTGATGCAGTTCCCGAAACCGAAGGTGAAGCCTGACATGACCGTCGAGGTCCGCATTCCCACGATCCTGCGCCCCTACACCGGGGGTGAGCGCGCCGTCGATGCCGCCGGCGACTCCCTGTCCTCCCTGATCGACGATCTCGAGGCGAACCACGAGGGCATCAAGGAACGCCTCCTTGACGAGGGCGGCGAGCTGCGTCGCTTCGTCAACGTCTACGTCAATGACGAGGACGTGCGCTTCACGGGCGGTCTCGGCACCGCGGTGTCCGATGGCGACACGGTCGTCATCCTGCCCGCGGTTGCGGGCGGCGCGGCCTGAGCATGCGGTACGACTCACTCGTCGATTCGGTCGGTCACACGCCGCTGGTCGGCCTGCCGAACCTGTCGCCGAGTGACGAGGTGCGGCTCTGGGCCAAGCTCGAGGACCGCAACCCGACAGGTTCGATCAAGGACCGTGCGGCGCTGTCGATGATCCTCGCGGCCGAGGCCGACGGTTCGCTCACGCCCGGGTGCACGATCCTCGAGCCCACGAGCGGCAACACCGGCATCTCACTGGCCATGGTGGCGCGCCAGCGGGGCTATCAGCTGATCTGCGTCATGCCCGAGAACACCTCGATCGAGCGGCGCCAGTTGCTCACGATGTGGGGCGCCGAGATCATCAGTTCGCCGGCGGCCGGCGGCTCGAACGAGGCCGTGCGCGTCGCGAAGGGGATCGCCGCCGAGCATCCCGACTGGGTCATGCTCTACCAGTACGGCAACCCGGCGAACGCCGATGCCCACTACCGCGGCACGGCGCCGGAGATCCTCGAGGACCTGCCCACCATCACGCACTTCGTCGGTGGTCTGGGCACGACGGGAACACTCATGGGCGTCGGCCGGTTCTTCCGCGAGCACAAGCCCGACGTGCGGATCGTGGCGGCCGAACCCCGCTACGGTGAACTCGTCTACGGGCTGCGCAACATCGACGAGGGGTTCGTGCCCGAGCTGTACGACGCTTCACTCATCGACTCGCGGTTCTCGGTCGGGCCTCGTGACGCGGTGCGCCGGGTGCGCGAGCTGATCGACCAGGAGGGGATCTTCGCCGGCATCTCGACCGGCGCGATCCTGCACGCCGCGCTGGCGCAGGCTGCGAAGGCGGACAAGGCCGGCGAGCGCGCGGACATCGCCTTCGTGATCGCCGACGGCGGCTGGAAGTACCTCTCGACCGGCGCCTACGAGGGCACGATCGACGAGGCCGAGGACCGCCTCGAGGGCCAACTCTGGGCCTGAGGTCCGAGGGTCGGGGGTAGCTGTCGGATTCCCCGGTTAAGTGGGTTTCCTGTCACTTAACGTGGGTTGCAACCCACGCGAAGTGAGGGAAAACCGACTTAACCGGGGAATCTGCTCCCGGGGTGCCGGGGCGAGATCGCGCCCCGGTCTGTTCAGGGGGCCAGTCGAGCGGTTAGCCTTCGTGACGTGGGCGACATCGTCGTGTTCTCGGGAAGTGCGCATCGGACCTTGGCCGAGGCGATCTGCAGCAATCTCGGCGTCGCGCTGAGTCCGTCGGACACGACGCGCTTCAGCAACGACTGCCTGCAGGTGCAGTTGCTGGCCAACTGCCGTCAGCGCGACGTGTACATCGTCCAGCCGCTCGTGCCCCCGACGCAGGACCACCTGATGGAACTGCTGCTCATGGTCGACGCGGCGCGCGGGGCCTCGGCGGCTTCGGTCACGGTCGTCATGCCGCACTACGCGTATGCGCGCTCGGACAAGAAGGACGCATCACGCATCTCGATCGGCGGCAAACTCGTGGCCGACATGATGGCCACCGCGGGCGTGAACCGCGTCGTCACGATGACCCTGCACGCCCCTCAAGTCCACGGCTTCTTCGCGATGCCGGTCGACCACCTGACCGCGATCGGCGAACTGGCCGAGCACTATCGCCAGCAGGACCTGACCGACGCGATCGTCGTGTCGCCGGACTTCGGCAACGCCAAGACCGCCTCGCAGTTCGCCCGCCTGCTCGGTCTGCCGGTCGCGGCCGGCAGCAAGCAGCGCATGGCCGACGACAAGGTTGTGATCGACCGGATCGTCGGCGATGTTGCGGGCAAGCGCGCGATCATCCTCGACGACGAGATCGCCACGGGCGGTTCGATCATCGAGTTGATGAACAAGCTCGAGGAGTCCGGGGTCACCGAGGCCTCGGTCGCCTGCACCCACGGCCTGTTCGTCGGCAAGGCGGTGGATCGGCTGCGCTCCCATCCCGCGATCACCGAGGTCGTCACGACGGACACAGTCCCGGCGCCGGCCGACTGGCCCGAACTGAAGGTCCGTTCGGTCGCCCCGCTGTTCGCCGAGGCGATCGCCCGGATCGCGGCCGGCGAATCAGTCTCGAGCCTGTTCGACGGCGTCGACCCGGCCCACGCCCCGCCGCAGCCCAAGCTGCCGCTCTGACCCTCAGTCCTCGAGTTCGGCGATGAGTCGGTCGAGGAGGCCGCGCAGTGCGCGCCCGTCGGGCTCGGTCATCCCCATGCCCTCGACGAGCCGAGCGGGCACGTCGGCCACGCGGTCCCGCAGTTCCCAACCCTGGTCGGTCACCGAGACCCGCACGCGCCGCTCGTCCTCGGGGTCGCGAGCGCGGGTCACCAGGCCTGCCGACTCCATGCGCTTGAGCAGGGGAGTGAGGGTTCCGGAGTCCAGGTGCAGCCGCGCGCCCAGGTCGCCAACTCCCAGCGGTCCGTCGGCCTCCCACAACGCGAGCAGGCACAGGTACTGCGGGTAGGTCAGGCCCACGTCGGCCAGCAGTTCGCCGTAGCGCCGGGTCACCGCGCGCGAGGCGGCGTACAGCGGTAGGCAGAGCTGCTGGTCGAGCGACAGTTGCGGGTAGTTCTCCACATGCCAAGACTAGCGTTGCAGCATTTGATTGTGCACAATAGAATTGCGTACATGAATCCCATCTACACTGCCAGCGCCGTCGCCACGGGTGATGGCCGCAACGGTCACGTCGAGTCCACCGACGGCATCCTCGCCGCCGACGTCCGCAGCCCGAAGGAGATGGGCGGCCCGGGCGGCGCCACGAACCCCGAGCAACTCTTCGCCGCGGGCTACGCCGCGTGCTTCCACTCCGCACTGCGGCTGGTCGGCAAGAAGGCCGGTGCCGACGTCTCGGACTCCGAGGTCGTCGCCGACGTCTCGATCGGCGACAACGGCAACGGCGGCTTCGGCCTGGCCGTCGCGCTCGAGGTGACGCTACCGAACGTCAGCCCCGAAGACGCCCAGGAACTCGTCGAGCAGGCCCATCAGGTCTGCCCGTACTCCAACGCCACGCGCGGCAACATCGAGGTCGACCTCAGCGTTGCCTGACGCCCGACCCGCGCCCCGGTCCACTTTTGGGACGCTTTGCACGTTCCGTCACAGGCAAACGGTGGAACGCGTACCAAAAGTGGAGCTCTCGGCCCGAGGGGAGCTCAGCTCACCCCGCGGATCCGGACGACGGCGACCGCGCCGACCAAGCCGATCACCGCAGCGGTCACGTAGAGCGTCGTGTACCCGCCCAGTTGCGTCACGATCGGTGCCGCGATGACCGGCGCCACGACCTGGGGCAGGGCGTTCGCGATGTTGATGACGCCCAGGTCCTTGGCGAAGCCGGCCTCATCCGGCAGCACCTCGGTCACGATCGCCAGGTCCACCGCGATGAAGGCGCCGAAACCGACCCCGAGGACCACGGCGGCGGCCAGCACGCCCGGCCACGTCTGCCAGAACGCCAGCATCAGCGCCGCGGCCGCCATGACGACGCCCGCCCAGATCACGAAGATCTTGCGCCGACGGACCCGGTCGGACCAACGCCCCGCGACGACGGCCGACAGGGCCACCACGACCGAGTAGGTCGCGATCACGATGAACACCCCACCGTCGGGATCGGCCACGCCGACGGCGTCCTTGAGGAAGTACAGCAGGTACAGCGTCGCGATCGCATTGCCCAGGTTCACGACGAAGCGGGTCAGCCAGGCCCACGCGAAGTCCGGGTACTGCGTGGGGGAGACCCAGAACGAACGGATGAACTCGCCGACCACGAACGGACTGCGCTCGATGATGGGCGCGTCGTCGCTGCGCGACAGGTAGGGGATCGCGCTGATCAGCAGGAACGCCGCGCAGGCGAGATAGCCGCCGCGGGTGCCACCGAAGGCGATCGCCAGCCCCGCACCCACCAGGATGCCCAGCGTTTGTCCCAGGCCGACCAGACCGCCCGCCCAGGCACGCTGAGCCACCGGAACGCGGTCGGGCAGCGTTGCGGTGATCGAGGCCAGCGAGGCGTTGACCGACGCCTGCACGAGGCACCAGCCCACGATGACCTGCCAGAACTCACTCGCTCCCGACAGGATCGTCAGACCCAGCGCGCCCACGAGCGACCCCGCGGTGATCCACGGCACGCGCCGACCGAACCGGGACCGGGTGCGGTCCGACAGGGCACCGAACAGCGGGTTGGCGACGAGGGAGATGGCCGCGCCGATACCGGTGACCACCGCCAGCGCCGTCTCCTTGCCGTCGCCGATGATCGCTTCGGTCTGCTGCGGCAGCAGCACCGCGAGTGGCCCGAAGAAGGCGACGTACGTGCCCAGGTTGACGACCGCGACCGACAGCAACCACGGCAGGCGGACGGGCGAGAGCCGGTCCATCGAGGCCGTCATCGGCGCCGATTCGCCGCGATCACCGCGCGGTACCAGTCGAACGAGTCCTTGGGGATCCGTTGTTGCGTCTCGTAGTCGACATAGGTCAGGCCGAACCGCTGCGAGTAACCCTCGGCCCACTCGAAGTTGTCCATGAGCGACCAGTGGAAGTAGCCGCGTACGTCGACGCCCGCGTCCATCGCGTCGCGCAGGGCGGCCAGGTGCGCCGCGGTGTAGTCGATGCGGCGCTGGTCGCGCACCCGCCCGTCGTCGCCGGGCGTCTCGTTGAAGGCGCCGCCGTTCTCGGTGATCAGGATGGGCGGCAGTGCGTCGCCGTAGGTCTGTTTCAGCCCGACCAGCATCTGGGTGAAGCCCTCGGGGATGATCGGCCAGCCGAAGTCGTTGTACTCGAACCCCTCCGGCGTCACCTGCTCGAAGGGGATCTCGGCACCCTGTTCGGCAGCGGCGATGTAGGAGGGGTTGTACGAGTTGACGCCGAGGAAATCGATCGGCTGGGCAATGAGGTCGAGATCGCCGTCCTCCGCCACAGGATCGACGATGCCGGCCAGCGGCCACGTCTTCAGCAGGATCGGGTCGAGGAACGCCCGGTTGTAGACCAGGTCGAACAGCCCGGCCGCGTCGCGACTGGCGTCGGAATCGTCGATGGGGCGGATTTGGGCATGGTTGTTCGCCGGTCCGACCTGGGCCGCCCCGGCTGCGCGGAGGGCTTGGACCGCCTTGCCGTGCGCCAGCAGTTGGTGCCACGCGACCTGCAGAGCCCCGAATCCCAGCGTCTTGCCGGGCGCGTGGATGCCGTTCCCGTGGCCGAGCAGGGTGAACACGACCGTCTCGTTGAGCGTGAACCAGCGGGTCACGCGATCGGACAGTCGCTCGCCGACGACGTGGGCGTAGTCGGCGAACCGGTCGGTGATGGCGCGGTTCTCCCAGCCTCCGTCGGCCTCGAACGCCAGCGGCGAGTCCCAGTGGAACAAGGTGGCGCTGGGCTCGATGCCGCGTTCGAGCAGGCTGTCGACGAGCCGGTCGTAGAAGTCCAGCCCGCGAGGCTCGACCGTCACGCCGTCGGGCTGGATCCGCGGCCACGAGATCGAGAACCGGTACGCGTTGACGCCGAGGTCGGCCATCAGTCCGACGTCCTGGACGTACCGATGGTAGTGATCGCAGGCGACGTCGCCGGTGTCGCCGTCGTGGGTCCGACCCGCGGTGTGGCTGAACTCGTCCCAGATCGACTTGCCGCGGCCGTCCTCGTCGACCGCCCCCTCGATCTGGTAGGAGGCGGTGGACACGCCCCACAGGAAGTCCGGCCCGAAGTGAGGTACGTCACGCATGACCCCATCGTGCCTGCCCGAGCCGCTCTGCGGGAGTCGAACGAGCGGGTTCCGTCACGTGTCGCGGCCCACTTCGCGACCCCCGGTGGTGGGTTGTTGACCCGCGACGACCAGAAGGTGTCTACCCTCTGACGTGTGAGTGACGCACCCATCGGCATCTTCGACTCGGGCTTCGGGGGTCTCACCGTCGCGCGCGCCGTGCTGGACCAGTTGCCGCACGAGCCCATCGTGTACCTGGGTGACACCGCTCGTCAGCCGTACGGTCCCAAGCCGATCTCGGAGGTCCGCGAGTATGCGCTCGAGTGCCTCGACCACCTGGTCGACCTGGGCGTCAAGGCACTCGTCATCGCCTGCAACTCGGCCAGCGCCGCCGTCCTGCGCGATGCGCGGGAGCGGTATGACGTTCCCGTCGTCGAGGTGATCCTGCCGGCCACGCGCCGCGCCGTGAACGCCACCCGCAACGGACGCGTCGGCGTCATCTGCACCGAGGCCACCGCGACGTCCCGTGCGTACGACGATGCCTTCGCCGCCAACCCGGGCATCGACCTCCACACCAGCACGTGCCCCAAGTTCGTCGAATTCGTCGAGGCCGGCATCACGGGCGGGCCCGAACTGCTCGCCGTGGCCGAGAGCTACCTCGACCCGCTCCGGGAGGCCGAGATCGACACCCTCGTGTTGGGCTGCACCCACTACCCGCTGCTGACGGGCGTCCTGGCCTACGTCATGGGCGACTCGGTGACCCTCGTGTCCAGCGCCGAGGAGACCGCGAAGGACGTCTACCGCCTCCTGGCGTCCCATGACCTGGAGCGCGACCCGGTGCTGGCCCCGCCGGCGCACCGCTTCCTCACGACCGGCCATCCGGCCGAGTTCGCCGACCTGGGCCGCCGGTTCCTGGGCCCCGAGGTCGAGTCCGTCGACCAGTTCGCGTGGGTGACGGCGTGAAGCTCACGATCATCGGTTGTTCCGGCTCGTTCCCCGGTCCCGACTCCGCTGCCAGCTGCTACCTCGTCGAGGCGCCGTTCGAGGGCCGCACGTTCCGGCTCGTGCTCGATCTCGGCTCGGGAGCGCTGGGATCGTTGCAGGAGCACATCGACCTGCGTGACATCGACGCGATCTGCCTGTCGCACCTGCACCCGGACCACTGCTTCGACATGAGCGGCCTGTACGTCGTCCGCAAGTACCACCCGCAGGGTCGCCCACCGCGCATCCCCGTGTTCGCGCCGGCCGGCAGCGACTGGCACCTCTCGAACGCCTACGGCACGACCGAGCCCAACGGCATGACGTTGCCGTTCACGTTCGAGACGCTCAGCGACGAACTGACGGCCACGGTCGGCCCGTTCACGGTCCGCGCCCACCTGACGCCGCACCCGGTCGAGGCCTACGCCCTGCGGGTCGAGCACGAGGGCAAGGTGCTCGTGTACTCCGGCGACACCGGTCCCGACCCGGCCCTGGTCCGATTCGCCGCCGCGGCGGACGTGTTCTTGTGCGAGGCGTCGTTCGTCGAGTCGGCCCAGAACCCGCCCAACCTGCACCTGACGGGCGCCGAAGCCGGCGCGATCGCGACGCAGGCCGAGGTGCGCACCCTGCTGCTGACGCACATCCCGCCGTGGACCGATCGCGACGAGGTCGAGGCCGACCTCGGGACGACCTACTCCGGCACGTACAGCCTCGTGCGGGCCGGCGACGTAGTCGAGTTGTAACCCACGCTGGGATTGCCGTGTTCCTCCGACAGGAGTTACATGGCTCTCGGTGCCCACGCACCCGCACAACCAGGGTGCGGTGTGTGCGTCCGGGGGGACGGGCGCCAAGAGAGGTAGATCGTGAAGATCTCATGGAAACCACTCGCCCTGTCCGCAGCGCTTGCGGCCTCGGCACTGACCGTGCCAGCCATCACCAGCACGGCAACCGCAGCACCG
>CAYYQO010000147.1:0-8073 GCA_964473845.1 uncultured Aeromicrobium sp.
GGCCGACGCCAACGAGACCGTCGCGGTGTGGTCGACGATCCTGCAGCGTCACCACCGTCCTGCCGCCCTGGCGCTCAGCCGCCAGAACCTGCCAGTCTTCCCGCGTGGCAACGAGTTCGCGGCCGCGAGCGAGGCCGCCAAGGGCGCCTACGTCCTGGTGGACTCCCCCGCCGAACTGAACGACGGAAACCCCGAGGTCGTCCTCGTGGCGACCGGTTCCGAGGTCCAGCTGGCCGTCGAGGCACGCACACTGCTGGCCGAACAGGGCGTCGCCGCCCGTGTCGTCTCGATGCCGTGCCGCGAGTGGTTCGAGGAGCAGGACGCCGAGTACCGCGACAGCGTCATCCCGCCGAACCTGCGCGCTCGCGTCGCGGTCGAGGCCGGCATCGCATTGGGCTGGCGTGACATCGTCGGTGATGCGGGTCGCATCGTCTCGCTCGAGCACTTCGGCGCATCGGCACCGTTCGCCGAGTTGTACGAACGCTTCGGCATCACCGCCGTCGCGACCGTCGAAGCCGCCCGCGAATCCATCGCGGCCGCGCAGCACCAGGGCGGCGTGCCCGTCTTCGCCCGGCCAACGGGGCCCGTCCTCCCCGACACCTCCCACTGAACTCTCACCCAGGAGCGATCGACATGACCGAACGACTGAAGGCACTCAGCGATGCGGGGGTGTCGATCTGGCTCGACGACCTCTCACGCGAACGAATCGAGAGCGGCAACCTCGCCGACCTGGTCGCCAACCGGCACGTCGTCGGTGTCACGACCAATCCGACGATCTTCGCCGCGGCACTGTCCCAGGGCGAGCGGTATGCCGCGCAGGTCGCCGAACTGAAGGCCACCGGCGCCGACGTCGACGCGACGGTCTTCGCCCTGACCACCACGGACGTCCGTGAGGCGTGCGACATCCTGCGCCCCGTGTACGACGCCACGAACGGCGTGGACGGCCGCGTCTCGATCGAGGTCGAGCCCGGACTGGCCCGGGACACCGACGGCACCGTCGCGATGGCCGAGAAGCTGTGGAACGAGGTCGACCGGCCGAACCTGCTGGTCAAGATCCCCGCCACGCGCGAAGGGCTGCCCGCGATCGCCGCGTCGATCTCGAAGGGCATCAGCATCAATGTGACGCTGATCTTCTCGCTCGAGCGCTACCGCGGCGTCATGGACGCCTACCTCTACGGTCTGGAGCAGGCGGCCGCCGAGGGACGCGACCTGTCTCAGATCCACTCCGTGGCGTCGTTCTTCGTCAGCCGCGTCGACAGTGAGGTCGACGGTCGACTGGCCGACGGCGACCCGCTGCGCGGCAAGGCGGCGATCGCCAACGCTCGCCTGGCCTACGCGGCCTTCCAGGAGGTGTTCTCCTCGGAGCGGGCCCAGGCGCTGATCGCGAGGGGCGCGAACCCCCAGCGGCCGTTGTGGGCTTCGACCGGCGTCAAGGATCCCGCCTACCCCGACACGCTGTACGTCACCGAGCTCGTCGTCGCCGACACGGTCAACACGATGCCGGAGAAGACACTCGAGGCCTTCGCCGATCACGGTGAGCTCACGGGCGACACGGTCAGCGGCCTGGCCGCCGAGGCGCAGCAGGTGATCGACGGTCTCGAGGCCCAGGGCATCTCGTACGACGAGGTCGTCGACAAGCTCGAGGTCGAGGGTCTGCAGAAGTTCGACGATTCGTGGGCCGAGCTGCTCGAGACGGTTCGTACCGAACTCGACCGGAGCTGACCATGACCAGCCGGCTCCGGATCCAGACGCCTCAGGACGCGGCGGTCGACGACGAGGTCGCCTCGCTCGTCGCCGACCGGTTCGCCTCCCGGCTGTTCGGCCAGGACGGCACCCTGTGGGGCGCCGAGGCCGAGTCCGAGGCCTCGATCCGGCTTTCGTGGGTCGAGCTGGCCGAGTCCTCGCGCCCGCTGGTTCCGCAGGTCCTCGAGCTGCGCGACCAGTTGCGTGCCGCGGGGATCTCGCGGGTCGTGCTGTGCGGCATGGGCGGCTCATCGCTGGCACCCGAGGTGATCTGCGCCGCCGCGGGTGTGCCTCTGGACGTCCTGGACTCGTCCCAGCCGGACATGGTGCGCTCGGCGATCCACGATCTGGAGACGACCGTCGTCGTGGTGTCCAGCAAGTCGGGCGGAACGGTCGAGACCGACAGCCACCGCCGGATCTTCGAGCAGGCCTTCACGGACGCCGGGCTCGACCCGACCGGGCACGTGGTCATCGTGACCGATCCCGGTTCGCCGCTGGACGAGGAAGCCACCGCGGCGGGCTACCGGGTGTTCCGCGCCGATCCCCACGTCGGTGGCCGCTACTCGGCCCTGACCGCGTTCGGGCTGGTTCCCAGCGGTCTCGCCGGTGCCGACATCGCGGACCTGCTGGATCAGGCCGGCCGCATCGACAATGCGCTCGCGACGGACGACCCGACGAATCCCGGTCTGCGACTCGGCGCCGCCCTGGGCGTGGCGGCGGGGCAGGGGGTCGACAAGGTCCAGGTGTACGACCACACCGGACATGGCGTCGGCGACTGGATCGAGCAACTCGTCGCCGAGTCCACCGGCAAGGAAGGGACCGGCATCCTCCCCGTCGTCGCCCTCTCCCCCACCGATCCGGTCACCGATGACGCTTTCGTCGTCCACCTCGGCACCGATGACGTGCCGGACCATCCGTGGGCTGCGGCGCTCAGCGGGCCCCTCGGGGCGCAGTTCCTGATCTGGGAGGTCGCCACCGCCACGGCGGGCCGGTTCCTGCAGATCGATCCCTTCGACCAACCTGATGTCGAGAGCGCCAAGGCCGCGGCTCGTGACCTGCTCGCCGGCGGCGCCTCGCTGCCCGATCCCGATCGGGTCGACGGCACCATCGCGATGTTCGGGTCGGATGCGCCATCCGTCGGTACCGCCCTCGCGGAGTTGTTGGGCGAGGTCGGCGACCACGAGTACCTCGCGCTGCAGTTCTACCTCGACCGTTGGGCACATGCGGGTCTCGAGACGCTGGCTCCCGCCCTCGCCTCCCGGCTGGGCCGCCCCGTGACGTTCGGCTGGGGTCCACGATTCCTGCACTCCACCGGTCAGTACCACAAGGGCGGCACCCCCGTCGGAGTGTTCCTGCAGGTCACGTGTGACCCCGCGCAGGACGTCCCCGTCCCCGGCCGCGACTTCACCCTCGGTGAGTTCATCGTGTCCCAGGCCGAGGGCGACGCCCGGGTGCTACGGCAGAAGGGGCGTCCCGTGCTGCGTCTCCACCTGCACGACCTCGATGCCGGGTTGGACCTGCTCACCACGCTCCTGACCGAAGTGGATCCCGAGTGAAGCCGAACAGACTGCGGGACCCCCGCGACCGCCGACTGCCCCGCATCGCCGGACCGTGCAGCATCGTGATGTTCGGCGTCACGGGCGATCTGGCCCGCCGGAAGTTGATCCCGGCGATCTACGACCTCGCCAACCGGGGGCTGCTGCCGCCGGGCTTCGGTCTGGTCGGCTTCGCCCGCCGCGACTGGGGCGACGGTACGTTCGCCGCCCTGATCAAGAAGGCCGCCAAGGCCGGTGCCCGCACCGAATGGAGCGAGACCGTCTGGGAACAGTTGGCTGCCGGCATCAAGTTCGTGCCCGGCCAGTTCGACGACGACGAGGCGTGGGAGCAACTCTCGACCACCCTGGCGAAGCTCGATGAGCAGCAGGGCACGGGCGGCAACCACGCCTTCTACCTGTCCATCCCCCCGGGCCTGTTCCCGACCGTGATCTCCAAGATCGACGAACACGGTCTGGCTGATTCGGCCCAGGGCTGGCGACGCGTGGTCGTCGAGAAGCCGTTCGGCCACGATCTGGAGTCGGCCAAGGAGCTGAACCACCTGATCGGCCACGTGTTCCCCTCCGACCAGGTGTTCCGCATCGACCACTACCTGGGCAAGGAGACAGTCCAGAACATCCTGGCGCTGCGCTTCGCGAACCAGCTGTACGAGCCGGTCTGGAACGCCAATTACGTCGACCACGTCCAGATCACGATGGCCGAGGACATCGGCATCGGCTCACGAGCCGGCTACTACGACGGGATCGGGGCGGCGCGCGACGTCATCCAGAACCACCTGCTGCAGTTGCTGGCGCTCGTCGCGATGGAGGAGCCGGTCTCGTTCGACGCCTCCAGCCTGCGGGTCGAGAAGCAGAAGGTGCTCCGCAGCGTCAGGCTGCCGGACAACCTGGACCAGCACACCGCACGAGCTCAGTACGTCTCGGGATGGGCCGGCGGTGAGGAGGTCATCGGATATCGCGAGGAGGACGGCACCAATCCGACTTCGCGGACCGAGACCTTCGCGGCGCTGCGACTGGACATCCACACCCGCCGATGGGCCGGAGTGCCCTTCTACCTGCGCGCCGGCAAACGACTCGGCCGGCGGGTCACCGAAGTCGCGGTCGTGTTCAAGAAGGCGCCGCACCTGCCGTTCGAGCACAACGACGTCACCGAACTGGGCCACAACGCCCTGGTCATGCGCATCCAGCCCGACGAGGGAGTCACGATGCGTTTCGGTGCCAAGGTGCCCGGCACGACGATGGAGATCCGCGACGTCAACATGGACTTCGTCTACGGCGGCTCCTTCGTCGAGAGCAGTCCCGAGGCCTACGAGCGGCTCATCCTGGACGTGCTGCTCGGCGATCCGCCGCTGTTCCCCCAGCACCAGGAGGTCGAACTGTCCTGGCAGATCCTCGACCCCGTGATCACCCACTGGGCGCGCAAGCGCTCGATCGACGCGTACCCGGCCGGGACGTGGGGTCCGCAGTCCGCCGTCGACATGCTGGCCCGCGACGGTCGCGTCTGGAGGCGGCCCTGATGGACCTGACTCTCGAGGAGACCAATGCCTCGTCCGTCGCGAAGGCTCTGACCCGCGGGCGTTCACTGGCGGGCAGTCCGGCCATGGACATGGTGCTGACGCTGCTGATCATCACCGATGACGACAACGTCGCCGAGGCGATGAAGGCGGCCAACGTCCTGCAGCACGAGCACCCCTCGCGCGTCCTGGGAGTGATCCTGGGCGACGGTCGTGGCCGTCCACGCCTCAACGCCCGCGTGCGGGTCGGAGCGGGCTCACCGGGCGAATCGGTCCTGCTGCGCATGTCCGGACCCTTGGTCAAACACGCCGAGTCCGCCGTGCTGCCGTTGCTGCTGCCCGACTCCCCCGTGGTGGCCTGGTGGCCCGGTGTGGGCCCCGTGACGCCGTCCGAGGACCCCATCGGCCGGCTCGCCGTGCGCCGGCTCACTGATTCGGAGCGTTCCGACGACGCGGTGCGCTGGCTGCGTCGGCTCGCACCCGGGTACAGCCCCGGCGACACCGATCTCTCGTGGACCCGGCTGACCCTGTGGCGGGCCCTGCTGGCGGCCGCACTCGACCAGACGACCGGCGAACCGATCTCGGGGCGGATCATCGCGGACGACTCGAACCCCGTCGCGATCCTGCTGCGGGCCTGGCTCGAGTGCCGCTTGGGAATTCCCATCGAGTTCGAGGACGACGACCGGCCCCAGATCACCCGGGTCACCCTGACGACCGACGTGGGTGACATCGACATCCGCCGGACCACCACCATGAGCTGCGAGTTCAGCGTTCCGGGTTCGTCCGCGCGCGTCGTGCCGATCCGTCGGCGCTCGATCCCCGAACTGTTGGCCGAGGACCTCCGCCGCCTCGATGCGGACGAGATCTACGGCGAGACGCTCCACCACCTGATCGGCATCCACGGCAAGGCGACATCATGACCATCGAGATCTTCGACAGCGCCAACGACCTCGCGTCGGGGGTGTCGCGCCAGTTGGCCGCGCGGGTCAAGTCCATCGCCTCGGCCGGCCGGACGCCGCGACTCGTGCTGACCGGAGGGACGATCGCCGGAAAGCTCTACGAGCGGCTCTCGGGCGAGAATGCCGACTGGACCGCGGCCGAGTACTGGTGGGGCGACGAACGTTTCGTCCCCGAGGGTCACGAGGACCGCAACGATCGTCAGGCCAGGGAGGGTTTCCTGAACCGGCTCGGTGTACCAGAGGGTCAGATCCACGCCATGCCGGCGCACGGCTGCGATCTGTCCATGGCCGAGGCCGCCGACGAGTATGCCCAGACCCTGCCCGAGGACCAGTTCGACGTGGTGCTGCTCGGGATGGGACCGGACGCGCACATCGCGTCCCTGTTCCCCGGGCACCCGCAGGTGCACGAGACCGAGCGCCGCGTCGCCGAGGTGTTCGATTCTCCGAAGCCGCCGCCGCAGCGCATCACGTTGACCTATCCGGCGTTGAACCACACCCGCGCCACGTGGTTCATCGTGTCGGGCGCCGACAAGGCCGAAGCCGTCGCCACGGCGCTGACCGGCGCCCCGGTCGAGGTGGCTCCCGCCGCGGGCGCCCGCGGGCTGGACGAGACGATGTGGTTCCTCGACACGGCCGCTGCGAGCAAACTGCCCCGCTGATCTCCTAGGTAGTTCACTCGCTTGTCAGATGGATGCTGCCGGCGTCCGGAGCTCTCACGCGAGTTCTGAGCTGGCTGGTCCGGTGCGTCAGGTCCCACCCGCGCCCGGTTGGTCGGACCAGACGCACCGACCACTTCACGTCCAAGCCCACCGTCCGCAAACGCCACACCCCCTGAACTGCCCCGTGGCCGGCAACCCCGGCACCCTACCGGGTTTCGAGGCGTCGAGCGCTCTCGCACCTCAACCTCTTCGAGCGGTCGGCCGCAGAGCGGCCTCGGCACTCAGAAGATGACTTCGCCGGTCTTGCGCTTGGTGCGCAGGGTGTCGAGAGCTTCCTTGAGGATGTCGGCGGCCTCGTCCTCGGAACGGCGTTCCTTCACGTAGGCCAGGTGCGTCTTGTAGGGCTCGGTCTTCGGCGCGTCGGGCCGATTCTCGGCATCGCTGCTGGCGGGCATGCCGCACTTGGGGCAATCCCACTCGGCGGGCGCCTCGGCCTCGACAGCGAAATGCAGCGTGATCGAGTGATCGTTGGTGCAGAAGTACGAGATCGACTGACGCGGGGCGGCTTCGCCGCGCTCGGCCTCGCCCATGGGGCCGGCACCGATGCGGCTGCCCCGAATGGCACCCGCCGCCATCAGTTGCTGACCTTCAGCAACAATCCGAGAGCGAACAGGCAGACCACCCACACGACCGCGACGCCGACGGTGATCCGGTCGAGGTTGCGCTCGGCGACGGAGGAGCCGCTGAGCGAGCTGGAGACGCCACCTCCGAACATGTCGGACAGACCGCCGCCTCGCCCCTTGTGCATGAGCACGAGGACGATCATGAGCAGACTGCTCAAGCTGAGCAGTACGGAGAACGCGATGATCACGTCTCGCCTTTCGTCAGGACCCCGCGAGGTCGGGCATGTCGTAGAACCGGACGATCCCGGCGAACTCCTCCGCGACCAGGCTGGCCCCACCGACGAGTGCTCCGTCGACGTCGGGCTTGGCCATGATCGCGGCCACATTCGCCGCCTTGACCGATCCGCCGTAAAGGATACGGGTTTGTGCCGCAGCTTCGTCACCCCAGGTCTCGGCGAGACGCCCGCGGATGGCCGCGCACACCTCCTGGGCGTCCTCGGGAGTGGCGACTTCGCCGGTACCGATGGCCCAGACGGGCTCGTACGCGATGACCAGGCCGGCCACCTGCTCGGCCGAGAAGCCCGCGAGCGAACCGTCGACCTGCGCGAGCGTGTAGGCGACGTGCTCGCCGGCCTGACGGACGTCGAGGCCTTCGCCGACGCACACGATGGGGGTCATGCCCGCGGCGAGCGACTTGCCGGCCTTCTCGTTCACGAGGGCGTCGGATTCCGCGTGGTACTCGCGGCGCTCGGAGTGGCCGACGACGACGTAGGAGCATCCCAGCTTCGACAGCATCGCCGCCGAGATCTCACCGGTGTACGCGCCGCCGTCGTGGGACGAGACGTCCTGGGCGCCGTAGCCGATCGACAGCTTGTCGCCGTCGACGAGCGTCTGGACGCTGCGCAGGTCGGTGAACGGCGGCACCACCACGACCTCGCTCTTGGCGTAGTCGTGCCTCTTGTCCGAGAGGGTCCAGGCCAGTTTCTGGACGAGGACCACGGCCTCCTGGTGATTGAGGTTGG
>CAYYQO010000148.1:0-8044 GCA_964473845.1 uncultured Aeromicrobium sp.
CTTCCGCACCCGCGAGTTCGAGCAGATGGAGATGGAGTTCTTCGTCAAGCCCGGCGAGGACGAGGACTGGCACCAGTACTGGATCGACACGCGCCTGAAGTGGTACACCGATCTGGGCGTGAACCCCGAGAACCTGCGCCTGTACGAGCACGCCCAGGAGAAGCTGTCGCACTATTCCAAGCGCACCGTCGACATCGAGTACCGCTTCGGTTTCGCGGGCTCGGAGTTCGGCGAACTGGAGGGGGTTGCGAACCGTACGGACTTCGACCTCAGGACCCACAGCGAGCACTCCGGTCAGAAGCTCGAGTACTTCGACCAGGCGAACAACGAGCGCTGGACGCCGTACGTCATCGAACCGGCAGCCGGCGTGAACCGTTCGCTCATGGCCTTCCTGGTCGACGCGTACACCGAGGACGAGGCACCGAACGCCAAGGGCGGCGTCGACAAGCGCACCGTGCTGCGGCTGGATCCGCGGCTGTCGCCGGTCAAGGCAGCGGTCCTCCCACTCTCGCGCAATGAGGACCTGTCGCCCAAGGCCCGTGACCTGGCCGCCGAACTGCGCCAGAACTGGAACGTCGACTTCGATGACTCCCAGGCGATCGGCAAGCGCTACCGCCGCCAGGACGAGATCGGTACGCCGTTCTGCATCACGGTCGACTTCGACACGCTCGACGACAACGCCGTCACGATCCGCGAACGCGACTCGATGGCCCAGGAGCGCATCGCCCTGGACCAGGTCACCGGCTACCTCGCGGCGCGCCTCATCGGGTGCTGAGCATGAGGAAGCTCGCTGCGGTCGCGCTGCTGTTCGCCCTCACTGCGTGCTCCGGCGGCGACGACGCGGACCAGTCCACCGAACCCACGCCCGGGTTCGAGGCGCCGGCCGGTCTGTCGTTATCGCCGGCGGGCACTGAGAAGACGTTCGGCGAGTCCATGGCGGTCGCGTATCCGTCCGCCTCGGACGAGGCCGGGACGGCGCTCACGCTGGCCGTGGCGACACTCGATCGGGCGCCACGCCGTGATCTGGCGATGTTCTCGACCCCGGACGGTATGCAGCCGTACTACCTGCGCATCCAGATGGGAAATCGTGGGCCGGCGGATGCGTCGTTCCCCGCGGGCCTGCCCTGGTGGCTGCATGTCGCCGGAGACGTCCTCGTTCCCGCCACGGCAGCACCGGCCAGTTTCTCGCCATGCCCGGCGCCGAAGATCGCCGAACCGTTCGCGGCCGGTCAGTCCGCGAAGGGCTGCCTGCTGTTCTTCGTTCCCGAAGGCACTGAGGTCGAGTCCGTCGACTTCCAGCCCGGCGACGTGACGACCGCGGTGCGATGGACACCCTGACCTCGGGTCTGGATCTGGGGCGCGTCCACGTCGACGTGCCGGTCGTGCTCGCGCCCATGGCGGGGGTCACCAACGTCGCTTTCCGGCGGCTGTGCGCCGAACAAGGTGCCGGCCTGTACGTCTGCGAGATGATCACGAGTCGCGGCCTGGTCGAGGGCGACCGGGTCAGTCTGTCGATGCTCACCTTCGCCGAGGGCGAGCAGGTCCGATCAGTCCAGCTCTACGGCATCGACCCGCAGACCGTCGGGCAGGCGGTGTCGATCCTGTGTGGCGATCACGGTGTCGACCACGTCGACCTGAACTTCGGCTGTCCGGTCCCCAAAGTGACCCGCAAGGGCGGGGGAGCGGCCCTGCCCTGGAAGGCGACGCTGCTCGGCCAGATCCTGACCGAGGCGGTCGCCGCCGCCGAGCCGTTCGGCGTGCCCGTCACGATGAAGACGCGCAAGGGGATCGACGACGATCATCTGACCTATCTCGAAGCGGGCCAGATCGCCCAGGACACCGGGTGCGCTGCCATCGCCCTGCACGGCCGGACGGCCGCCCAGCACTACAGTGGCCGCGCCGACTGGGACTCGATCGGCGAACTCAAGGCCAGTGTCGACATCCCCGTACTGGGCAACGGCGACATCTGGGAGGCCTCCGATGCCCTCGCGATGGTCGAGCAGACCGGCTGTGACGGTGTCGTCGTGGGCCGCGGCTGCCTCGGTCGGCCCTGGCTGTTCCGCGATCTCGCCGCGGCGTTCAACGGCCAGACCGTCGCGACGTTGCCGGACCTCGGCGAGGTCACGGCCGTCATGCGGCGCCACGCCCACCTGCTGGGCGAGTGGCTCGGCGAGGAGCGCGGCTGCGTCGAGTTCCGCAAGCACGTGGCCTGGTACCTGAAGGGCTTCCGCGCGGGCTCGCAACTGCGCGACCAGTTGGGACACGTTAGCTCGTACCGTGCGCTCGACGTCCTGCTGGATGCGCTCGACCCGACCGAACCTTTCCCGCTCAGCGAACTGGGGGTTCCGCGAGGCCGTCAGGGATCCCCGCGCAAGGTCGTGCTGCCCGAGGGGTGGCTCGGTTCGCGCGAGATGGTCGGTGCCATGGACGCCGCTGCCGAGAGCGCGATCAGCGGCGGTTGAGCCGGCGGGCCTCGCGGGCTCGCTCGACCTCGTCGAAGGTCGCGCTGCGTGCCTCGGCGGCATCGAGATGGTGCGTAGTCGCCGATACCGGCCCGTCCGGCGTGTGCACCTGGACCGTGGCGACCCGGAACCACCGCTGCACCGGACCTTGGGAGAACGAGACGGACTGCACCTTGTGGTGCGGCACGATCGACCGACGGCGGGTGATCCAGCCGGTGGCCGTCGTCACGGTGTGCGGCGTGGCGCTGAACCAGCGGTAGCGCCAGCCGATCGGTGCGAAGGGCCACGACCGGGACGGTGGCGACACCCGCGCGCCCGTGCCGCGTTCGGCGTCGGGAATCAGTTCCTCGAGGACACGGGCGGCGATGTCCCGCGGCGCGATCGGCAACAGCGTCGTCGACGAGACCCCGCTCTCGCCGTCGGATGCGACGCCGTAGCCGGCTACGTCGACCTCGAGCCGTGTCCAGTCGTAGAACCGCCACACGATCGGCTCGACGACGGCGATGCCCTGGACCCGGTCGTAGGGGATCGTCTGCGAACTGCGGCTGAGCAGACCGCGTTCGATCCGCAGACCGCGCTCGCCGCGCGAGATGGTGAAGTTCCACTGGGCGACGATCCGGTCGGCGATCATCTTGGCGATGCCCAGCGTCGCCGGGATCAGCACGCCGATCAACGCCCAGCCGAAGTCGGTCAGGATCGTGAACACGATCGATGCGAGGGCCGCGAGCACGGTGGCGATGAAGTCCAGCGACAGCAGCGTGCCGATGATGACCTGGTCCGGCGTGACGATGTGCAGGACGGTGCGCGACTCCTCGGCGGGGGCCTCGCCCGACTCGTCGGGGTGGGTGCCGTGGGCGCGCGCCAGCAGCAGCCGGCGAAGTCGCTTGGATTCGGTCAGGTTGAGGAATCGCAGGCGGGTCCGCGAGTCGGAACCGCCGGCCATCTCGATCGTCAGCTCCGACAGTCCGACCAGGCGGGCGATGAGGGGTTCGTTGATGTCGACGGACTGGAGTCGTTCGAACGGGATGCGCCGCGACGACTTGAACAGCACCCCGCGTTCGATGCGGATCTCCTCGTCGTCGATGACGTAACGCGTGAACAGCCAGCTGACGTAGCCGGCCGAGGCGCCGAGCAGGAAGCCGGCCGGGACGGACAGCAGCGACCACCACTGGGGATCCTGCAGGTCGATGGCCTGCCAGCCGACGGCCGCCGCCACGCCGGCACCCCAGATGAGGCCCTGCAGCAGCGCGGTCAGTGGGTGGGTGCGGTGAGCTTCAGACACCGGCGCCACGGGCCTCTCCGATGTCCGTCAGCCGGTTGCGCAGGCGCTTGGCCTCATCGAGCGGTACGCCGGGGATCCCGGCCGCGGTGGTGGTCGAGGCGGTGTGCAGGGTCACAGTGCCGAACCCGAAGTACCGGGCGACCGGGCCGGACTCGACGTCGACGAACTGGGTGCGGCCGTACGGCACGACCACGAGCCGGCGGAACATCATGCCGCCGCGCACCACGAAGTCGTCCTCGGCCTCGGTGTAGCCCCAACTGCGCCGATTGCGCGGAGCCCACCACCAGACCCAGATCGTCAGGCCGACGCCGATCAGCGCAGGGATCCACAGCAGCCAGGCCCACCCGTCGATCGCTTCGCCGAACAGTGGTACGAGTGCGAGGGAGATCACCACGAGAACGGCCCCGCAGGCCGAGCCGATCAGCCCTCGCGCCACGGCGAGTTTGGGGGAGACCGGGGTCCAGTCGCCCTCGGGGCTGGTGAAGAGATCCTGGCGCATGACGTCCACCCTAGGGGGCAGGTTGACCCCGGCCCAACGCCGGTGGGATACTCGCGGTATGCAGCCCGAGCGCTGCGTACCCCACCATTTTCCTTGAAAAGGATGACCATGGCCAAAGCGCTGTTCGGCTACGTCGGTGGCCCCACCCCTGAGCATGCTCACGAGGTCGCCGTACTCCGCCGCCGGATCAGCGACCTCGAGAACGAGGTGCTGCGGATGAAGGCCGAGAACGACGGCCTGCTCGCCCGCCTCGCCGAGACCGCCCACGACGGCGATCTCGCAGAACTGCTCGAGTCCGCTGCTCACTGATCTGCGGCGTTTCCCCTGCGATGCACGCCATCGCAGGCACTAGGCTGACGACGTGTACCTGAAAACCCTGACGCTGCGGGGATTCAAGTCGTTCGCATCGTCGACGACGCTGGCGCTCGAACCCGGCATCACCGCAGTCGTCGGCCCCAACGGCTCCGGCAAGTCCAATGTCGTTGACGCCCTCTCGTGGGTCATGGGTGAACAGGGCGTCAAGTCCCTACGCGGCGGCAAGATGGAGGACGTCATCTTCGCCGGCACCTCGGGCCGTGCGCCGCTCGGCCGCGCCGAGGTCGTCCTCACGATCGACAACACCGACGGCGCCTTGCCGATCGAGTACTCCGAGGTGACGATCAGTCGCACGATGTTCCGCAGCGGCGGTTCCGAGTACGCGATCAACGGCAACACGTGCCGCCTGCTGGATGTCCAGGAATTGCTGAGCGACTCCGGCATCGGCCGCGAGATGCACGTCATCGTCGGCCAGGGCCAGCTCGACTCGGTGCTGCGGGCCACCCCCGAGGAACGCCGCGGCTTCGTCGAGGAGGCGGCCGGCGTCCTCAAGCACCGCAAGCGCAAGGAGAAGGCCCTCCGCAAGCTCGACGCGACGCAGGACAATCTAACCCGGCTCAACGACGTGCTGACCGAATTGCGTCGCCAGTTGAAGCCACTGGGCCGCCAAGCAGAGGTCGCACGCCGCGCCCAAGGGATCCAGGCGACGGTGCGCGATGCGCGGGCCCGGCTGCTGGCCGACGACATCGTCGGCGCCCGCACCACGATCGAGACCGAGCTGGCCGACGAGAGCGCGTTGCGCGCGCGGCGTGAAGAGGTCGAGAAGGCACTGGCCGAGGCGCGCCGGATCGAGACCGAACTCGAGCAGGCGCTCGCGACGGACGCACCGCTGCTGGCCCGTGCCCAGGAGACGGTCTACGCGCTGGGCAGTCTGCGTGAACGCTTCAACGGCACCGCCAACCTGGCCCGGGACCGGATCCGGCTGGCGGCCGATGCGTCCGACGACCGCGTCGCCGGTCGAGATCCCGAAGAGCTCGAGGCCGACGCCCGCCGGGCCCAGGAGCAACTCGCCGAACTCCACACCGCGGTGGCCGCCTCCAGCGAGGGACTCGAACAGGCCGTCGCCCACCGCACCGAGGCCGAAGCGACCTACTCCACCGAGGAACAGCGCATCGCCGGGCTGCTGCGTGCCGCAGCGGACCGTCGCGAGGGACTGGCCCGCCTGCACGGCCAGGTCAACGGACTCAAGAGCCGGGCCGCCGCTGCCGATGAGGAGATCGGTCGTCTCACCGCGGCCAGGGCCGAGGCCCGCGAACGGGCCGAGTCGGCCCAGCGCGAGTTCAGCGCGCTCGAGAGCACGATCGCCGGGCTCAGCGCCGGCGAGTCCGGGCTCGACGACGAACTGGAGAACGCCGAGGCCGCGCTGGCCAAGGCTGAAACCGCCGCCGCCGAACTGACCACGCGACGAGACGAGTTGGAGCGCCGCGTCGCGACCGCCACCGCGCGCAAAGAAGCCCTCGAACTCGGCCTCACGCGTAAGGACGGTTCGGGTGCGCTGCTGGCCGCCTCGGATCGGCTCAGCGGCGTGCTCGGTTCCGTCGCGGCGTTGATCACCGTGCGCGGGGGCCACGAGGCCGCCGTGGGTGTGGCGCTCGGCTCGGCCGCGGACGCCGTCGCGATCGATCGCGTGGATTCGGCGATCAGCGCCCTGCACCTGCTGCGTGACGAGGACCTGGGTCGCGCCGGCCTGCTGCTCGGCTCAGGCGACGTCTCCACCGACGACTGGCCGGCGCTGCCCGACGGCGCCGTGTATGCGGAGTCCCTCGTGGAGGCGCCCGCGGATCTGCGCGGCTCGCTGCGCCGGCTGCTGCACAAGGTCGCGGTCGTCGACAACCTCGCCGTCGCCAAGCGCGTCGTGGCCGACCTGCCCGACGTCACCGCGGTCACGGCTGACGGCGACCGGATCGGCGCGCACTTCGCCGAGGGCGGATCGACCACCACACCGAGCCTGATCGAGGTCACCGCCGCGATCGACGAGGCCACCGCCACGATCGACAAGGCCGGCCACGACCTCGAGAGCCTGCGCTTCGAGACCGAGAAGGCCAAGGCCGCCACCGAAGCTGCCCAGGATCGCGTCGATGCGGCTCTGTCCCGACTGCACGAGTCGGACGCCTCGATGTCGGCAGTCGCCGAGAAGCTCGCCCAGCTGGGTACCTCCAGCCGTTCGGCGGGCGCCGAGGCCGAGCGCCTGCAATCCGCGATCGTGGCCGCCGAGGAGGCTCGCGACCGTGACGTCGCCGGTCTGACCGAGCTCGAGGAACGCCTGACGGCCGCCGAGGAGGCGCCCGACGTCGAGCCCGACACGACCGAACTCGAACAACTGGCCGAGGCCGCCTCGGCCGCACGCCGGGCCGAGACCGATGCCCGCCTGGCACTGCGTACCGACGAGGAGCGCGCCAAGGCGCTGACCGCCCAGGTCCAGTCCCTGCTCGAGTCGGCTGAGGCCGAGCGTGAGGCCCGCGAACGGGCCCGGCTGCGGGCCGAACGCCGCCGCCGCGAGGCCGAAACGGCCAAGGCCGTGCTGCAGGCGACCGAGGTCACGATGGAGCGGCTCACACATTCACATGCCGAGGCCACCCGCACGCGCACCGAGATCGAGCAGTCCCGCAGTGACCGCGAGCAGCGGCTCAAGGACGCCCGGACGACGGTCCGAGAACTGACCGGCGACCTCGAAGGGCTGACCCAGTCGGTCCACCAGGACGAGATGGCCCGGGCTCAACTGCGACTGCGCCTCGAGGGGCTCGAGGAGCGTGCCCTGGAGGAGCTGGGCATCGAACCCGACACCCTCGTCGCCGAGTACGGCCCCGAGCAATTGGTCGTCCCCGTCGAGGGCGACGACGACCCGATCCCGTTCGACCGCGCCGAGCAGACCAAGCGGCTCAGGACCGCCGAGCGCGAACTGACGATGCTCGGCAAGGTCAACCCGCTCGCGCTCGAGGAGTTTTCGGCGCTGGAGGAGCGGCACCAGTTCCTGTCCGAACAGCTCGACGACCTCAGGAAGACCCGCGAGGACCTGCTCGAGATCGTCGACGAGGTCGACACCAAGGTCGAGCAGGTGTTCACCGAGGCCTGGAACGACGTCGAGCGCGAGTTCAAGCACGTCTTCGACCGGCTGTTCCCCGGTGGCGAGGGCCGGCTGGTGCTGACAGACCCGTCCGACATGCTCTCCACGGGCATCGACGTCGAGGCCCGTCCGCCGGGCAAGAAGGTCAAGCGGCTGTCGCTGCTCTCCGGCGGCGAACGGTCGCTCGTGGCCGTCGCGTTCCTGGTGTCGCTGTTCAAGGCGCGGCCCAGCCCGTTCTACATCCTCGACGAGGTCGAGGCCGCGCTCGACGACACCAACCTCGGTCGCCTGCTGGAGATCTACGAGGAGCTGAGGGAGAACTCCCAGCTGCTCGTCATCACCCACCAGAAGCGGACCATGGA
>CAYYQO010000149.1:0-574 GCA_964473845.1 uncultured Aeromicrobium sp.
TGCGCATCCGTGACTCGCTACGTCGGAACACCTCCGCAAGTTCTCGCGATACGACCCCTTCGGGATGCAAGGCGATGTACGCGACGAGTTCGAGGAGCGCCGGCTGGCGCCGGTCAGGGGGAGTGGTCGACCCGTGGGCAGAGAGAGTCACCGGACCAAGGACGGTGAGTTTGGGGAGACGGGATTCAGGGTCGAGCCACGCGGCGAGGTCACGGTCGAGATCAGGGTCGGCTTCGATCAGTTCGTCGGCCACGTGCTCTGGGACGATCGGCGCGAGTTCGGCGACGTCCTCGGCGGTGGTGGCGGCGGCTTTCACGTAGTCCTCAGTTGTCTCGGGCAGGAGAGAGCGGTCGCCAGCGGGCCCCAGCGGACGTGGTTGCACGAGGTCATCGCGGACGGCTCCTGCTTCGTTGATCAGGGCCTGAAGGTCGTCGACCGGGTGATCGGAGGCCGGGCTGGGCGCGGTGGGGGTCTCGCGGGCAGCGTCGACGATCGCAGCGCAGGTTGTCGCCTCGGACTTCGTCAGTCCTGCTGCCTGCAACTCCAGGTCCCCTTCTCTGATGCGGAGTCGGCC
>CAYYQO010000149.1:584-1328 GCA_964473845.1 uncultured Aeromicrobium sp.
GGCCCGCCGGGTCCACCTCGACGGTCCGCGCGGCGGACGCCGCGGATGAGTCCACCGCGACCACGGCGACGCCGAGTCGTCGGGCGGGAGCAGCGAGGAGGTCGCTCAGTTCAGCGTGATCAATGCCGCTGGCGGCGATGATGACGCGGAAGGGGTCGGGGTCTCCGGAGTTGGCGGCGTGGGAGGCGCGGATCTGATCGACCAGCGGTCTGATCTCTGCGGGCTCGGGGTGGTGGTGCAGGCGTAGGTCGTCGAGTCCGTGTAGTTCGGAGGCGACTCCGATGGTGTGGACCTCCACGAGGACGGACCACGGACTGAGCGCGAGCTCGGCGGCGAGGTGGCGTGCGAGGGCGTCCACACGCTCGGCGTCGCCGGTCAGGTCGACGGTGCCGAAGTGCTCGAGATTGACCAGTTCGAGTGCGCCCGTGTCGGTCTGTCCGATGCTCACGAGTAGGGGGTAGGGAGGCAGGACGTCGATATCCGGGACGTCGCTGTCGGTGGTGAGCTTCCACTGCCGTCCGCTGCCGGACCACGGCGCTGGCAGGGTCGCGGGCTGAGCCAGGTGGATGTCCAGCGTCCTGGTAGTCAGCGAGACGTGCTCCAGCTGCGGGTGCGGTTCGTCTCTGGTGTCGAACTCGGCGGCCAGATGCCGCAGGGCACGGTCGAGGAACTCCAGAGTGCCCGCGACGCCGACACCCACGTCGGCAGCGGTCTTCTCGGTCGGCTGGAGCTCGGTCGGGGGCG
>CAYYQO010000149.1:1338-7974 GCA_964473845.1 uncultured Aeromicrobium sp.
GTTCCGCCTGTCGTCAGGCCCGGGACGAGCCACCCCGGCGAGGCGACGTCGTCGGCTTCGGAGGATGCCGGAGTGGTTGTCGGTGTCGCGGAGTTGTCGGTCTCGGTGGTCTGCTCGATTGATCGCGGTGCTCGGGGCGAGATCGCTTCTTGCGGGGCGGCATCGGGGCGGGAGGGCGAGACTCCGTTCTGGGCCGCCGGCTTGCGGTCGGTGAGGTCTTCGGTGGCCGGGATGGTGAGGGTCCATCCGGGGAGGATCAGGTCTGGGTCGGTCAGGCGGCCGCCATGGGGCTGCGCGATATGTGTGGAGGCGTCGAAGATCTCGCCGTAGCGCTTCGGGTCGCCGAGTTCGCGGTCGGCGATGTCCCAGAGGGTGTCGCCTTCCTTGACCACGTAGCTGCGTGTTGACCGGTCGGCCTGGGTGTCGTCGAGCGTGGGGACGCGCAGTGCGAGCCCGATGGGGAGGAAGTCGGGCCGGCCGCCGAGGACGTCACGGTTGAGATCGACCAGCTCGGTGTAGCGGGTGCCGTCGCCGAGCACCCGCTGTGCGATCTTCCACAGGCTGTCGCCCCGTCTGGTCGTGTAGACGGTCGTGGGCGGAGGCGGCTTGACGTGTTCTGCTGCAGGCGGGTCGACTTCGCCCGGCGCCGACACGACAGGCGCGGCCGCGGGAGGGTCGCTGTCGGGCCGCGGGACCGGTACGGCGGCGTGCGTGGCCGGGACCGGGATCGAGGGAACGGCCCCGGGTGTGGCGATGAAGGCCAAAGCGGCGACCGTCACGAGTTGACGGGCAGCGCGCTGCGGAAGTGCGAGCCCGGGCAGTGGCGGGATCCGGAGGCCGCGGACCTGGGCGACGATCTCGGCCACCAAGCTGGCAGCGACGACAGCCCAAGCGATCCACACCGCGATGGTGAGCAGCAGCAGGGCCAGGGTGCCGTCGTCGCGGCGGGTGAGGATGCTGGGCAAGCCGGTGATGTCGCCGCCCGATGGGGTGGCTCCGATCGCTAGTAGGAGGACGGGGACGCCGGCAACGAAGGCGACGATGGCGAGGGTCGCGGCAATACCGTGGAGGCGTTGGCGGGTCATTGTTCGTTCCCTCTCATGGTGCGGACGAGTCGAGCTGACGCGTGGCCGGTCACGGGTAGGTCACCGATGCCGACGAGGCTCAGGAACTTGGGCCGGTACGTGTCGGTGACGCGAACGGTGATGGTGTCGCCGCCGTGAATCGACACGGACCCGCTCACCCCGGCAGCGGTGAGGACCCCTCGGGCTGCCGTTCGACCGGCGGAGGTGTCGACGGCGAGGTAGCGGCCTTCGGCGGCCGGCGCGGCGGACACGTGTTGGCCGCCGGCTCGGGCTGCCTGGGCGGCGAGGTTGTGGACGCGCTGTTTGGCGTGGACTTGGCCGCCGAGGTCGACGGCCAGCCCGACCAGGATGGTCATCACGATGCTGGTGGTGACGAGCCACAGGCTGATCGAGCCGCGCTCGCGCCGGCGACGGGCAGTCATGAGCGTTCCGTCCAGGTGTCGATGGGACTGGAGGTGTGTGCCCGGATGGTCCGGGCGCCAGGGACGCCGGGGACGGCCAGGTCCGACAGGTCGAGGCGGCACGTGACGGTCACGTCCACGGAGCCGGGTTCGCCGACTCGTTTGGCGAACCCGGAGACGTCGACCTCGACCGTGATCTGGGTGCAGTCGATCTGCTGGTTGGCCAGGCTGGCGCGTGCGGCGGCGTGTGCGTCGGTGCGGGCGTGGTCGCTGGTGCGGGCGATCGACGCGGAGCGGGCGGCGTCTGCGGCGGCGGATTCGACGGCGCCGTGGGCGCTGGCGGTGCGGCCGCCGAAGATGATCAGCCCGACGAACAGGATGAACGCGGGCAGCCCGATGACGGCCTCGATGGTGGCCGAGCCGTTCTCTGGACGCGGGGTCATGGCGCGGTCAGCCGTTCGACGGGCAGCGATGCCGATTGGGTGACGGTCGGTGACCAGCCGGGGATGACGCTGATGCTTCGTCCGCGGACGGTCACCGAGACAGTGGTGGCCGAGCGGGTGGCGGTCGCCCGCGACGAGGTGAGGACGTCGGTTCCGCCGGCGTCGGCGATGAATGCGGTGGCGGCGGTGACGCCATCGATGTCGCGGCCGGTCTCGCTGGCGGCGGCGTGGGCGCCTTCTTGGGCAGCGGCGATCGCCACGACGCGGGCGTGGTGGAACAGGGCGGCCTGCATGCCCAGGAACATCACCGCGAACAGGGCAGGCAGGAGGATGATCAGTTCGACCGTGACCGAGCCGCCCTCGGCGGGCGGGTCAGCTGATCTGTCCGGCTTGTGACTGGACATAGGCCCGGATGGCGGCGACGGCGATGGCGACGATCGCGATCACGGCGACCGCCCACAGGACGTGCTCGGTGGTCACCGATCCGCGGTTGCGCTGGTGGTCGCGGTCCAGGGCCAGTTGGAGCATGAGCAGAAGGCTGGTGAGTCGACTCATGATGGGTGGTTCCTTTCGTTGTGGGTCAGGTGTTGGTGAACATCCGCAGCAGGGCTGGGGTGACGAGCAGGGCCATGAAGATGACGCCGAGCAGGGAGCCGGGGATGGTCATGCGCTCGCCGATGGCGTTGGCCTCGGCGATCTCGTTGCCGAGCATGGCGGTGCGCATGGCCGCGGATCGGGCGCGGAGGTTCGTGTAGACGGAGGCGCCTTCTTCGCCGGACAGGCGCATGATGTCGGCGAAATCGTCCAGCTCGGGGAGCCCGAGTTCGTCGGCCAGCGCATGGAGGGCGTCCCACGGGGGCTGGCCGGACCACCGCGATCGGGTCAGTTCCTCGCTGAGGCGGCGGAACACCCACGAGTCGCCGACGCTCGCGGCCGCTTCCATGGCTTGGCGCACCCCGGCGCCGTTGTTGCGCTCGAGGGCGACCAGGTCGATGTAGGCACCCAGCGCGCGGGAGAATTCGATGCGAGCCTCGCGAGCGTCATCGACGGCGTTGTAATTCGGCAGGAAGAACATCACGCCCGCCAAGACCAAGGACCCGAGCGCGGGGATCACGAACGGCAGCCCGAGCCCGAGCAGGTCGAA
This sequence comes from uncultured Aeromicrobium sp., assembly GCA_964473845.1. Lineage (GTDB taxonomy): Bacteria > Actinomycetota > Actinomycetes > Propionibacteriales > Nocardioidaceae > Aeromicrobium. Next base: position 4,412 of record CAYYQO010000149.1, read on the forward strand.
CAGCAACGCCAGCAGCGGCGCGATGAGCAGTCCGAGTCCGGCGAAAGCGAGTTTGTCGCCGTAGAACCGGGCGACCGGAATCCGCAGCAACGCGAGCTCACGGGTCGGTGTCCTGATCCAAAGCACCGGGGGCAAGTGCTTGATCGCCCACACGCCGACGCGTTCCTTTCCACGAGGTGCTCCGCCGGCGTCGTCGCCGACGCTGACCCGTCGTTGCGGTGAGAGCCGGTTGAGCGCGTCGACCAGATCGGGTTCGGCGGGCAGCAAACGCACGGTCAGCAGCACGAGTCCAAAGCTGATCAGCACGCCGGCGGCGAGCATCAGCTGCAGTCCGGTGGTCATGGCGCGAACCCGTCGGCGGTGGCCAGGAAGCGGGGCATCGGGCGGCCGATCGCCATGCGTTTCATCCACACGAGGGTGGCGACGTAGGCGGCGAGCAACAGGACAAGGATGATTTGCCCGAGCGGCGAGCGGTACGGCTCGACGTAGGTGCCCGAGATCGCCAGAACGACCAGCACGCCGACGCTGATCAGGGTGACCCAGCGGGCGGTGGCGCGGGGTTTGGCGCGGTCGGCTTCGATCTGGCGGCGTGCTCGCACGTCGGCCGCGACGGACTCGGCGAGTCCTTCCAGCACGCTGGCGAGTCCGGCGCCGCGGCGTTGCGCGCCGAGGATGAGGTTCGCGGCGACGAGGTCGCCGGTGGCGTCGTCGAGCTCGTCGGCGAACGCACGCAGAGCGTCCTCGGTCTTCCACCGGGCCCGCAGCCGCGACACCAGACGGGTGACCTCCGGGTTGATCGCCGCCGGGGTCGAACGCAGTGACGTGACGAGTGCTTGTTCGAGTCCGACTCCCACGGTGAGTACGCCGGCGAGTGTGCGGGTCCATTCCTCCATCGCCTCGAGCCGCACGATCCGCTGTTGTGCCGAAGACGACGAGAGCAGGACCGGGAGACCGACGAACGCGACCGGCGTCGCCACCAGCGCCAACACCCACCCGGTGATCGCGAACGCCAGGACTCCGGCGGCAACGCCAGCAAGCAGCAGTCGAAGCGTCTGCTTGGACAGCCGCGGGGTCCGATGCGGTCGTGGTGGGCGGTCAACGCGCTCGCTCGGTCGTAGTCCGATGAACAGTCCGATCACGCCGGCGACGACAAGGGCGCTGGCGAGGGCGGGGATGAGCACGATCATGACCGCACCTCCTGCTGCGCGAGGTAGGTCGCGAGCTCGAACCCGTGGGCAGCCAGTGCCCGATACCGGTCGGGCAGGACGGACGGGACCGCGACGCCCTCCGGGCCGGGGGCGAAGACATGGGTGGCGGCGTAGCCGGTTTCGCGCTCGCCCGGGTCGACAGCGATGATCTCCGCGACCTGGCGGTGTCGCTTCGAGGTGCCGTCGACGGTTTCGGTCGTCATGTCCAGGTGGACGACGAGGTCGATGGTGGCGGCGAGTTTGCTGGTGGCCAGGTCGTGGGTGACGTGAGAGCCCGCTTCCATCGCGCAGGTGACAAGCTTGCGCAGAGCCGCGATCGCGTCGGAGGCGTGGGTGGTGGAGATCGAGCCGGTGCCGGACTCCATTGCCTTGATCATGGCCCAGATCTCCCGGCCGCGGACCTCGCCGACGATCTGGCGCTGCAGGTTGAACCGGAACGAATCCACCAAGGCTTCATCGAGGGTGAACTCGCCGGCTTGGCGTCCGTCCAGGCCCCGTTCGCCAGAGCCGGGTCGGGCTTCCCACGGATGCACGATCCGGTGCCGATCGGGAAGTTCGTGCAGATGCAGCTCGTACTCGGTCTCGAAGGTGCCGATCGCCTCCATCGGGTCGATCTCGGCGCACAACGCACGGACCAAGGTGGTCTTGCCGGCACCCTGACTGCCGGACACCACGATGCTCTTGCGCGCCCGGACCGCCGCGCGCAGGAACGACGCCGCAACCGGCGTGAGCATGTCCCGGCCGACGAGGTCCTCCAAGGTGACCTGCATCAGTCGGTGCCGGCGGATCACCACCGAGGGTCGAGGTGTCACCCACGCCGCCGCGGCGAGTCGTGAACCGCCGTCGAGGCGCAGGTGCAGGCGTGGTTGGGCCTCGGAGAACCCGCGTGCGTTGACCTCGCTGCGAGACGCGAGGAAAACGAGGAAATCGATCAACTCCTCATCGGAGTCCGCCACGGCTGGCCCCTCGAGGAGGCTGCCGTCGGTGAGTTCGAGCAGGACTCGGTCGTGGCCGGTGATGATGATGTTCTCGACCCGGTCGTCGTCGACCAGCGGCTGCAGCCGACCGAGTCGGAACAGGGAGTCGAACACCGCGCGGGCTATCGCGTCCTGCTCGATCGGAGTCATCGTCGCGGCGCCGTCGTTGACCCGTTCAGCCAGGGTCGATTCGATCAGGTCCAGCACGATCGCCCTGCCGAGTTCCTGCTGCGCTGCCTGGGACAGCCGGCCGCGGTCGGACGCCACGGCCTGGCTGAGTCGATCGGATGCCTGGGCCCGCAACGTCGCGACCAGCGGCCAGTCGACCGTGACGGCGCTCGCTGCGTCAGAAGTGTGCAGCGCCACGGTCTGGTGGAGGCTCCGTCCGGTCGGCACACTCAGCAGGGGCAGTGGGGTGGCGAACAGCGGCAACTCGAGGAGGTCCGCGGCCAGACCGTCGGTGGACTCGGTGGTCATCGCACAGCTCCTTCGACGAGGTGGAGACGCTGGGCCCGGATGGCCGCATGGACCGCCGCGATCGCCGCGTTCACGCTGCGCACGAGAGGAGCGGAGTCGAACTTGGGCGATGGCGGCGCTCCACGCTGGAGGACCGCGGCGGACTCTGGGTCTTCGGCAAGCGCTGCGAGAACCGGGAGTTTCACTGCCGCGGTGACCTCGCGGGCGCGGTAGGGCTCGCCTTCGCCGATGAGAAGAAGCTGCGATTCTCGCCACTGGACCAGCGACCGGGCGACCGCGTCGCCCCACGACCGGGTGGTCGACAGCGCGGCCAGTGACGTCCTGGTCACGATGAGGACGAGGTCGGCGTTGTCCAGCAGCGGAGTGGGGGAGCCGGTCAGCCCGAGCCGTCCGACGTCGACGATGACGTCCTGACCCGTCGACTCGAGATCACCGAGGACGACCGCCAGGGGCTCCCACAGGTCCCGCAACGCGGGGGCTTGGGTGTGAGATCTGGTGCCCGCGACGAACGAGACCTGGGTGTCGTCGATCGGCTCGGCAACCTCGGCGAGGGTGTCGGCGAGATCCGTGCCGGTGAGTGCCAACTCGACAACGCCCGAGCGATATTCGCGGGTGCCGCGGAAGTAGCCCGCCAGCAGGCCGGACCCGCCGGTGGGGTCGGCCTCCACCAGCAACACCGGGCGGGGCCAGCACAACGCCAGCCCCAGGCAGGTCGTCGTCACGCCGGGAGATCCGGACGCGGAGGCGAGCGCGATGACAGCCATCTCAGCGCTCCCGACTGTCCAGGACGATGGCGACATTGCCGGTGGCCGCTCGTGCAGCGAGAGTGGCCGCTTCACCCTCCGCGGCTTGCACGTCCACGACCAGCTGCCCGGTCTCCTCGGAGTAACGCGTACCCACC
>CAYYQO010000150.1:0-7969 GCA_964473845.1 uncultured Aeromicrobium sp.
TCGCTATCGTCGAGGCGTGAAGCAGCACAGCGCCCGACTGGACGGCCTCGGCACCACGATCTTCGCCGAGATGAGTGCCTTGGCGGTCTCGACCGGCGCTGTCAACCTCGGCCAGGGTTTCCCCGACGAGGACGGCCCCGACCAGATCAAGCAGGCCGCCATGGCCGCGATCGCCGACGGCCACAACCAGTACCCGCCCGGCATCGGCATCGCGCCCCTGCGCGCGGCCATCGCACGCCATCAGCAGCGCTTCCACGGCATCGACCTCGACCCGGACAATCAGATCGTCGTCACGACCGGGGCCACCGAGGCGATCGCCGGCGCCATGCTCGGACTGGTCGATTCAGGCGACGACGTCCTCGTGCTCGAGCCCTATTACGACTCGTACCGCGCCATGATCCAGATGGCCGGAGCACGGCACGTACCGGTCACGCTGCGTGCGCCGAACTTCCGGCTGCCGGTCGACGAGTTGCGGGCGGCGGTCACGCCGCGCACGACGGCGATCATGCTAAACACCCCACACAATCCGACCGGCTCGGTGTTGACCGGCGCCGAACTGGCGGCTGTCGCCCAGGTCGCGATCGACCACGACCTGGTCGTCATCAGCGATGAGGTCTACGAACACCTGACCTTCGGAGTCGCCCACGTCCCGATTTCGACGCTGCCCGGGATGGCCGAGCGCACGGTGACGATCAGCAGCGCCGGGAAGACCTTCTCGTTCACCGGATGGAAGGTCGGATGGGCGACCGGGCCCGCCCCGCTCGTGGCCGCGGTCAACGGCGCCAAACAGTTCCTGAGCTACACCTCGGGTGCCCCGTTCCAGCATGCGGTCGCCGAGGCGCTCGACCTTCCGGACTCGTTCTTCACGGGGATCGCCGACGATCTGCGGCTCCGGCGCGACCTGTGGTGTGACGGTCTGGCCGCTCTCGGCCACGAGGTGTTCCGGCCGGACGGCACCTACTTCGCGACGACGGACATCACGAATCTGGGGTTCACCGACGGCCTGGAATTCTGCCGCACCCTGCCGCATCTGGCCGGTGTGATCGCGATTCCGCACCAGGTGTTCCACGACGACCGTCCCGACGGTTCGAACCCCGGACATCGGCTCGTCCGGTGGGCCTTCTGCAAGAAACCTGACGTCCTTCGTGAAGCACTCGATCGCCTGAGCGGCCTCAGCCTGCGAGAATGACCGGGTGATCGGAGCCAACCTGGCTGCAGCCTCCATCGCTCTGGTCGCTGCATGCCTCCTACCGTTGCGCTCGTCGGCCTCTGCTCGGCCGATCGCCCTGCTGTGTCTGGCCGCCGCCTTCTGGTCCATCGGTGCAGCGTGGAACATCAGCGCACCCGGAGCCAATCCGACCGCGAACGCGTGCATCCTCGCCTCTGCCTCCTCCGCTGCGGCCGCCGCCTTCGTGGCGGCACGGCGCCTCGTCTCGGGCCGCTGGTCGATCCCGGTCCCCGTGACCATCGCGTTCTTCACCGAGCCGATGGTGATCGTGTTCATTCGTCTCGTGCTGCATCCTGAACTGTCGTCAGACGAGTTCCGCGGTACGTGGTTCTTCATGGCCCATGCGGCCTACTGCTTCGGCCTGCTGCTCGGAGTCATCCTGACGCTGAACATCCGTCAGCGGCATCCCGAGCGACGAGTACGGATCTTCGTTCTCGTGTCCCAGGTCCTGGTGATCTCGATCATCGCCCTGGAATTCGCCGCCAGCGAGCAGACCCAGTTCGTCGTGGTCCTGTCGGCCCTCTTCGCCGTGTGGGTGGCACGTCACCCCGACGACTGGAGCAACTCGCGGGCCCGCGCCGACAGCCTGCTGAACTCGATCGGTGTCTTCCTGTTCGTGTTCGACCATCTCGGTCGGCTGAAGGACTGGAACGGCAACGCCGACCGGCTCATCGAGCTCATCACCGGACAACGACCGCACCGCGAGTTGAGCGCGGCCGAGATCCTCGGACGGCCCCTTCCGTTCGAGGACGGCGAACCGATCGATCTCAACCTCCTGGGCGGTCGGATGCGCACGTCGGCGCACATCCACAAGGTCGACCCCACGTCGCGATCCGGCCGCACCGACTGGGTGGTCATGTTGCGACCGGTGCGATCGAGCGTGAGCCAGGCCTCGTTCCCAGGGGTCTCCGGCGACCTCGCCGGCCACGACCCGGCCACCCAGACCCTGAACCATCGCGGGACGATCGATCTCCTGCGCTCCGCCGCGAAGGCAGGCGACGCCGCCGTTCGCGTCGACGTCATCCCGTCCGATCCACGGGCCCGCGAGGACGAGACGATGTTCGTGGTCGCCAGGCGCCTCGAGACGATGTTCCCCGACGTCCGCTGGGGCAGGCTCGCGACCTGGGCCTTCGTCGGCGTGTTCCGACGCGACGAGGCCGAGTCGGCCAAGCGCCTGCTCGACGAGGAAGCGCAGACGGCACTCGGACTCGCTGCGTCGGTCACGACGACCGTCCATGCCGCTGGCTCGACCACCGATCCGGTCAGCTTCGTCCAGCGCGTCGAACTGTTGCCCGGTCAGCCCGACGACTCGACGCACTAGCCGGATCGGCCTCCCTGCGGTGAGCCTGATCCCACGCCTCGCAGGAGCCGGTGAATCCGGTCCCACGGAGGGCCGCGCGGTGGGACTAAGCACACCGCCCAATCGAATCTGGGGCCTATCACGTGGATCACACCGCGGGAACGAAAGCGCGCCGCACTAGCACTGGAACAGTCCTGACACCCAGCATGGAGCCAACTACTCCGTCCCAGTGAAAGGACACCCCCCATGAAGAACGACCCCCGTACCCACTCCACGACCGTTCGTCCGGCCGTCGTGACCGACGTACCCCGACTCACCGAGATGGTCCATGCCCTGGCCGCATTTCACGGTGAGGGTCACGCCTGCCGAATGACCCGGCCTACCCTTCGGGTCCAGCTCTTCGGCACCGATCCCACGTTGCGGGCCCACGTCGCCGAGCGCGAGGGACGCGTCACCGGCATGGTGCTGTGGTACCGCACGTACTCGACCTGGGACGCCGCACCCGGCATCCACGTCGAGGACTTCTACGTCGATCCAAACGAGCGCGGACACGGCACGGGCATGATCCTGATGACCGAACTCGCGTGCCTCGCCGTCGACCACGGCTACAGCCGCGTGGAGGGCCAGGTCATCAGCAGCAATCCGCTGCGTCGCGCGCTCGTCGACCACGGCGGCGACCAGATGGACGTGTGGGAGACGTATCGCATCGACGGGGAGGACCTGGTCGCGCTGACCGGGCGCCTGCCTGCTGCGGCGATGTGATCGTGAGCGTGGGCCGCGGCCGAAACCCGGCCGCGGCCCACGAGCTGCCTCGTCACGCGTCAGGCGCAGGCCCTCTTGGCCGCTGCGGTGGCTGCCGTCGCACTCTTCTTGGCTGCCGTCGCGCGCTTCTTGGCCGACTTGGCCTTCGTGGTTGCGGCCTTCGACTTCTTCGCGGCCTTCGTGACGGCCTTCTTGGCAGCCTTCCTGGACTTGCCGCTCTTCGCCTTGGCCAACTTCTTCTTCGCCTTGGCATGCGCTTTCTTGGCCTTCGTCGCGGCCTTCGCGGCGCTCGTGTACCGCGTGGTCGCGCTCCTGGATGCGGTGGCTGCCGTCGTTGCCTTGGTGGTCGCGGCTGCGCAACCGACCGGCTTGGCACCCGAGCCGATGACCTTGACCCCGGAGTTGATTCCGGGGAAGTTCATCGTCTGCTCGATCTGCCGCACGAGATTCGCGATCCGACTGGCGACGGGGTGCTCGGCCACCCGGGTGTAGACCGTCGGCTTCTGCGGCTTGGCGCAGCCCTCTCCCCAACTCACCACACCCACGATGCGCCGGACTCCACGGTCGCCCAGGACGGTCAGTGGCCCGCCGCTGTCGCCCTGGCACGTGCCGGCACCGCCCGTGACGATTCCGGCGCACAGCATGTTGCCGATGTCGAAGAAGCTGCCATAGACGGTCGGTGAGGAACAGAAGCTGTCGGCCAGCAGGGGAACGCTCAGCTCCTTGAGCACGGGGCTGGCGGCGCCGTCCTGGACGATCCGTCCGAAGCCCGCCACCTGCGCAGAACGACCCGGCTTCCACAGGGTGCGCTCGTCGGCACCGGCGATCTTGAGTTGCGGGCGCGCCGACGGGGAGTTCAGGCTGATGAATCCGTAGTCGTTGCTGAACTTGGTGGCTGAGTAGTCATCGGCACGCCAGGCGTTCGTCCACACCAGTTCCTCACCGCCGGTCTCGGACATCGTGCGGCTGGTGTGCAGTCTCATCTGGCCGAGGTTGGCCCACCACTGGCCGTCATCGCGAACCAGGCAGTGCGCGGCCGTCATGACGATCATCGGGTGGATCAGGACACCGCCACAGAAGGCACTGCCGTTGATCGTCATCTGGACCAACCACGGGTGCCGCTGGAAGGTGCTCTCCCGGCCACCGACGATCTGCGGATCGAGACGCGCCGCCTCGACCAGGTGTGGGTTTGCGAAGGACTGCAGCCCGGCTGGCAGCTGGTCGGGGTGGTCCGAGGCGGCCGCGGTCGCAGGGGCGACCACCAACGCGGCGATCAAGGCCAGGGCGACGGCCAGGAGCGGAGTGCTCTTTCGGCGGGAGTGTGGCATCTCGGATCACCTCGACCTCGTGGGCGGATCATTCATGTGTAGCAACCTGCCTCCGCATGCGGTGCCGCTTTGCTGAAATGCGCATGAAAACTGGAACCAGAGTGATTTTTGGGGTTCCAGTGAATCGTCCGAGGACCACGTCGCCCGCTGGGAACTCCCGCTCGGCCGAGCCCGTCCCCGCCGAGGTCTCGATGTAACTCCAATTGTCATGTGAGGCACATCACGTCTAGAGTCCCGGTGGGACCTACTGAGGAGAAACATCGTGGTGCGCACACTCAAAGCTGGACTGATCGCGACCCTGAGCATCTTCGTCGTGCTGACCGGAGGCGCGGGAGCCTTCGCCGAGTCCGGCTGGTGGGTGGCGTCGTCCACGCCCAGTCCGGAGTCCGAGGTCAACGCCACGGGCGAACCCCATCGCGGTACCGATGCCGCCGGGAACGTCACCGGTTACGTCGACGCCCACACCCACATGTTCATGGACTTGGGCATGGGCGGAAACGCGGTCTGCGGTTCGACCTACAGCGAGAAGGGCATCGCCGACGCCCTCAAGGACTGCGACAACCACGGAGTGTCGATCCTCGAGAACTTGACCAACGGCGCGGCCGAACGCGGCATCCTCGACCCGCACGACACCGTGGGTTGGCCGACCTTCAAGGACTGGCCGACCTACTCGTCACTGACCCACCAGCAGATGTACTACAAGTGGGTCGAGCGGGCGTGGCGCGGCGGCCAGCGAATCATGGTGAACGACATGGTCTCGAACCCGGGGCTGTGCCCGATCATCGGCATCATCGCGGGCCCCAACAAGTACAGCTGTGACGACATGGACACCGTGCGTCGCCAGATCAAGGCGACGTACGACCTGGAAGCGACCATCGATCGCCAGTACGGCGGCACCGGCAAGGGCTGGTACCGCGTCGTCAAGACGCCCGAGCAGGCGCGCGACGTCATCAAGGAGGGCAAGCTCGCGGTCGTCCTGGGCGTCGAGGTCTCCGAGCCCTTCGGCTGCAAGCAGGTCCTGGGAGTTCCGCAGTGCACCAAGGCCGACATCGACCGAGGCCTGGACGAACTGAAGGCCAAGGGCGTCAGCAGCATGTTCCTGTGCCACAAGTTCGACAACGCGCTGTGCGGCGTTCGCTATGACGAGGACGTGACCGGCCTGCTGGTCAACGCCGGCCAGTTCCTGACGACCGGCACGTGGTGGAATCCCAAGACCTGCAAGTCGGGCGAGGTTCCCGATCACACCGTGATCGGCGGCGTCATCCCCAGCGAGATCGCCAGCGTGCCGGGCGTGCCGGCCCTCGCGCCGGTCTATCCGAAGGGCCCGCACTGCAATCCCCTCGGTCTGACGGCGCTGGGCGAGTACGCGCTGCGCGGCATGGTCAAGCGCAACATGATCGTCGAGCTCGACCACATGAGCGCCAAGGCAGCCGGCCGGGCCCTGGACATTCTCGAGGCTGAGGCGTACCCGGGAGCGGTGTCCAGCCACGACTGGATGGCCGACTCCTACATGGATCGCCTCTACGCCCTGGGCGGCTTCGCCACCCAGTACGGCCACGCAGCCACGGATTTCGTCGACCAGTGGCGCAAGACCAAGCCCGTGCGCGACAAGTACGGCGTTGCCTACGGTTACGGCACGGACATGAACGGCTTCGGCGGCACCGCGGCACCACCGAGCAATGCCGCCAAGATCCAGTACCCCTTCACGGCCCGGGACGGCACGGTGTTCACGAAACAAGTCACGGGCCAGCGGACGTGGGACTACAACGCCGAGGGCGTCTCCCACTACGGCATGCTGCCGGACTGGATCGAGAGTCTGCGCATCCTTGCCGGTTCGGCGATCATCGACGACCTGCAAGCCGGTTCGGAGTCGTACTTGCGCACGTGGGCTGCCACGACGTCGTATGCAGCCGGCGCGAACCTTGCCCGCGAAGGTACGGCCTCGGCCAGTTCGACCGAGTGGAGCCTGCTCAGCAACTACCAGCCGCACCGGGCGAACGACGGCAACACGTCGACCCGGTGGAGCAGCGCGTGGGGCAAGAACGGCGAGTGGTGGCAGGTGGACCTGAACTCGGCTCGCCAGGTCAGCAAGGTAACGATCGAGTGGGAGAACGCCTACGCCTCGCAGTACCGCGTCCAGACGTCGCTCGACGGCAGGACCTGGAGGGACGCGGCGGTCATCTCCGGAGCCAACGGTGGGCTCGACACGGTGAAGTTCGCGCCGACCTCGGCCCGGTTCGTCCGGATGCAGGGGGTCAAGCGGGCCACGATCTACGGCTATTCGATCAAGGAGTTCGGCGTCTTCAGCTGAGCCGGCCCACTGCCGACGCAGGTGCCGATCCGGTTGACGACATCTTGGTACGAAGATGTCGCTGGAGCGACTCCAACGTCGAAAGACCCGGCGAAGACCAAGCCGCCCCGGCCACCTAGGTGGCCGGGGCGGACTTGGTGGCCGGTGCTGCAACCGGCCGTCGGCCTGAGCCGAAGCGCTCAGATCGACATGGACAACCTACGGTGTCGCGCCAACCGGCCGACCGAGGCCTCGGATCAGGCCGTCGAACAAGGTGGCCGCCCGCGTCGACGGGGCGGCGCAGTTACCGTGGCTCCATGGTCGTCCTGGCGCTACCCTTCGCCGGCCGCTGGCTCGTGCAGAACAGTCCGGCACGACGAGTACCCAGCCATGGGGTCGACGTTCTCGGCCAGCGATACGCGATCGATTTCGTCGGCGTCGACGACCGGCACAGGACCGCACCGAACCGCGACTGGCGCACCTTTTTGGCCACCGAGCCCGCGACTCGGTTCTTCGCCTTCGGTCGACCACTGCTCTCGCCTGTCGACGGAGTCGTGGTGCACGTCCACGACGGCGAGCCCGATCACGCGGCACGTCGTTCACAACTGGCCCTGGTCCCTTACGCCCTCGGGCAGACGGCCCGATTGCGCGAGGGCCAGGATGCACTGGCGGGCAACCATCTGGTCATCCGGGACAACGCCAGCGAGATGTTCGTGGCCATGGCGCACCTACGGAAGGAGTCACTGCAGGTGAGCATGGGCGACGACGTCATCGTGGGGCAGCAGGTTGGCGAGTGCGGCAACTCCGGCAATTCGACCCAGCCGCATCTGCATCTGCAGGTCACCGACAGCGCCGACCTTGGTGTCGCCCGAGGAGTGCCACTCGAGTTCGCCACGCACCGGCAGTGGGGGCCGGGACGCCGGGCGGGACTCCGCGTACTCTCGGGCATCCCGGGCGAAGGGGTCATTGTCGCTCCGCTTGAGGGCAACTGAACGGTCGAAGGACCGGTGGAACCACGGAGCCGCCTGTCGGAATCGAACCGACGACCTTCTCATTACGAG
>CAYYQO010000151.1:0-7815 GCA_964473845.1 uncultured Aeromicrobium sp.
CGGTTCGACGCCCTCGACACCCGCGTCGGTGACCTGCGCGACGACATGCGCGCGGGTTTCGCCGAGAACGCGACGCGGCTGGCCGCGCTGGAACAGCGCACCTACGACCTCGGCCGCCGGCGTCGCCCGGATGCTGGGTGAGCGACTGGTTCGAGCGCCGCTGGCTCGTCCTGACCGGCGCGGGCGTCAGCACTGATTCGGGCATCCCGGACTACCGCGGACCCGAATCGGTCCCTCGCCAGCCGATGACCTATCAGGACTTCATCGCGTCGGCGGCGAATCGGCAGCGCTATTGGGCGCGCGCCCATCTGGGCTGGAGCCGGATGGGCGGTGCCGAACCCAACTTCACGCATCACTTCCTGGCCGAACGGCAGGACCACCTGGTCGGGCTGATCACGCAGAACGTCGACGGTCTGCACGAGCGGGCCGGATCACGCGACGTCGTGGACCTGCACGGCCGGCTCGACAAGGTGGTCTGCCTCGACTGCGGCGACATGACCGGCCGGACCGAAGTGCAGGACCGGCTCGACGCCATGAATCCCGGATGGACGAACCAGGAGGTCACCCTCGCGCCCGACGGCGACGTCGAGCTGGAGGACACCGCCGGGTTCGTCGTGGCGGAGTGCACCCAGTGCGGCGGTCGGCTGAAGCCCGACGTCGTCTTCTTCGGCGAGTCGGTGCCCAAGCCCAAGGTCGCCCACTGCTTCGACCTCGTCGACCGAGCCGGCCACGAAGGGGCCGCACTCGTCGTCCTCGGCTCGTCCCTGCAGGTCATGAGCGGACTGCGTTTCGTGCGCCGGGCCGCCAAGGACGGCACCACGGTCGTCATCGTCAACCGTGGGTCGACCCGCGGCGACGACTTGGCCGCCGTCCGCATCGACGACGGCGTCGCCCAAACCCTCCGCCGGCTGGCAGATCTGTAGCGAAGCGCACCGAGTTCGCGTCCTGGGTTCAAGGGGACGGTGCGCAGCTCTACACATCGCGCTCGCGCCTGCGCGAGATTCAGCTCAACTGACGCAGGCGCACCGTTTCGGGGAGCGACGCGAGTTCCTTGAGCACGTCGATACCGACCTCGGCGGACACGTCGGTGACGACGTAGCCCAGTTCGCCCTTCGTGGCCAACTGCTGACCTTCGATGTTCACGCCATGATCACCCAGGATCGTGTTGATCGTGGCCAGCACGCCGGGCGAGTTCTGGTGCACGTGGGCCAGCCGGTGACGCGCCGGATCGCTGGGCAGGTTCAGTTCGGGGAACGTCACCGACAGGCTGGTCGTGCCGGTCTTGGCGTAGGCCCGCAGCTTCGACGCGACGAACCGGCCGATGTCCTGCTGGGCCTCCTCGGTGGAGCCACCGACGTGGGGCGTCAGGATCACGTTGGCCACACCGCGCAGGTCGTTCTCGAACGGGTCTCCCTGGGCCTTGGGCTCGACGGGGAAGACGTCGAGGGCGGCGCCGGCGATGTGACCGGACTCGAGGTGCCTGCGCAATGCGGCGGTGTCGACCGCGATGCCGCGCGACAGGTTCAGGAACAGCGCGCGCGGCTTCATGGCCGACATCTGTTCGTCGCCGAACAGGCCCGCGTTGCCCGGCCGGCCGTCGACGTGCAGCGAGACGACATCGGCGGTCGCGAGCAGTTCGTCGAGTGTGGCGCACTTCTTGGCATTGCCCAACGCGAGCTTGTCGTCGATGTCGTAGAACACGACCGACAGGCCCAGCGCCTCGGCGATCACGGACAGCTGGCTGCCGATGTTTCCGTAGCCGACGATGCCGAGCGTCCGGCCGCGCACCTCGTGGCTGCCGGCGGCGGACTTGTTCCACACGCCGTTGTGCATCGCGGTGGACTTCTCGTGCAGGCGGCGGGCGAGCGAGATGATCTCGGCGATCGCGAGCTCGACGACGCTGCGCGTGTTGGAGTACGGCGCATTGAAGACGGCGACACCGCTGCGCCGGGTGGCGGGCAGGTCGATCTGGTTGGTGCCGATGCAGAAGGCACCGATCGCCAGCAGGTCCGGGGCGTTCTGCAGGACCTTCTCGGTGATGTAGGTCGTCGAGCGGATCCCGAGCAGGTGGACGCCCTGGATCGCCTCGATCAGTTCGTCCTCGGAGAGGGCGCGGTCGCGGGTCTCGACCTGGTAGCCCTTGTTGCGCAGGAACTCAGTTCCGTCGGTGTGGATGTTCTCGAGCAGCAGGACCTTGACGTCCTGGTCGTCGATCCTCGAGATCGGTTCGTGGGCAGCGTCAAAGTTCATGGTCATCATCGTCATCGTGAGGTGGCCTCCGGTCAGCGGTCATCGGGCTGACGCGGGGCCCAGGCGAACGGTCCCGAAGTCGTGCTGCCCGACACTCCCTGGTGGTAACCACCTCAACGCCAGTCGTGCGCGAGCCACTCCAGTCTAGCGGCCCACCGCAGGACCCGTCTTCGTTGTCCGCATCACGACGGTCGACGTGGTCTCAGCCGACCGGAGGCGTTCGGGTCAGGTACTCGATCGCCTCGGGCGGGACCTCCTGGTCGAGGTTGGCCAACCGCACCTGGCCCTGGGCGATCAGCTTCCCGAGCTGGTTGACCGAGTCCAGGTGCCACAGCTGTTGCGTGCGGCCACGGTGGATCGGCGTCGCGGTCGTCGTGATCGTATCGCCATTGCTGGCCTGGCGCAGGAAATCGGTGGAGTTGTTCGTGCCGACGACGACGCCCTTCGTGCCGAGCCAGATCTGGCCGGCCATGCTGGCGGTCGACTCATGAACCGCGCAGTAGATGCCGCCGTGGGGGATGCCGAAAGGCTGGAGATGGTTGTCCGTGATTGTGAATCGCACGACGACTCTGTCGGGAGTCGCCTCGACGTGCTCGACACCGAGCACCCCATCCAGTCCGGGAATATCGCTCATGCTCGGACTCTAACGGGCACGCTCCCCGGCCTGACCTGTCCCTGTCGAATCCGGCATGAAACGATCTTCCGGTACCGCGGCACCCGGATCGGGACGGCGCCGCCCTATTGAGGGGGAAATCCCATGAACGTTCGTAAGCCTGCTGCTGCCCTGGCGGCCGTGGCCCTGTCCTTCGGTCTGACTGCCTGTGGTGGCGGACAGTCCGTCGATGACGCCTGCAAGGTCGCCGAGAAGGAGGTCAAGGCTGCGATGGGTGACCTCAGCAGCCTGAACCCCACGGACACCGAAGCCGCCACCTCGACGATCACGTCGATGACCGAGGCCCTCGAGAAGACCGAGAAGAGCCTCGACAACACCGAGGTCAAGAAGGCGATCGGCGACCTGGCCGCCGAGTTCACCAAGCTCCAGACGGCGTTCGACGACCTGAAGGCCGCCGGCACCGACACGGACAAGCTGCAGGAAGTCTCGACGCAGATGCAGACCCTGTCCACGGACATCCAGGCCAAGGGCGAGGCGCTCGACAAGCTCTGCAACTGAGCTTCCGCCTGACCACGACGCCGTGGGAGTCCCTCACCGGGCTCCTGCGGCGTCGTCGTTCGAGGGGCCGCTCTCCAGCCGCCGGGACTACGCTGACCACATGACCGTGCTCTCCGTTTCCGGTTCCCTGTCCATCCGTGAACGCATCGCCGTCCCGCCCGGTGCGGTCGCCACCGTCAAGGTGGTCGACGGTGAGGGCGAGGTGCTCGCCGCCACGGCGCTGCCAGCCGAATCAGTTCCCGTCGAGTTCACCGTCACGATCGACGAGGAGTTTGTGGCGAGTGAACTGTTCGTGTGGGCGCTGTTGCGCACCGAGGCCGGCGGCTGGGGAACGCTCGAACTGGTCCCGGCCGACGAGTCCGAGATCGTGCTGACCCGGATCGAGGACTGAGCGCGTGCCCCGCCAGGGTCCCACCGTCACGCACCTGAGCGACGCCGAGATCGGCGCGAACAACCGTCCGGTCCTGCGCCGCATCGCGACCCTGCTGAGGCCCTATCGCAGCAAGATGTCCGCGGTCGGCGTCATCGTCGTGATCTCTGCGGTGCTGACGGCGATCGTCCCGTTCCTCACGCAGGCCGTCTTCGACGATGCCCTCTTCGCCGAGGGTGGGCCGGACCTGGGCTTGTTGGGCTGGCTCGTCGCGGGGATGTGCGCGCTGCCGATCCTGGCCTCGATGCTCAACATCGCCCAGAACTGGCTCACGTCCACGATCGGCAACTCGGCGATGGCCGATCTGCGCAGCGAACTGTTCGCGCACCTGCAGAAGATGGAACTGGCGTTCTTCACGACGACCAAGACCGGTGCCATCCAGTCGAGGCTCGCGAACGACGTGGCCGGAGTCCGCACGGTCCTGACCGACACGGCCACGTCGATCCTGCAGAACACGGTCACCGTCACGGCGGCATTCATCTCAATGGTGATCCTGTCGTGGGAACTGACGTTGCTCACGCTCGTGCTCATGCCGCTGTTCATCTGGCTCCAGCTCAAGGTCGGCCGTCGCCGCCAACTGCTGGCCCGGCGCACCCAGGAGAACCTCTCCGAGATGACGGCGATCACCGAGGAGTCACTCAGCGTCTCGGGCATCCTGCTGGCCAAGGTCTTCAACCGCAGCAAGTCCGAAGCCGAGCGCTACCGCATGGCCAACCTCGAGCAGACCCGCCTGCAGGTCGAACAGGCCATGACCGGCCGGCTGTTCTTCGCCACGGTCCAGACGTTCTTCGCGATCACCCCGGCCATCATCTATCTCGTCGCGGGCTTCATCATCGCCGGTCGCCTGCCCGGCGGCCCGGAGTCGCTGACCGCCGGCACCCTCGTCGCCTTCACGACGGTGCAGGCACGATTGCAGATGCCGCTCATGCAACTCATGCGGGTCTCGCTGGACGTCCAGACATCCCTGGCGCTGTTCCGCCGCATCTTCGAGTACCTCGACCTGGAACCTGCGATCGTCGATCGGCCGGACGCACGCACGGTCAGCCCCGCCGACCTGCAGGGCACGATCGAGTTCCGTGACGTGTGGTTCCGCTACCCCGAACCGCGGGTGCTGACCGGCGACGGGTCGAAGGATCGCTTCGGCGACTCGTCCGGTCCCATCGACGCCGCCTCGACCGCGAGCGACGACGCCTGGGCCCTCTCGGCCCTGTCCTTCACGATCGAGGGCGGTCAGTTGGGAGCGATCGTGGGACCGTCCGGCTCGGGCAAGACCACCGCCACGTACCTGGTCCCCCGGTTCTACGACGTCGACCGCGGCCAGGTGCTCATCGACGGGATCGACGTCCGCGATATCTCGCTCTCATCGCTGGCCGACTGCATCGGCATGGTCACGCAGGAGCCCTACCTGTTCCACGGCACGATCCGCGAGAACATCGCCTACGCCAAGCCGGGCGCCGATCCCGACGAGATCGTGGCAGCGGCTCGTGACGCCAACATCCACGACCGGATCATGAGCTTCCCCGACGGCTACGAGACCGTCACGGGCGAACGGGGGTACCGGCTCTCCGGCGGCGAGAAGCAGCGCATCGCCATCGCGCGCGTGCTGCTGAAGAACCCCCGCATCCTGATCCTGGACGAGGCCACGAGCGCTCTGGACAACGAGACGGAACGACTCGTCCAGGAGGCGCTCGAGCGGGCCACCACCGGCCGGACCACGCTCGCGATCGCCCATCGACTCAGCACGATCCAGAACGCCGACGTGATCTTCGGCCTTGTCGACGGCCGGGTGGTCGAGCAGGGCACCCACGACGAGCTCGTCGGCGACGAGGACGGCCTCTACGCACGGCTCTACCGCGAACAGTTCTCGACCCGGCGCACCCTCGCCGAACCGGCCGGACGAACCACTCCGGTCGGCTTCCTGCGCGCCGACGTCTGCCTCTGAATTCGAGGAACCGCCGGAAAACGATGGCCGAGTCCGCTCAGGACTGCGACACTTTGCACATGACAGCCATGTACCTGGCTACCGCAGCACTGCTGATGCTGTCGGTCGCGGGCGTGCGCTATCAACGGCCTTCGGTGTCGCTACCGGTCATCGTCATGGTGCTGGCCGGCGCCGGCTGGAACCTGCTTCGCGCGGTCCGTGGGGCGGACGATCCCGAACCGAGCGTGACGGTCGCGGTCAACGTCGCCGTGGTCCAGATCTGCGTGGTCGCCTTCTACGTGACGTGCCGCCGCCTGGTGCACGGCCGGATCCGGGCCAGGGCCTGGCAGTGGATCGTCGCAGCCGTCATCGCCGCCGTGTCGTTCGTCGGCATGCTTCCCGCCGTCGGCATCACCGATGGCGTCCGGTACTACGACAGCCCGGTCTTCGTGGTCCACCTGACGTACACCTTCGCGCTGCTGGGAGCCGGCGTGCTGACGCTGAGCCAGCGCCAGCACGATCCGTCCACCCACGTGCACCGCTACATCGTCGCGACCGAAGCGGTGGCGCTGCTGATCGTCACCACGCAGGTGGCCGTCCCGGCCCTGACGTCGATCGCCGCGGCAGGTCTGGCGCTGCTGGCGGTCTGGACCACCGGCCATGGCCGCGAGTGGTCACAGTCTGCCTCGCGGGCGGGCCGACTCGTCGACTCGATCGGCATCTTCGTCTTCGTCGTCGACCGTCGCGGTTTCCTGCAGGACTGGAACGGACCCGCCGCCAGCCTGCTCGAACTGTGTGGCACGACCGCGACGCGGGGGCTCGACCTCAGCCAGGCGCTGGGCGTGGACGGACCCTTCACGGACGATCAGAACGTCAATCTGTCGATCCGCGGCGGCATGTTGCGCACGGCGGTGACGGTTCACGACGTGGATCCACGGTCGCGGCACACCGACCGGGTGCTGATGTTCCGCCCCGTGCGCACCTCGTTCGAGAGTTCGTCGTTCCCTGTGGTGTCAGGCGCGCTCAAGGGTCACGACCCGGCGACTCACACGCTCGGTCGCAAAGCGGCGCTGGAGCAGATTCAGCACGCGGCCGCTGCTGGCAACCTGGTGGTGCGCATCGACATCGAGGCGGCGGACCGAGACCGCGCTAACGAGTTGATGTTCCTGATGGCGCGCCGTATCGAGTCGCGCAGTTCCGAGGAGGGCTGGTCCCACCTGGAGTGGGCGCGGCTCGACACGTGGGTCTTCGTCGCCGAACTCAGCGACTCGCCCACGGCGACCGTGCCGATGCAGATCGAGGTCGACGACCTGGGCGTCGTGGCGGCGGTGAGTTCCTACCAGCCCCGCCCGGGCGAGTCCCCCACCGACTTCGTCAGCCGGGTCTCGGCCGCCCATCGGGACGGCAACGGGAACGGGAACGGCGACGTTTCCGCCCAGGGCAGTTGATCACTCACCAACCGCCCCGGGACGGACGCCTCAGCTGACGGCGACCAGCTTGCAGGTCAGGTCGTAGTCGGTGCCGAACACCTTCTCGACCACCCACGGCACCTTGGTGTCCGCGGGGGCGGTCACCTTGGTCGCGGCGAAGTTGACGGCCTTCTCGTCGTTCATGAAGAACACCGTGATCTCGTAGTCGCGGGGCTTGTCCCCGGTGTTCTCGACCGTGCCCATCGCCTGCCAGCCGCCCTCGTCGAGTGCGCTGCACGAGGTGATCTCGGTCTGCTTGGCCTTGGATCCGACCTTGTCCAGCTTGTCGACATCGGGCACCGGGTACTGATCGAGCTGCGTACCACCCGGGCCGGAGGCCGTGGAGGCGTCATCGTCGCCTCCACGGACCGCCAGGGTGATCGCGACCACGGCGACGACCAGGACCACGAGTGCCACGGCGAGCGCCACGACCTTCTTCTTCGACGACTCAGCCTTCACGCGTGTTCCTGTCCCCTGACTCATGACTGTGCCTCCTCGGTCTCACGGCGACGACGGGACGCCACGAGGAACCACATGCCCACGCCGAGCGTACCGGCACCGAGGGCACCGAGCT
>CAYYQO010000152.1:0-7792 GCA_964473845.1 uncultured Aeromicrobium sp.
GTCATCATCCGGTGGGGATCGTACGACGTCTGGTACTGCCACATGCCCGCTGGTAAGGCGACCGTGCGTGTCGGCCAGACCGTCACCGCAGGCCAGCAGATCGGCGTCACCGGCTCGACCGGCAACGTCACCGGTCCGCACCTGCACATGGAGCTGCGCGTCAAGGGCGGCAACTTCGCGGCCGCGAACTTCCGAGACCCGGCCATCGCGATCAACTACCAGTCGGTCAAGGCTCCCGCACCGGACGCAGGCACGGCGCTGCCCGTGCCCGTCCGCTACGAAATCACCGCCTCGGCACTCAATGGACGCAGTGGGCCGGGCACCGACTACGCCATCGGCGCGACCCGCGACAAGGGGATCCGCTTCACAGCCACCCGCCAGTCCGGCAAGTGGGTCCGAGCGTCCGCGCTCTGGTACCACACCGACTACCTCAAGCGCGTGGACGCGACGCCTGTGCCCGCTCCGAGCGTCGTGCCTTGGCTGCGACACGAGCACCTGAACACGTGGGGAGACGACGGCGGGGAGGGCACCCGGACGATCGATGCACGCCGACCCAAGATGCTCGCCGATCTGGTCAAGCGCAAGGCCGAGATCATCACGCTCAACGAGGTGCGCGACAACCAGCGCGCCGCGTGGAAGAAGGGGCTGGCCGCCGAGGGATACGACGTGCCGCTGGCCGAGTACGGGAACCTCGTCGCCGTCCCCAAGGGAACCCAGATCGAGTACGCCGGATCCTACGTCCTGCCCAAGAGCGTGCAAGGCGAAGGCCGCGACGAAGTCCTCGCACGAGTCCGCGCCCTCATCAACGGACATTGGGTCCACATCGGGGTCAGCCACTTCGACTACCGGCCCGGCGCACGCTTCGACGAGATCCGCGTCAAGCAGGGCAAGAGCGTCATCGCCGCGATGGAACGGTTCGCGGCCCGCTACCGCCTGCCCACGTGGAAGACCCGGACTGTCATCGGCGTCGATCAGAACTCGAACTCCTGGGTGCGCGACAAGGCATTCGGGCCGGCCGGGATCAAGGCCGCCGTCAAGCACGTCATTGACGCGATCTACGGCAACCGCCCGACCCTCTCGACTGGCACCACCACCACTGCCAGCGATCACCCGATCGTCTGGGCCGTATTCGGAAAGAAGGCCTAACCATGACCGAATCCACTCCTCGCGTCCCCGAACGCGTCCGCACGATCGCCTATTTCACCGGCCTCGGTGTCGCCGCCACGAACGCCCTCGTCTGCGGTGTCGTCGCTATCTGGTTCCAGCCAGTCGCTGTTGAAGTAGCGGCCACGGGCGGCGTGATCACGACCGTCGCCGCGGGACTTGCCGCTGGCCTTGGCGTCGCCTACCGGCCCACGGCGGTGAGCTCGCAGAACTAACTTGCACGGGGCAGCAGCGCCCCGTCCCCAATCGGGGGGACGGGGCGCTGCTGTGTGTTCGGCTCTACGCGGCGACCGCCGGGTGGCACTGGCAGTCCGCGACCATCAGTGAAGTCTCGGCCGGCGTTTCGATTGGCTCGGGCAGCGTCAGGTCGGGCAGCGACAGCAGGCCCAACCGGCGCTGCTCCCCATCGACGTGCAGGTACTGCTGCGTGGTCGCGAGGCTGGCGTGCCGCATCAGCTGCTGGATCACGCGCAGGTCTGTGCCTTGGCGCAGCAACTCGGACGCGAACCAGTGGCGGAGCGCGTGGCAGCCGCCCGGGATCCCGGCTCGCTTCATCGCGGTCCCGACGGTCCCCACCACCGAGTTCGCGAGGATGTGGCCGCCGGCCTCGCCGGCGCGGTTCTTCCCGTATTGGGGGAACCACCAGTCGTTCCGCGGCATACGCTTGGCCAGGTCGGCGATGAGCGGGTGCAACGGCAGCACCGAGTAGGTGCCGCCCTTCCCGGTCACCTCGAGCTCGCCGGCGAGCAGGTCGATCTGGGACCCGTGCATCGCCGCGATCTCGCCGGCGCGGAACCCCTGATAGGCGCCCAGCAGCACCATGGCGCGGGTCCGGGTGCGGATGCCGGAGTCGAGTAGGTGTCGCACGTGGGCGCTGGCGAGGACCTTCACGTCACGCCGGCGGGCCTTGGGACGTTTGATGTCCTCCATGGGATTGTCGTCACGGATGCCGGCCCGGTTGAGCCACCGGAACCAGCTGTTCAGGTTCGCGTGGTAGGTCGCTTTCGTACCCGGCGCCATGTCGGTTCGGCCGAGAAAGCTGAGCACGTCGTCGCCTGTCAACTCCTCGGGTGGGACCTCGGCCTGGCGGGCGAACCGCGCGATCATGCTGACGCGGTCACCGATCGTCTGCTCGGACCATGCCTGTGCTCTCATCCATCTGATCCAGTGTTCTAACAGCGGTGTGATTTCCCTCATGGGCTCGGAGACTAGGGCCAGCCGACCGCCCTCCGGCGGGGTGTCCACAGGCGGGTTCACGGCAAGGCTCCGGCGAACAAGTCATCGACGAGACTCCGCAGGCATCCGCACTCGTCGTGCTCGTCGTGGTGGTGGCCGATGCACCTGTCGTCGGGGCAGCCGCACCGGTCGCCGACCCATTGGCCGTCGGGAGCCCACTGCTTCACGTAGTCGCGGACGTTCGCGCCGCGGTCACGGATTACGGTCCTGGCGTCGCGACTGAGGGCGCTCACGCTGCCTCCCAGCCGAAGGGTTCGAGGTCGTCGTGATCTCCAAGTCCGTGCCTTCCAAGCAGAATGTTGCGGGTTCGAGTCCCGTCGTCCGCTCCAGTCACTTGACGCGTCGCCCGCGGGGCCTCTCCTGAGGCAGTTCCGGCGACGTCTCCTCCGGCAGGCGGTGCAGGATCAACACCGCGCGGTCGTCCTCACCGGTCTCGGTCTGACCCAGGATGCGCTGCGGTGCACCCTTCATCCCCGGCGCGATCGCGATCTTGGCCGCGCCACGCAACCAGTCGATGCCGACGGCAAGGTCCAGCGATCGGGTCTCGACGACCCCGTCCGTGTAGAACATGAGCGCCTCGCCCGGCCGCAGGACGCCGGTCGTCCCCCTGAACTCGGGGCGATCGATGATGCCCAGCGCCAGACCACGGGCCCCCGAGACGACCCACTCGCGCGCATCGACGTTCCAGTGCATCGCGGGCGGGTGTCCGGCGTTGAGGACTTCGTACCCACCGGTCTCGAGGTTGACCAAGACGTGCACGGCCGTGGCGAAACCCTCGTCCCACGACTGGCGCAACAGGTAGTCGTTGCCGGCCGCGAAGAGTCCCAGCGGCGGCAGGGAGCCGATGAGCCCGCCCAACGCACCAGCCAGCTGCAGCGACTGGGTGCCGGCGGCGACGCCCTTGCCACACACGTCGACCAGCACCATCTCGAGGTACTTCTCGTCCTTCGACAGGTTCGCCACCAGGAAGTCGCCGGCAAACTTGGCCGATCCGGCGGTCTCCATCGCCGATTCGCTGACCCAGCCAGCCGGCAGCGGCGGCACCACCCCTTGCGCCTGGAGCCGATCGCGCAGTTCCATCAGCATCGCCTCGCCGAGTGCCGACGGCAGACCCGAACGATTGCGCGACGAACTGAAGACGACGACTCCGGCCGTGAGGTAGACCGCGACCAACGTCGACGGCCGCGCGTCGTTGAACCCGAAACCCAACGACTGGACCAGGGCGGACACCGTGGCAGCGAACAGGGCGACCCCGGACAGCAGCACCTGCGGGCCCCATTGCAACAACACGCCACCCACCACGATCGGCAGGATGAACGTCGCCGACGGCATGACGGAGTACCACTGCAGGCTGATCAGGAACATCACGAACGTGAGCACGAGCAGGGCGGCCAGCACGGTCATCTGACCGTCCTTCGATCCCGACCGCCATTCGCGCGCATTCATCGAGAGATAACGACCCACGGGGTCGCTCTTGATCCCTCTCGTCCTGGCCACGAATTGACCTTACCGGCGACGCTGGCACCGTGGGCACCAGAACAGATTTCTGCCCGCAAGAACCTTGGCGCGCACGCGCGTTCCGCACACCAGGCACGACTGCCCGTCACGCCGGTAGACGTAGACCTCGCCGCCATGGTCGTCTACGCGGGGCGGCCGCCCCATCGCCTCGGGCTCGTGTTCGGGCCGCACCGTGTCGATCCGGCCCACCCTGACCCCCTCGGCCATCAGGTCGACCAGATCGGACCACAGCAGACCGAAGGTGCCGGGCCTCAGATCGCGCCCGGTCACCGTGGGATCGATCCGGTTCCGGAACAACACCTCGGCGCGGTACACGTTGCCGACCCCGGCCACGATCCGCTGGTCCATCAGCAGGGTGGCGATCGGTGCCCGCGAACGCGCGACGATCTCGCCCGCCCGCGCGGGGTCAGCAGCGGGATCGAGCGGGTCCTCGCCCAGCCGAGCGCGGATGGCCTCGACCTCGTCGGGCGTCAGCAGGTCGCACGCGGTCGGGCCTCGCAGGTCTGCCGTGACCCGATGACCGGACAGTCGCCAGCGCACCTGACCCACGACGGGAGGCGCGGGATCTTCAACGAACGTGAACGCCCCGTACAATCCCAGGTGGACGTGGACCTGTTCCTCCGTGCCGTCGAAGGCCACGAACAGGTGCTTGCCGTGGGCGGTCGCCCCCCTCAGTTCCCGGCCGTCGAGGCGACCTGCCGAGGTGAACCTGCCCTGCGGGCTCGACGAGCGAACAGGACGGCCACCGAACGTGTCCGTCAGTTCGAGCGCGAGCCGATGGAGGGTGTGCCCCTCAGGCACGCTGCCCCTCCATCAGAACCTGCCCGTCTCCTCGTACGTCGCGAGCAGATCGATCCGACGCTGGTGGCGGTCGGCCTGGCTCCACTGCGTCGTCAGGAACGCCTCGACGATCTGCTCGGCCTCGTCGATCGAGTGCATCCGCGCGCCGATGCCCATGACCTGGGCGTTGTTGTGCTGACGTGCCAATTGCGCGGTCTCGACGCTCCACGTGAGGGCGCAGCGGATGCCGGGCACCTTGTTGGCCGCGATCTGTTCGCCGTTGCCCGAGCCGCCGATCACGATGCCGAGCGAACCCTGGTCATCGAGCACGGCCTGGGCCGCCTCGACGCAGAACGGCGGGTAGTCGTCCTCGGCGTCGAACTCGTGGGCACCGTGGTCGACGGGCTCGTGACCGTGCTCCGAGAGCCACGTGACGAGATGGTTCTTCAGTTCGTAGCCGGCATGATCGGCACCGAGGTGGACGCGCATGCGGCCATCCTCTCATCGCAACTCAGCGCCGCGCCATCGGCGTGTGGGCCATCGTGTGGACCCAGTCGGCGAACGCCTGCGCCGACTCGTCGCCCTCGAAGTCGCCCAGGACGTGGATCTTGAGCTGCCGGCGCCGGTCGGCCATCGGATCGCGGTGGAGCATCTCGTCAAGCACCTCGGGTAGGTCGGTCAGGTCCGCGTCGACCACGTACCCCCCGGCGGCCACCGGGACTTCCGCGACGAACTCGTCGAGGCCGTGGACCGTGCTGAGCATGAGGTAGGGCTTGCCCGAGGCCAGCCAGTCGGACACGACGCTGGACACGTCCGAGACCAACGCGTTGGAGCGGTTCATGCACTCGGCGACCGACCACATCCGCACGGCTTCCTCGCCCCACACGTGCTGGCCCGGGGTGGACGGATCGTCGTGGTCGGCCTGCAGGATGTCGTTGAACTCGACGAGCTTCTTGGACCAGTAGGGATCGCGCAGGAACACCGGGTGCGGTCGGAACACGACATCGACGTTCGCGGAGAGCAACGTGCGCAGAATCCGGTCAGCCACGTGGATCGACGAGAAGTTCGTGGTGTTGCCGTTGCCGGTCCAGGTCGGCGCATACAGGACCGTCGGTCGTTCGAGCTCGGTCACAGGGACCGTCGCCGGCAGCACCTCGCTCGACTGCGGGCGGCCCAGCAGCACGAAACGGTCGCGGGGAATGTCGACCCCATGCCGGGAGTATCGATCGATCGCGGCCTGCCCGGAGGCCACCAGCACGTCGTACTTCAGGTGCCGCACGTGGTGGCTGCCCGCCTTGTCCGAGTCGCCGTGGCCGAGCCACACGTGGCGCACCGACCGGATGCCCATCAGTTTGAGGTGGCCGGGCGCGTTGTGGACGTAGAAGAACGTCGTGACGGACGGGACCGTCAGCACCCGCATGTCGCCCAGGACGTCCGATCCGGCCGAGATCCACGGCATCGTCGGCTTGATCCCGGCGCGCAGTTCGGCGCAGTAGTGACCGCGCAGGCCGACGATGACACCCCGGTCCCCCGACGCCAGCAGGTGCGGTTCCCACATGCCGACGTGGATCGGGCCACCGCCGTACCCGCCGTAACCCAGGACGAAGCGCGGTTCGTAGCCGAGCAGCGCCACGCGCAAACGCCGGCGGGACCGCCACAACACGATCTTGTCGGCGACGACCGGAGCTGACGCGAGCGCGAGGACCACCAGGACGATCGTCGCCCACCACGCCGGAGCGAACGCCACGGCCAACGCGAGCGCCGCACCGAGCCAGCGGACCGCCAGCACGAACGGGCCACGATCGGCCGGTTCGGGCGCCGGACAGACACCAGGCTCGGGGTGGCCCGGCAACTGGTGGACGTGCGGGGGCGTGGCCGGCCGCAGCATCGCGAGGCGGACCAGGATCACGCCGACGACGGCAACCGCCACGGGCCAGATCGAGACGCTCTGTACCGCGGACCGCACCACGACGGCGACCGCGGCGACGGCCACGAGCCCCAGCGTGGACCACGCGAAGACCCGGTTCCGGGTGGGCATGTCCGTGCGGAAGCGATGCTGGAGGTCGGTGCGCCACCGCTCATGGCGATGGCGGGCTCGTTCGATCAGGTCCGACACTGGACCAAACTTAGTCTCTGCCCTGGCCTGATCTCGATACGCGGGCTCGTTCCTCGCCCCGCTACTCGATCGACGGTGCGCGCGCCCGCGGCCCTCAGTCAGTCGAAGATCGGGTCGCGGGTGCGCGTGCGCTTCAGCTCGAAGAAGCCGTCGTAGGACGCGAGAGCGCGCGCACCGTCGAAGACCGTGCCGGCCTGCTCGCCCTTCGGCGCGGGCGAGATCACCGGGCCGAAGAAGGCGATGTCGCCGATCGCGATGACCGGAGTGCCCACCTCCTGGCCGACCCGGTCGATGCCGTCGGCATGGGAAGCGCGGACGGCGTCGTCCAACGACGTGTCGTCGGCGGCATCGGCCAACTCGACCGGCAGCCCGGCCTCGGCCAGCGCCTCCTCGTACAGCGCCCGATCGAACTCACGGCCCTCGTTGTGCCTGCGGGTGCCGAGCGCCGTGTACAGGTCGCGCAGCACCTCGGTGCCGTACTTCTGCTCGGCCGCGATGCACAGGCGCACCGGGCCCCAGCCACGCTGGATCGCTTCGCGGTACTGCTCGGGCACGTCCTTGTCCTCGTTCAGGACGGACAGGCTCATGACGTGGAACGAGGTACGGACCGGCCGGACCTGCTCGACCTCGAGGATCCACCGCGACGTCATCCAGGCCCACGGGCACAACGGGTCGAACCACAGGTCAACGGTCTCGAGGTCAACGGTCTCGGTCGTCACGGGGAACTCCTCAATTCGGGAACAGGTCTGCTCAGGGCAACAACGGACGACCCGTGCGCATTTCCTCGACCAGCGCCGACACCACCTTGTCGAGGGCTCCGCCGTTCGCCTCGGCCACGGCGCGCTGGCGCTGGTACGAGGCGCCGACCTCGATGATCTCGTGGATTCCGCCGAGTTCCTGCTCGCAGCCCAGGTCGTGGGCCACCGGTTCGAGGATCTTCAACCAGCGGACGAGGTCGTCGGCGACGAGTTGCTCGTC
>CAYYQO010000153.1:0-4371 GCA_964473845.1 uncultured Aeromicrobium sp.
GCCGTCTTCCACGCCGGCGAGGATCCGAACGTCACGGTCCAGAGCATCGCCCAGGTGATGCGCACGGGCTATCGCGTCGGTGACCGTGTCCTGCGTGCCGCGGTCGTCGGCGTCGTGGACCCGGGAGCCGCGGCCGAGGCGACCGAGCAGCCCACGTCGGACGAGTGACCGAGATCAGCCCAAACGAACACACGAGAGGAGGGGTGACGCATGAGCGCACCGACTGACTGGGCGTCGAAGGACTTCTACGCCGTCCTGGGCGTCAAGAAGGACGCGTCCGCTGACGAGATCAAGAAGGCCTACCGCAAACTCGCCCGCGACAACCACCCCGACTCCAACCCCGGCAACACCCAGGCGGAGGAGCGGTTCAAGGCGATCTCCGAGGCCTACGGTGTCGTCGGCCATGCCGACAAGCGCAAGCAGTACGACGAGCAGCGGTCGCTGTTCGGGCAGTTCAAGGGCGGGTTCCCGCCCGGCGGTGGCGCGCCCGGCGGCGGGGTCGACTTCGACCTCAGCGACATCCTGGGCGGCATCTTCGGCGGGGGAGCGCGCGGCGGTCGTCGCCGTCAGCCCCAGCCGCGCCGCGGTGACGACCTGGAGACCGAGGCGACGATCACCTTCCGGCAGGCGGTCGAGGGCGCGACCCTGCCGTTGCGCCTGACCAGCGACGAGCCGTGCGGGAACTGCCACGGCACGGGCGCCAAGCCCGGTTCCGTGCCCAAGGTCTGCAGCAAGTGCCAAGGCAGCGGCATGCAGACCGGTGCCTCGGGTGGTGTGTTCGCGATGACCGAACCGTGCACGCAGTGCCGCGGGCGGGGTCTGGTCGTCGAGCATCCGTGCGAGGTATGCGCCGGTTCGGGCCGGGCACCGTCCAGCCGGACGATCAACGTCAAGGTGCCGGCCGGCGTCAAGGACCGTCAGCGGATCAAGATCCGAGGCAAGGGCGGCGTGGGCGAGGCCGGTGCTCCGGCCGGCGACCTCTACCTCGTCGTGCACGTCGAGGGCGACGAGCGCTTCGGCCGCAAGGGCGACGACCTGACCGTGACGGTGTCGCTGCCGTTCGATGATGCGGTCCTCGGCGGCGAGGTCAAGGCGCCGACGATCGACGGTTCGAGCGTCAAGCTCAAGGTCCCCGCAGGTACTCCCAACGGCCGCACGTTCCGCGCGCGCGGCAAGGGCGGCACGAAGCGCGACGGAACACGCGGAGATCTGTTGATCACGGTCGAGGTGCAGGTGCCGTCGGCCCTGACCGACGACGAATTGGCCGCGGTCGAGGCCTATCGCCGGGCCAGGGTCGAAGGAGAGAAGCATGAGTGACTTCATCCCGCCCGGACCCGAGGCCAAGGTGTTCGTCATCAGCGTCGCTGCCGAACTCTCCGGACTCCATCCCCAGACGCTGCGCACGTACGACCGGATGGGGCTGGTCGCCGCCGGGCGCACCAGCGGCGGCGGGCGCCGCTACTCGCTGCGCGACATCGAACTGCTGCGGATGGTCGCGCAACTGACGGCCGAAGGGCTCGGTCTCGAAGGCGTGAAGCGGGTCATCGCGCTCGAGAACCAGGTGGCCGCGCTGCAGGCGAAGGTCGCCGAACTGCAGGCCGAACTCGCGCAGGCGCAGTCGCCGCAGAACCTGCCGGCGCTCTACGGTGGGCATCAGGTCGCCGTCTGGCGTCGTCGTCGCTGAGCGGAGTCAGTTCCGTTCGGGGAAGACGTGCCGCATCAGCGCCTGGATGTCGCGGTCGATGTGCTCGAACCGGGTGTCGACCCGTTCGAACTGGGCGTCGACGCGTTCGAACCGGGCATTCATCTCGGCCCGGAGGCCGCCGATCTCGGTTCTCATCTCGCGCCTGAGGCTGCCGATCTCGCCACGCAACCCACCGATCTCGGCCCGCACCACGCGCGTCAGCGACCCTGTCACGATGCCCATCATCGCGAACGTCGATGCCGCGAACACGCCGATCAGCGTCCAGACCTGCGGCTCGTTCAACTCGATCACGCTCCCATTCTTGCCGGTCGCCGACCAGAGGGCCAGAGGTCAGCGACACGCGGTGAGGTCATCCGCAGGCGAACTCGCGTGGACGCCGTCGGCTCAGAGCAGGGTCACGACCGTGGCGACGACGGCGACCAGCGGAAACGCGCCCTGGGTGGCGGCGGCCTTCGCCTTGTCGGGTGAACTGAGCAGCAGGACCGCCGCCGCAGCGAGCATCGAGCCGCAACCAGCGAGCGTCAACGCGCGGCCGACGTCGTCGGAACCGCCGAACCAGAACGCCAGACCCACGACGGCGACGACCGCCAGGAAGAGGTTGTAGAAGCCTTGGTTGTAGGCGAGCTCACGGGTCGACTCGGCCTCGGCCTGCGAGGTTCCGAAGGTCGCACGGCCCCGAGGACCGGTCCAGGCGAACGCCTCGAGCCAGAAGATGTAGACGTGCAGGAGTGCGGCCAGGAGCGCGAAGAGTTGGGCGACCAAGGTCATGGAGTCCACTTCCGATCATTCGGCGACGATGACGTGCAGCGTACGCGGTCCGTGACCCCCTCGACGGAGGCGTCGCTCGGCCAACGATCCAGGAAGGTCAGCTCGGCCACCGCCGTGGTGGCGCCGTGGCCCCCACTTTTGGTGAGGGATACACCCACTCGCGCGCGTGGAACGTGGAGCCCTCACCAAAAGTTGCCGTGTCCCGACGTTGACTGGCGACCATCTGCTGAGAATCGGCGGGGACTTGTCGGTGCGAGCGCCTACCGTCGATTCCATGACCACTCATCGGGGGAACCGCGCCAGGGGCATCGTCCCGCCCTACCTGCTCCGTCAGATCGCCGGACTCGAGGAGGACAGGTTCGCCACGGCCGCGCAGGCTGCGCAGGCCGCTCTGGGCGAGTGGCCCGAGCATCATGAGCGGCCCAGCACGCGGCCGACGGCGCGACCTGGCATTGGTGCCGATCCTGGCCGACTGCAGCGGCGGGTGCACGACGCCGAGAACGGCTTGACCCTGCCCGGTCGCCTGGTCCGGGGCGAAGGCGACTCCGCGACGGATGACATCGCCGTCGACGAGACGTACGACGGTTTCGGTGCGACGGACGGGCTGTTCCGCGAGGTGTACGGCCGTCGGTCCATCGACGACTCCGGTCTGCCGCTCGTCGGCACGGTTCATTACGGCCGCGCGTACGACAACGCCTTCTGGGACGGCAACCAGATGGTCTTCGGTGACGGTGACGGAGAGATCTTCGGCCGGTTCACCGCCTCCCTCTCGGTGATCGGGCACGAGTTGACCCATGGCGTCATCGAGTACACGGCCGGGCTCGTCTACCGGGACCAGTCAGGGGCCCTGAACGAATCAGTCGCCGACGTCTTCGGCGCCCTGGTCGAACAGTGTGCGGCCGGGCAGACGGCGGCCGAGGCGTCCTGGCTGATCGGTGCCGGCCTGTTCACCGACGAGGTCGAGGGCCTGGCGCTGCGGTCGATGTCGGCTCCGGGCACGGCCTACGACGACGACGTGTTGGGCCGGGATCCCCAGCCGGCCCACATGGACGACTTCGTCGTGACCCGCCAGGACGCCGGCGGCGTCCACCTGAACTCGGGCATCCCCAACAAGGCGTTCCACCTGGCGGCCACCGAGCTGGGCGGTCGGGCCTGGGAGGTCGCGGGACGCATCTGGTACGACACCCTGCGCGGCGAACTCTCGCCGCGGGCCACGTTCGAGCAGTTCGCGCAGGCCACCTTCGCTGCGGCCCAGAAGTACGACGCAGCAGACGTGGTGCGCGAGGCGTGGCAGGCTGTGGGGGTATGGACGAGTTCGACTCCCGACCCCTCCTCGTCGTCCGGGTGATCCGCACCGGCGGCTTCGCCGGCCTGCGCCGCCAATGGCAGGTCGAGGCCACGTCCGAGGCCGAAGCCCGAGACTGGTGGCCGCTCGTCGAGGCGTGCCCGTGGGACGCGGCCCCGGGTGAGTGCAGGCCCGACGAGTTCGTGTACGAACTGCAGGCCAATGACCGCGAGGTCACGTTGCCCGAACAACAACTCGACGGCCCCTGGCGCGAACTGGTCGACGCAGTTGTCCACAGCTCGCCCTGAGGCCCTCGCGCGACCGCCGCCGTGCTGTCAGAATGGTCGACACCGCCCGATATGAGGAGAGAACGTGACCGACGCCCAGGCCTGGACCTTGATCATCGGTTCGCTGACGGTCTGTTTCGGGTTGGTCGGCGTGGTCACGAGCAGTTTCACCCGGGTGCTGCGTGCCGAGATCGGCTCGGTCCGTCACGAGATCAGCGGCGTTCACGCCGGGCTCATGGGTGAGATCGGCCGTGTTCGCTCTGACCTCAGCGGTGAGATCGGCCGTGTTCGCTCTGACCTCAGCGGTGAGATCGGCCGTGTTCGCT
>CAYYQO010000153.1:4471-7738 GCA_964473845.1 uncultured Aeromicrobium sp.
GGTGAGATCGGCCGTGTTCGCTCTGACCTCAGCGGTGAGATCGGCCGTGTTCGCTCTGACCTCAGCGGCGATATCGGCCGTGTTCGCTCTGACCTCAGCGGCGATATCGGCCGTGTTCACTCTGAGCTCAGCGGCGAGATCGGCTCATTGCGGACCGAGATGCGATCGGGTTTCAAGCGGGTCGACGAGCGCATCGATCTGCTCGACCGTGACGTCCAGGCGCTGACCCGGCACGTGTTCCGTCAGGAGTGACCGCAGCGCACTTCGCGCGCAGACTCCACACTGACTACGCTGGACCTGGGCAACGGCGCCCCCACACCACGACGTTGAGGGGAGCCTCATGACGACCTCCGAGTTCGATTCCATCGCCCGCTCCAAGGACGACACCCTGCGCCTCGACGTGCGCCGCGTGGGCGATCTGCTGGGCGGGACCTTGCAGCGTCTCGAAGGCCGGGAACTCTACGACCAGGTCGAACAGGTCCGTGCCCAGGGCAAGATCCTCGAAGAGTCCACCGACGCCGCCGCGCGTCACGAGGCCGCGAACCAGATCCGTCGCATCCTGGCCGAACTCGACGCAACGACGCTGGGCAAACTCGTGCGCGCGTTCGGCATCTACTTCAACCTCGCGAACGTAGCCGAACAGGTCGCCCGGGTCAGGGGCATCGACGAGCGACCCGACGACGAGGGCTGGTTGGCCCGCGCGTTCGCCGAGATCCTCGCCGAGCAGGGCGCCGAGAGTCTGCACGAGGCGATCGACCGCATCGACGCCCGGGTCGTCTTCACGGCCCACCCCACCGAGGTCAGTCGCCGCACCCTACTGACCAAACTGCGCCGGATCGCCGACATCCTCTCGGCGCCGGCCGCGGCAGACAGCCGCAAACGGGCCGCCCAGGACAAGGACCTGGCCCAGCTGATCGACCTCATCTGGCAGACCGACGCCGTCCGCCGCACCCGGCCCACCCCGCTCGACGAAGCCCGGCACCTGGTGTTCTTCCTGCAACAGATCCTCGAGGAGGCGTTGCCCGACATCGGCACGGATCTCGCCGACCAGCTCGCCGGGCACGGCATCACGCTCGATCCCACCCACCGGCCGCTGTCGTTCGGGACGTGGATCGGCGGCGACCGTGACGGCAATCCGAACGTCACCCCCGAAGTGACCCTCAGCATCCTGAAGCTGCAGAACGTCGTGGCGACGCGGATCGTGGACGCGAACCTCGATCTGCTGATCCGCGAGTTGTCGTCGTCGGCCGAGCTCGTCGAGGTCAGTGCGGAACTGAGGGAGTCGCTCGAGCGGGACCTGGCGGCACTGCCCGATCTCGACCCCCGGCTGCTCACCGTCAACGCCCACGAGCCGTACCGGCTCAAGCTGTCGTGCGTGAAGCTCAAGGTCGCCAATTCGGCGGCCCGTGTCGCTGCCGGCACCCCGCACGAGCCGGGTCGCGACTACGCGGACCGCGCCGAACTGCTCGCCGACCTCGCGGTCGTGGACACGTCCTTGCGCGCCCACGGTGGCGAACTGGTCGCGGACCGGATGCTGGCCCGGGCGATCCGCACCATCGCCTCGGTCGGATTGCACCTGGCGACGATGGACATTCGCGAGCACGCCGAGGCCCATCATCATGCGCTCGGCGTGCTGTACGACCGACTCGACGAGTCGGGGAAGCCGTACGAGTCGCTGACCCGCGAGGAACGGTTCGATCTGCTCTCGCAGGAACTCGGCCGGCTCCGACCGCTCGCGCTCGACCCGCCTCCGCTCGACGATTGGGGAGCGCGGACCTACGGCGTGTTCACGGCCGTGCGCGAGCTCAAGCAGACGTTCGGCGACGACGTCATCGAGTCGTACATCGTCTCGATGACCCTCGGCGGCGATGACCTGCTGGCCCCGATCGTGCTGGCACGTCAGGCCGGACTCGTCGACCTCGTCGGCGGCGAGGGTGTCGAACCGTTCGCCCGGCTCGACTTCGTGCCTCTGCTCGAGACCGTCGACGAGATCCGACGAGCCGGTGACGTTCTCGACGAACTGCTGTCGGACCCGAACTACCGCACCCTGGTGAGCCTGCGCGGCGATCGGCAGGAGGTCATGCTGGGGTACTCCGACTCAAACAAGGCTGGTGGAATCACGACGTCGCAGTGGGAGCTGCACCGAGCCCAACGGGCCCTGCGTGACGTGGCCCAGAAGCACGGCGTCACGCTGCGGCTCTTCCACGGTCGCGGCGGCACGGTCGGCCGCGGCGGAGGCCCGACGTACGACGCGATCCTGGCCCAGCCGAACGGCGTGTTGACCGGCGACATCAAGTTCACCGAGCAGGGCGAGGTCATCAGCGACAAGTACTCGCTGCCGCGGCTCGGCCACGAGAACCTCGAACTGACGCTGGCGGCGGTGCTGGAAGCGTCGACGCTGCACCTGCAGGCCCGCACGTCGGCCGAGACGCTGCAGTCGTGGGACGACACGATGACCCAGATCAGTGACGCGGCCTATGCGGCCTATCGCCGACTCATCGACGATCCGGGGCTGTTCGAGTACTTCCTCGCATCCACCCCCGTCGACCAATTGGGGGATCTGAACATCGGATCACGTCCGTCACGTCGTCCCGAGACCGGTGGCGGCATCGACGGGCTCCGCGCGATCCCCTGGGTGTTCGGGTGGACACAGAGTCGCCAGATCGTGCCGGGCTGGTTCGGCGTGGGCAGCGGCCTCCGGGCGGCACGGCTCGCCGGCCAGGACGAGGTGCTGGCCGACATGCTCGAGGAGTGGAACTTCTTCCGCACCTTCATCTCCAACGTCGAGATGACCCTGGCCAAGACCGACCTCGACGTCGCGGCGCACTACGTCGAGACGCTCGTACCGGAACACTTGCGGCCCATCTTCGAACTGATCCGGGCCGAGCACGAACTGACGGTCCAGGAGGTTCTGCGGGTCACCGGCGAGACGCATCTGCTCGACGACCAGCCCGCGCTCAAGCGCACCCTGGACGTGCGTGACGCCTACCTGCAACCGATCTCGTTCGCCCAGGTCGATCTGCTCGCCCGGCACCGCGCCGACCCGGACGCGGTCGACGAGGAACTGCGTGCGGCGCTGCTGCAGACCGTCAACGGCATCGCGAACGGCCTGCGCAACACGGGCTGATCTCCGGCGGGTCGTTGATCGCGTAGCGCCGAGCTTGCGATGACGCGTATCGAGTTGGTGGGAGGCTGCGCCTCGCCGTGGGGGACGAAGTGTCGGGTCGGCGGTGAGCGGTGCGGTCAGGGGGTGTGGCGTTGCGGACG
>CAYYQO010000154.1:0-7737 GCA_964473845.1 uncultured Aeromicrobium sp.
CTGTTCAAGTCGATGGACCTGGATTCGATCAGCCTGGACGAGGCCGTGCAGTTGCTGACGCTGCCGCGCGTCGTCGGCACGGACGTCGACGGCACCGAGATCACGGCCCAGAACGGCCGCTACGGCCCGTACCTGAAGAAGGGCACCGACTCGCGTTCGATCGAGTCCGAGGAGCAATTGCTCACCCTCACCGAGGAACAGGCCCGGGCCATCTATGCCCAGCCCAAGACCTACGGGCGACGAGCGGCCGCGGCTCCGCTCAAGGAGTTCGGCGAGGATCCGACCAGCAACAAGCCGATCGTGGCCAAGAGCGGCCGGTTCGGCGACTACGTCACCGACGGCGAGTACAACGCGACGCTGCGCAAGACCGACAACCTCGAGACGCTCACGCGCGAGCGGGCGATCGAGTTGCTCGCCGAGCGTCGCGCCAAGGGCCCGGCGACGAAGTCCGCGAAGAAGACGACCAGGAAGTCGACGGCGAAGAAGGCGACGAAGAAGGCGCCCGCCAAGAAGGCCACGACGAAGAAGGCCGCCAGCAAGAAGTCGACGGCCAAGAAGGCCGCGTCCGGTCAGTAGAGGCGGTCCGGGGCGCGAGCCCACTAGGATCTACCTGTGCTCCGCACCAGGGTCGATTTCGACGCCTCGCGGGTGCCGTTCGCCTCCGGGCTGGAACTCCGTGGTCCCGACGCCCTCCGGGCGGCCTCGATCCATGCGAGGCTCGAGGCGGTTTCCCTTCCGTTTCGCGCGCGGGTCTGGACCGCCAAGGTCGGATCAGTGCGCCTCACCCGGTACGAGGGTGACGCGCTCGTCTCAGAGCGCAGTGTCGAGATGGTCAACGACGCCTACCGCGGCTTCGTCCAGCTCGGATTTCCGATGAGTGGCTGGACCAGGATCGAGCAGGATGGTCGCGACGTGACGGTGCGGGTGGGCCAAGCTGCGCTGGTGCGACAGGACCGCCCGTTCCGGCTCGAGAACAGTGACGGCTACGCCTCGGTCCAGCTTTATCTCGAGGCGCGTCACCTGCTGGCGTGGGGACAGCCCGAGACGACGCTCGTCGCCTCGTCGTGGGACCTGTCGCCGCGCGCGGGTCTGGCCCGTGACTTCATCAGCCAGATTTCCGTGACCGGTGAGGACTCAGGGCCGAGGGACCGTCATCTGGCGATGGCCCTGGGGCACGCGGCGATGTCGATCCTGGCGGACCGGGAGCCGCGCACCGAGAGCGGCGAGTACGACGGCCTGGCGGCCGTCCGACTGCGGGCGCTGGGAATCATCGACGCCCGATTCGCCGACCCGTCCCTGACGGTGGCCGCCATGGCGGAGGCGCTGTCGGTCAGTCGCCGCGTGCTCTACCGGGCCTTCGAAGGTTCGGGCACGCAGGTCGCGGCCCTGCTTCGAGAACGCCGTCTCGACCACGCCAGTGAACTGTTGAGTCATCCTCGCGCGGTCGAGATGACGCTCGCCGGCATCGCGCACACCTGTGGATTCTCCGGGGCGTCGTCCTTCGCCCGCGCGTTCCAGCAACGGTTCGGATGCACGCCCGGCGACTATCGGTCTCTGCGCAGGGATTGAATCACACTTCGTGCCCGTGCAGCGCGCGATCTGTGCCGCAGGATGCGCACCCCGGCACGTCACCCCTAGCGTTCTGCCGAGGCGTGAGTGGCGCCTGAGGTTTGAATCGACCGGTATGGGGGTTTTGATGGGCGAGGCCGAACCGCAGCCCCGACGGTGGCGTCCTCAGGTGTCCCGGCCGCGATTGGGGAGCATCCAGGGCAAGCTCCTGCTCCTGCTGCTGCTGACCAGCATCGTGTCGACGGTCACGGTCGGATACTTCGGTTATCGTTCGGGCTCGAACGCCCTGCGCGCGGCCACCTACGACCGGGTCCACGAAGTCTCGGACGAACGGCTCAAGGCCGTCCAGGCGATTCTGAACGAGCGCCAAGGTGCGGTGCAGTTGGACAGTCAGGGCATGGCCGTGATCGCCTCGGTCGCCTTCAACGAGGCCTATGCCGACCTCGATGACGCGAAGGTCGACGCAGCGCAGCGGACCGAGCTCGACGCGTTCTACAGCGACGTGTTCCTGCCCCGGCTGCAGGAGAACTCCGAGGGTCAGCTCGACTACGAGGCCTTCGTCCCGACGTTGCCCGCCCGCACGTACCTGCAAGCGAACTACACCGTGAAATCCGGTGATTTCGAAGAATCGATCAAGATCGACGACGTGGGGGACGGAAGCGAGTGGTCGAAGGCCAACGCGCGCTTCCACCCGTACTTCCGCTCCGTCGCGGAGTCGCTCGACCTCGACGACGTCCTGCTGTTGGACAAGGACGGCAACGTCGTCTACACGGCGTACAAGGGCGCCGAGCTCGGTTCCAACGTCACACGCGGCGAGTACGCCGACGGCAACCTCGAGAAGGTCTTCACCGAGGCGTTGAAGTCGAACTCGCGCGACTACGTCGCGATCGCGGACTTCGAGTTCTACCAGCCGGCCTACGGCGAGCCCGTCATGTTCATCGCGTCGCCCGTGGGAACGGCCTCCAACCTCACGGGTGTGCTTGTGTACGAGGTCTCGGTCGAGTCGCTCAACGGCGCCCTGTCCGGCGACGTGCGGCGGGGCATGTTCGAGGGTCTCGGAGAGAGCGGCAAGACCTACCTCGTCGGTGGCGACGGTTTGATGCGCACCGATGAGCGCACCCTGCTCACCGATCCGGACACGTTCAAGGACAGGGCGATCGACGCGGGTGTCGACTCCGCTGCCGTGGACCGGATGGTGCGGACGGATTCGTCCGTCCTCCTGATGCCGGACCGGACCCGACAGCGCGGCTTGGCCGAGCGCGGACGGTCGGGCGTGATCGAGAGCACGGGCGTCCTGGGCGACCCGGTGTTGGTCTCGTACCAGCCCGCGCACATCGACGGCCTCGAGTGGTCGATGATCTCCCAGATCCAGACGAAGGAAGCGCTCGCACCCGTCGGTGACTTCACCCGCAACCTGTTGCTGGCGACCGCGGCGCTGATCCTGCTGGTCAGCGCCCTGTCGGTCCTGGCCGCGCGGGTCTTCACCAAGCCGGTCTCGCAGTTGCTGTCGGGTGTCCGCTCGGTGGCGGCCGGTCAACTCGGCACCCGGGTCAAGGTCGAGACGAGCGACGAGTTCGCCGACCTCGCCGATGGGTTCAACGACATGAGTTCGAGTCTGCTCGCGCGCCAGGTCGTCATCGACGAACAGCAGGCCCGCAATCTGGAGCTGTTGCGATCGCTCATGCCGGACCAGGTGGCCGAGAGCGTCTCCCGTGGCGAAGCCGCGACGTCGAACAGCACCGGCGAGGGCTCGGTCGTGTACGTCAACGTCGAGGGCGTCGACGCAGCATCTCTCGGGTTGAGCCCGGACGAGTCGCTTGCGCTCATCGGTTCGATCACGGGAACTCTCGAAGCGGCGGCGAAGGAAGTCGGCGTCGACCGGGTCCGGATGGTCGGGTCGGACTTCCTCGGCAGTTGTGGTCTGGTGTCCGAACGTGCCGACCACATCAGGCGAGTCGTGGACTTCGCGCTCGGAGCCGCCCAAGCCGTCCAGCGCATCTCGTCGACGACCGGTGCCGACCTGACCGTCCGGGTCGGCATCGACTCGGGCACGGTGGGCGCGGGCGTGGCAGCCTCGGGCGACCGGGGGTACAAGCTGTGGGGCGAGGCGGTCTCGCTGGCCTTCCGACTTCCCGCCGTCGGCGGAGAGCCGGGCATCTACGTCACCGACGCGGTGCGTGACCACCTGGACGGCTCGTACGACTTCACCGAGACCGGCACGGTGCTCACGCAGGCGGGCGAGACCCACGTGTGGAAGGTCGCAGGCGCGCGATGAGCGAGCGAATTGTTCGGCGCCTCGAGTCGTGTCGCATCATGGTGGCTTTTTCGAGGCGGCGCGATGAATGATCTGCTGTCGGACACGGGGTCGTGGGTGTGGTGGGCACTCGGGCTCATCGTCGTGGTGCCGGCGCTCGTCGTGTTCCTCGCCGAGGTTCACCAGCGGCTTGTCCGGCGCGGCAGCAGCCTGGCCAAGCCGGTCAACACGGTCCGGTTGTGGCTGCTGCCCGCGGTCGGACTGCTGGTCCTGCTGATCGGAGCTGCCGGGGCCGATGACGAGGTCATCGGCGTCCGCCTGGTCGCGACGGTGGTCGGAGTCCTGGCGGTCACGGTCTCGCTCGCCGCACTCAACGCGGTGCTCTTCGCCGACGCGAGGGCGGGCACGTGGCGTGAACGTATGCCGTCGATCTTCGTCGACCTCGCCCGCTTGATCCTGATCGTCGCCGGCGCGGCGGTGGTGGCCTCGACGGTGTGGGGAGCCGACGTCGGAGGCCTCTTCGCCGCGCTCGGCGTCGGCTCCATCGTGATCGGCCTCGCGCTGCAGAACGCGGTCGGTGGCGTGGTGTCCGGGCTGTTGCTCCTGTTTGAGCAGCCGTTCAAAATCGGCGACTTCCTCGAGGCCGCCGGAGCTCGGGGCCGTGTCGTCGAGGTGAACTGGCGCTCGACCCACATCGACACCGGCACGGGTCTGACGATCATCCCGAATGCCGTGATCGCCGGTGCGTCGTTCGCCAACCTCAGCCGGCCCACGCCCGCTCACGACGAGGTGGTCGAGGTCGCGGCGGATCCGAGTACGGCCCCGCACGTCATCCGCGAGATGCTGACGCGCGTGGCCCACGACGTGCCGCGCCTGCGCGATCCTGATCTGGTCGACGTGCGACTGGAGTCCCCGGGTCAGTACAGGGTGTCGCTCCCGCTCGCCACGGCCAGGGATGCGGGACTCGCGACGTCGACCTTCTGGACCTGGCTCTGGTACGCCGCGGCCCGTGAAGGACACGCGATCGACGGGGCCATTGCGACGATCTTCAGCGACGAGGAGACGCGCGAGGCCGCTCACCAGATTGCTCGGCGGCTGTATCTGGACGACGAGGCTCTCGAGCGGTTCGTCAGCTGCGCCAGCCTGCAGCAGTTCGGCCCCGGCGAACGGATCTCCCGTCAGGGCGAGGTGCCGAAGTTCCTCAGGTTCATCGTCGACGGGCAGGCGGAGTCCGTCATGGAACTCGACGACGGCGCCGTGGTCCCCGTGGCGATGCGGGCGACCGGTGAGCCGGTGGAGCTCCGGGCGATGACCCGCGAGCCCGCATCCACCAGCACCGTTGCCAAGGACGCCGTCGTGACCCTGACCGTCAGCCTCGATGCCGCCGACGATGCTCTCGTCTCGAGTCCGCGGGCCGCCCGGGGTTTGCAGACGATGTATTCCCTGCGTGGACAACAGATCCGACGCGCCCTCGCGCTCGCGGCCGACGACGCTCCGGTCCCCTACGCTGACCATCAGAATCTCCCGAGAACGGGGGCAGAGGAGGCATCATGAAGGAATACACCCAGACCCAGAAGTGGGGCGCCGAGGCGCTCGGAACGTTCTGGCTCGTCTTCGGCGGCTGTGGCACGGCGATCTTCGCCGCCACCGCCATTCCCGAGGGCGCGCAGATGGCCGTGGGGGTCGGCTGGCTGGGCGTCGCGTTCGCCTTCGGCCTGACCGTCCTGACCGGCGCCTACGCGTTCGGCCCGGTCTCGGGCGGGCACTTCAACCCGGCCGTCTCGGTCGGTCTCGCGGTGGCCAAGCGGTTCTCGTGGAAGGAACTACCGGGCTACGTCGTGGCCCAGGTGGTCGGTGCCACGATCGCCGGCGCGGTCCTGCTCGTGATCGCCAAGGGCATCGATGGTGGCTTCGATCCGGTCGCGACCGGGTTCGCCTCCAATGGCTTCGGTGACCGTTCGCCGATGGGCTACAACCTCGTGGCGGTGATCGTGGCCGAGATCGTCCTGACCGCGTTCTTCCTGTTCGTCATCCTCGGCACCACGGCGAAGCGTGCGGCGGTCGGTTTCGCCGGTCTGTCGATCGGTCTGGCGCTGACGTTGATCCACCTCATCAGCATCCCGATCTCGAACACGTCCGTGAACCCGGCCCGGTCACTGGGTGTTGCGTGGTTCGCCGGTGGCGACGCACTGATCCAGGTGTGGGTGTTCATCCTCGCGCCCGTCATCGGCGCGGCGATCGCCGGTTTCCTGCACGACGCGCTCCTCGGCGCCGACGAGGAATGACCGGTTTCCAGCGCAGTTGGCACCTCGCGACGGCCGCCGTGGTGGCGGTGGCCGTCGTGGGTCAGCTGATCTCCTCGGCCTCGCAGGGCCGATCGATCGTCAACTTCTTCAGCTATTTCACGATCCAGTCCAACCTGTTGATCCTGGTCGCGGCGGTCGTGTTGGCCCGCGGGTCTGAGCCGTCCGCCGCCTGGTGGCGAGTGCTGCGGCTGGCCGGGTTGACCGGCATCACCGTGACGTTCCTGGTGTTCGCGGTGCTGATCGGCCCGCACGTGAGCCTCACGGGTGTCGACTGGTGGTACGACAAGGGTCTGCACTACGTGTCGCCACTGATGGCGGTGACCGGGTTCGTGATCGGACCGCGTCCCGCGCTGCGCTGGTCCGATCTGGCGTTCATCGGCTGGCCGGTGGCATGGCTCGCCTACACGCTGGTGCGCGGACTGACGTTCCGGCCGAGTTTCGAACTGCCGGACGGTTCGTTCAGCCCCTACCCGTACGACTTCCTCGCGGTGGACGTCCTGGGCGCGGGACGGGTGTCGGTGACGATCGTGGTCATCACCGTGCTGATGCTCGTGATCGCGACCGGCTACATCGCCGCAGTTCGCCGGCAGGTGGCTGAGCCCGTGACCGACTGACGTGCCCGCTTGTCCACAGATCCTCCGCGGCGTGACCAGCTGTCGGGCGCGCCTACTAGGCTCGGCCCCATGCAGCCAGCGGACGATCCCCTCGTGACCGAGGTCGGCGTCTTCGTCGCCTTCGAGGGGGGCGAGGGGTCGGGAAAGTCCACCCAGGCACGCCTGCTCGCGGACTGGGTCGATTCGCTCGGCCATCAGGCCCTGCTCACGCGCGAGCCCGGCGGCACCGACGTCGGTGCGACGCTGCGGGCGATCCTGCTCGACCCGGCCACCGGTGATCTGTCGCCGCGCACCGAGGCCCTCATCTACGCGGCCGACAAGGCCGAACACGTCGACACGATGATCCTGCCGGCGCTGGCGGACGGCACCGTGGTGATCACGGACCGTTACGTCGATTCGACCCTCGCCTACCAGGGTGCGGGGCGTGCCCTGCACGTCGGCGAGCTGGAATCGCTCGCCCGCTGGGCCACCGCCGATCTGCGCCCCCATCTGACCGTGGTGCTCGACGTGGAGCCACGGGTCGGTCTGGCCCGCGCGGGCGAGCCGGACCGGATCGAGGGCGAGCCGGTCGAGTTCCACCAGCGGGTCCGGGGGCACTTCCTGAACCTGGCTGCCGCCGACCCGGACCACTATGTCGTCCTCGACGCTGACGAGTCGCCCGAGGCGATCCACGAGCGGGTCCGTGCCGCCGTCCGGCCGTGGCTCACCCAGGCGCGTGAGGTGTCGGCATGACGGCTCCGGTGTGGCAGGAGTTGGTCGGTCAGGACGAGGTCGTCACGACGCTCGAATCCGCGGTGGCGGGTCAGATGACCCACGCATGGCTGTTCACGGGCCCACCGGGTTCGGGGCGCTCCAATGCGGCGATCGCGTTCGCGACGGCACTGCAGTGTGAGCAGGGCGGGTGTGGGTCGTGCCGGTCCTGCGTCACGGCCGCGGCCGGCAGTCATCCGGACATCGCGGTGATCAACACCGACGGCCTCAGCATCGGCGTCGA
>CAYYQO010000155.1:0-7711 GCA_964473845.1 uncultured Aeromicrobium sp.
GCTCGCCGCGGTGCAGGCCGGCGCGAGCCTCGAGCAGCGCTTCATCGACCTCGTCGGCGGGCCGGTCGGCGACGCGAGCGCGCTCTCCTGGCTCGGGACGAGCCCGATCACAGGACTCCCGCACCTACCCGCCGGCGATGCATCTCGCCTCTACGTCGAGACCGGAACACCCGGCTACCAAATCGATGACCTCCTCATCGACCTCGACCTCTTCCGCCGCCTCAGAGCGCGCGGCCAAGCCCGCGGCGCCGAAGGACTCAATGACCTACTCGCCGCGCTTCACCTCGTCACCGGTCCACCGTTCACCCTCCCCAGCGGTCACGGATGGAGCTGGCTCTACGACAACAACCGCATCCACGAAACCGCAGCGACCGCACTGGCCGACGTCGCCCACCTCGTCGTCACGCGATCCAT
This sequence comes from uncultured Aeromicrobium sp., assembly GCA_964473845.1. GTDB lineage: Bacteria > Actinomycetota > Actinomycetes > Propionibacteriales > Nocardioidaceae > Aeromicrobium. The sequence goes on from CAYYQO010000155.1 coordinate 415, forward strand.
GACCGACGGCGACCTCGAAACGGCCAGGACCGCTGCGCAAATCGCGTGCTCCTCAATCCCCTTCGACGAGGTATGCCACCTGGACCTCCTGAAGATCGCGTTCACCGAGGGAAACACCCAAGCCGCCACCGAAATCCTCGACCGCGACGTGCTCGAACGCACCGACGAGTACACCGGCACGGTCGAGCCGCCGGATCGAACCAAAACGATCACCAGCACGCCAGACTGGAAGAAGCGCCGCACCTCCTGAAGGGACTCGACCCGCCGTGCCAACTCGTCCGTATGAACCCCAGCGGCGGGATCTTCGTTGACTCAACGTGCACGCCTGCGGGCCTAGATGGGGCAGGAGGTGTTTCAGTGACCAATGAGGATAAACTCGCAATTTTCCTTGAAAAGTGAGTCTGTGGACGGGCCGGGGTTGTCGGCGCCGAAACGCACAATGGAAGGATGAAGAACGATCGAATCCGAATCATCGACTTGGCAAAAGAGCTTCACGTGCGGTCCACGGACGTACTCCAAGCCGCTCACTCGCTTGGCATCCGTGTGATCCGCGCACAAGCACAACTGAACTCCGGGCAGGTCTTCAAGATCCGTCAGCATTTCGCTGATCGCCCTCGGCGAGCGACATCAAGGCCTGTCGTCCCAATTGCGGCTTCGCCGACGCAGAAGCAAGAGGTCGATCGCCGATCCGCCGTGTGCACCTGCTGCAAGTACCCGTTCATGTACGAGCCGCATAAGGAATCACACGAACTGTGCTTCCTCTGCCGCGAGCACTTCGCACACGACGGCGAGCCGGGCTGGAAGTCACTCGTACGTGCCGAAGACCACGAGAAGCAATCTCGGGAGAAGGTGATCGAGTTCCGCGAGGTGAACAACCGCCTCCAGCGAGAACGCGAAGAGGCCTATTCCAAGCGCAACAAGTGGATGGCGGCTCTCGTAGAGATCGTCGTCGCCCACGGGCCAGACGAGGAGGGTGACGGCTGCGCTTGCGGCTCTCTCGAGTTCCCCTGCCTGACCCGACGTCACCTGCGTGAGGTTAATCGGGGCATTTTCGACCGATGCGAGGAACTCGAAGCCATGAACGAAGATCAATTCAACAAGGTGCTTTACGGGATCGACTACTCCTTCTTCCGTGAATGGGACGACGGAGCCGCATAGCGAAAACGGCAGACCGAACTATATGCATGTCCGTGCAGGCCGGTGCACGCTCAGGCTCTGGTCTCCTAGGACACCCGCGCCTCGACGCGGTGAGCTCGGGGTTGATGACGCCGTTGACCTACCCGACCACGACCTGGACCAATCGGGGCCCGCCCGTGGCGCTTGCCCCGTGGCCGTCGCCAAGCAGACCCGACCCCAATGAGGCCTGGAACCGCGGAGCAGGGGCACCGTCCGGCGTTGAGCCGATAAGGCCTTTATCAGCGCTTCTTCGGGGTGTGATGAGCCTGCATGTAGGACTCACGGCTCGGCCGGTCCGCGAGCCAAGGAAAGCCCTCTTCTCGCCTGACGAACCCGTGCTTGAGTTCTGGCAATCCGAGTTCCTTACGCATAGCATCCCGCAGTAGGTCCACGAGGTCCTTGGACTGGAACCAGGTCGGGTAATACTCGGTGAAGGCGTCCTCCGTTTCAAGGTAGAAGGTCAACTCGATGAGGGCCGTGGACACACGGTCGGCCAGGTCAGCGACCTTCTCAGAGGCAAGCAATTGGACCTCCCCCAAAGCAGGCTGAACTTCGCCGTCCCACGCGACGAAGTAGTCCGTGAGTCCGTCCTTGACGAGTACTCGATCCTCGTCAGAGGGCATTGGATCGGCCGGCCAGTGGCGAAGAAACACCGCTAGAGAGTCGATCTCCTGGAGCATCGAACTGGCTATGCCGAGGTAGTTCGCATAGAGAGTTCGCCGATCTGACAGCCATCTGCGCCGATCCTCGGCGACTCTCTGTCGCCAGAGGACGAGCCAGTTGATCAATCCGCCGAGGACGACGCCACCGAGCGCGAATAGGCCCGCTACGAGGGCAACTCGAAAGTCACTCATCGACGAAGCGTAGTGCTGATCTCGATTGGTATCGCAACCTGGTAAGAACGCACACTACGGGGTAGTCCGCGTTTACACTCGGGCCAGGAGGCACAATTCATGGCGAAACGAGTGGTCTATCAGAGGACCGACAAGAAGTGGTCATGGCGGCTTCGCGCGGACAACGGCACGATCATTGCTACCGACGGCGGTCAGGGCTACGAGAATAAGGACGACGCGAAGTCGATAGCCGATCGGATCATCGGCGGCGAATTCAAGGATGCGGAGAAGTTCACGAACCCGCTGCAGTAGCCCTCTTGACCGGGGTGCTCGGAGCCACAACCCCTTCCGATGAGTCGCAGGCAGGCCCCGTCACCGTCCCGGTTGTTCTCGCACCGCTGTTGGGGAGGCCCGACCCACGACGCGGACCCGGTCGCGGTTGACTTGGACGTGGACCATCGCCAAGTCTCCCCGACGAAGGTGCCGCGTCGTTACGGCGCATGGGCGCCGCTCACCGTTGCTGACGTTCCCCCGGTCCGCTCCTTGATGTCTCATCTTGCCGTCAGGATTGCCTCGATTTCCCGAACAGGGGGTGTTCGGGGGTGTTCGCGTGGCGAGGGCTCCGAATTTTCTTGGCATTTTTGCGAACGGCCTCTGACCTGCGGAAACACTCTGCGAACACCCCCAACGGCATGGGGGTATGCGGGGGTGTTCGCACCGTGATGCGCCGGAGCCGGGTGCACATTCGGGGCATGAGCACAGTCCAGATGCCGGCGGCGCCGGCGTATCCCTGGGGACCCGAACTGCACGAGGCACTCGCTATGACCTCGACGCTATTGGACGCGGTGAGTCTGCTGCTGAGTCGGCAAATTCCCGTGTTCCCCTGCGTGCCGGGGGGAAAGACTCCACTCACGGCGCATGGGTTCCAGGACGCGACCGCCGATGTCTCGCAGGTTGGCCCGTGGTGGACCCGGTGGCCTGAGGCCAACATCGGCGTACCGACCGGGGCGCGGTCGGGCATCGACGTCGTGGACGTGGATGTTCACCCGGTCGGGTCCGGGTTCGCCGCCTTCGAGCGGGCGCGCTCCGAGGGTCTGGTCGGTGGCTGGTCGTGGCTGGTGCGGACGCCGTCGGGCGGGGTCCACGCCTACTACCCGGTTGAGCCGGGTCGTGAGCAGCGGTCATGGCAGGTGCCGGCCAAGCACATCGACTTTCGCGGAGACGGTGGCTACATCATCGTGCCACCGTCGGCGGTCGCAGACGCTGACGGATGCGGCGGCGTGTACCGGTCGATCGCTGTCGCCGCCCACCACGAACCGGCTCCCGTCGATGCGCGCGCATTGCGGGCGTTCTTGGATCCACCGAAGCCGATGGCAAGGCCGGTTGGCGCGCCTGCCGTCGATGCGCGGCCGGAGCGACTCGCAGCGTGGGTGGCGAGTCGTACCGAGGGTGGACGGAATGCTGGCTTGTTCTGGGCGGCGTGCCGAATGGTCGAGCAAGGTCGCGACTTCCCCACGACCGCAGCGTTGCTGAGTCGAGCCGGCTGCGAGGCGGGTTTGTCCGAACGCGAATCGATCACCACCATCCGCTCGGCCTACCGGGCGGCGACCCCAGCACGTCCGTCTGCGGACCGATCAGTCTCCGTTGAGGCGGTCGGACGATGAATACGCAGCAGCCGTACCGGCGTCGCGTTGACCGTGCCGCCCGTGAACTCGGCACCACCTCTGTTCCGGATGGAAGCACGGATGTTGCCACGCGTACCGAACCGCCGATGCCGGGTACGCCTGGTCACTCGTCGTCGAGAAGTGGACAGAGTCGGACCGTCGCGTGGGTGCGCGTCAGTGAACTGCACGCGGTGCTGGGGTCGCGCGTCGCTGGGCGCGAGATCGATCTGCAGAGTGAACTGGCGCGTCGGGCACGCCGGGCTCCCAGCGCGGTCGCGTCGCGAGTCTCGGCGTTGGGGCATCCATGGCCATCGACTACGCCGGCCGAATCGGCTCGCCCGAGTGACCGGACGGAGGGTCGGTCGCTATGACTGCGCATACGGATCTCGAGTCCACGGAGGGTCTGAGGTTCCTGTTGCTGCGGCTCGCCTACTCCGGGCCACGGGCCTGGCAGGACGAGGCCGAGGCCACCGAGCTGGTCGACTTCCTGACGACCAAGTACGGCGCGCTGGCCCGCAAGTACGGGCTGGAACCAGCTGACGCAGCGGCCGCCGCCTTCGACGTCATGCGCACCAGGTCGGCCCGGGTCGCGGACGACACGTGGGCTGTCATCACCCGTGCCGTGCAGCTGACGCTGATCTACGAGGCGCGGGCGCAAGGACTCTTGTGTTCGAACCAAGCGGCTCGGCGCCCCGAGTTGGCGGACTGCCATGACGCGGAGCGGTTCAGCGACCGCGAGCGAGCGCTGGCCGAGTTCCATCCCGCGTTCCACGTCCACGACACCGAGACCTGTCCCGACACCGACGACGATCGTGCCGAGGAGTCGACCAACTCCTTCGTCGCACTGGACCGGGCGGTTGAGCTGTTCGCCGAGAACGGCTGGCCGCCGGCAGCGGCCCGGATGGCTCTGGAGTACGTCTGCGCCCAGCTGAGCAGCTGCGGTGACCGCCAGCGCGCCTACGAATACCTTCGCCGCGACATCAAAGGCCGCAATCAGCTCGATCTGGATCAACGGTCATGGATCCGCTTGTTACGGGTCGTGCTTGGTGATCCGCGCCGAGACTTCGCCGGCACCCGCATGGGACGCGGAATCCTGCTCCGACTCTGCTTGGGTGAAGAACTCACCGAGTTGTGTTGCGACGACGAGGTCACCGCGATCATCTGGGACTCGTCGCCGACGGCTACGGGAGACGCTCATGTCTGAGACCGCAGGCCACATTGAACTCGAGCGCAGGACCGACTCGATCCGGGTGGGCGTCCGGCACCGTCACACCACCGGCGACCTCTCGGCGTTGGTAGCGTCGATCGGACGAGTCGGCCTGCTGCAACCGATCACGATCACCCCCGATGGTCTGCTCATCTGCGGGTATCGCCGTCTGGAGGCGGTGAAGCAACTGGGTTGGCGCACCCTTCGGGTGTGGGTTCGGCCCGGGCTGTCTGATGACCTGGCTCGCTTACTTGCGGAGCGAGATGAGAACACCACTCACAAGCCGCTCACCGCGCTGGAAGCGGCCGCGCTTTACGACGAGGTCAAGACGCTGCTGAGTGAGGACGCGGCCCGTCGCCAACAGGTCACGAGGTTCGGCGGCGAAAACGGCGTTTGCGCAGGTCAGCCCGGTGATGCCGATTCGGCATCACCGGCGCGCGGCCATGGGGCTGTGCGCAGGCAAGCCGCGGAGTTGGTGACCCACCGGGCGTCCTACAACCAGTTGGAGCAGATCCTGCAGATGGAGCGTGTGGCGGCCGATCGTGGCCGTCCGGCGGACGTGCGCAAGGTCGCCGAGGACGAGCTCGAACGGATCCGCAACGGTGGTGCAGTCGATCCGAGCTACCAGCGGGTGCGTGCGGTGGTGAGGGCGGCGGAGCAACGACCCACGCCCGCTGACGATTTCGATGAGATCGCCGCTGCGGCTCTGGCACGAGCAAAGGAAGAGGACCGGCGACGTGCCCGTGAGAACAAGGCCCGGCGCGCCGCAAGTCTCGCGTCGATCAAGCGGAGCCCGCGGTCCTTCACTCTGTTGTGGGCCGAGATGTTGGGTTGGACCGGTCGGTACGACGCCGAACAACTCGCCCGGGAGCTCAAGGACGACGACTGGCAGCTTTTCCGCAGCGTCTTGGACGAATCGACCGAGTTCGCGCGTGAGATGGAAGCGCTCCGGGCGGAAGCGGCCACCTGAGTGGTGCCACCTCTACCGAAGGCCACACCATGCTCATTCCAATCCTGATTCGTCGCCATCCTCGGCGATTGCTCGTCCTGGCCGCCGCGGGTGTGTCGGTCGCGTTGATGCTAGGCGCCATCTTGGTCGCCTTCGACTCCCGACCGTCTGAGCCCACCACGCGTCCCGGCGACTCAACAGTGCCCACGTCCACCGCTTCACCCAGCGACTCCGATATCCGCCCGGCCGTGGCCGTTCCCCGCAATGGCGACCCGCGGCAGTTCGTGCGCGACGTCGCCGCCGCGATCTTCGCGTGGGACACCCGGACCGCGTCGGGACCCGCGGAGCTCATCGAGCCGTTCCTGACGATCGCGGACCCGACCGGTGAGTCCTCCCCCGGGCTCGTCTCAGACCTGGCCGGCTATCTCCCGACCCACGACGCCTGGGTGGACCTGCGCCGTTACCAAACCCAGCAGCGTCTTGAGGTCACCACGGTCTCGGTACCGGAGCTGTGGGCCACCGCAATCGAGCAAGCCGACCGTGAACTCGCACCGGGGACCGCCGCGTTCACCGTCGAGGGCACACGACATCGCAGCGGGATGTGGGAAGGCCAGGCCGTCGCATCTGAGCACGGGGTCGCGTTCACGGTCTTCGTCGTCTGCGCCCCGGCGTATCCCACCTGCCACCTGCTGCGGTTGTCGCGTCTCGACGACCCGCTCGAGTAGGACGCTGGGATGCGAGTCCTGCTCGCAGGTGCACTGGTCTCGGTCCTGTTCGGACCTGCGGCTGTCCTGCTGAGCATCGGGCTGTTCGTCAACCCGGCTGCTCGGGCCTCCTGCCTGACAGCCGAATCAGCTCTGAGCGTTGGCCCGGTACCGGATCATCTCGACACCAGGTCCTCGGACGGCACGCGAGTCCGACTGAACCGCCAGCAACTCGCCCACGCAGCGACGATCGTCCAGGTCGGCAGCCGTCTGGACGACGTCGGCCCCGACGGGATCACCATCGCCTTGATGGTCGCGCTGACTGAGTCACGGCTGCGGATGCTCGCGAACTCGAGCGCACACCCCAGCTCGCGGTCGTTTCCCAACGACGGCGATGGAGGCGATCACGACAGCCTCGGGTTGTTCCAGATGCGCCCCAGCACCGGTTGGGGACGAGTCTCCGAGTTGATGGACCCGACCTATCAGGCGCGAGCCTTCTTCGGTGGCCCGACCGGACCGAACCGCGGATCACCGCGAGGCCTCCTCGACCTCCCCGGCTGGAAGATGATGCCCAAGGGTGCCGCGGCTCAAGCGGTCGAGGTCTCGGCATTCCCGGACCGCTACGCGAACTGGCAACCCGTCGCGACCCGCATCATCACAGTGCTCACCCACGTCGGCTCCGCGGACGGAAGAGAACCGGAGTCGAGCCGCGTGGTGTTCCCGCTCCCCCGCGGTTCGTGGATGCGCACCAGCGGGTTCGGGAT
>CAYYQO010000156.1:0-7670 GCA_964473845.1 uncultured Aeromicrobium sp.
AGCCCTCGCAATCTAGGAGTCACCTGATGGTCTTGCCCATTTCTCGTTCGCTGTCCGTACGCGGGCGTGCCGCCGCTCTCACAGCCTCCCTGGCGGTTGCCATGGGCCTCGCCGCCTGCGGATCGCCTGCTTCTGAGTCAGATTCCATCGAACTGGTCTTCGCCACCGGCGAATCCGAAACCAGCCCCAATGTGGCACCTGTGCAATGGTTCATGGAGGAAGTGACGAAGCGCACCGATGGCAAGGTCACGTGGAAGACCCACTACGCAGGATCACTCCTGCCCTCGACCGAGATCGGCGCGGGAGTCAAGGACGGCCGGATTGACGCGGGCCTTCTCACTGCGCCATACGACCTTGCGAACTACCCGCTCTACAACGTCGGCTACGTGCCGTTCCCGGAGACCAACACGGTCGGAGCCGCACGGGCACTGCACCGCATGTACGAAGAGAACGACGCGATCAAGGCTGAAGCCGAGCGCAACAATGCCGAATTCATGATCCACATCGGCAGCGCCAACGCTTCCACGGTCGTTGCCAAGAAGCCGATCGAGACCCTCGATGACCTCAAGGGTTTCAAGGTGCGCGTCATCGGTTCCCTCGCGCCGGCTCTCGCCATCGGTGGCGCCAACCCCATGGCGATCCCGGTCGAGGAAGCCTTCGAGTCGATAGAGCGCGGCGTCATCGACGGAATCGCCGGCGCGGCGATCGCTGGCCTCGTGGCGTACAGCGTGCCCCAGATTGCACCCGAGACGTACGTCTTGCCAACCGGGTACTACGGGGGCGCGCTCGGCATGATCCTCAGCAAGAAGGTGTGGGACTCCCTGCCTGACGACGTGCGCGAGGTGATGAAGAACGTCCAGGCCGACCACTACGAGACGATGCCCGAGGTCTCGATGGAGCGCGAGGCCGAAGCCTGTGACGCCCTCATCGAGATGGGCGGAACCGTCGACTGGTTCCCCGCCGACCCCAGTGAGCGTGCCGCTTGGGTCAAGGACATCGCCAATGCCCCGTTCGAGGACTGGCACAAGAGCGCCGTCCGCGCCGGCGCTTCGGCAGCCGACGCCTCGTCGGTCGAAGCGGACTTCAAGAAATTCGCAGCCGAGGAAGCTGCGGCTGCGACCGACTTCGTCCCCGGTGAAGAAGCGTGCATCGCCGAGAGCCAAGGTCGCTGACCCGTGGATTCCTCTGCTCTCGCCGCCACGAACTGGCAGCGATTCGCCGTGACGGTCGGCGGGGACGTCATCACCGTTACCCTCAACCAGCCGCACACCCGCAACTCGTTCGATGTCCTCCTCATGGAGGAGCTCATCTCCTTGAGCCGTGCGCTGCGGTCCTGTGATGACGTCCGCTACGTCGTGTTCGACCACGAAGGACCGGTGTTCAGCTCCGGCGCCGATCTCGCGAGCACCGTGGATATGCTGCGCGCTGAACCGCTCGAACGCCAGCGGGCAGTCCTTCGCCAGCAGCACCTCGGCAACGAGATGCTGACGGCGCTCGAAGGCATCGACCAGATCACGTTCGCAAAACTTCGTGGTGGAGCCTATGGGGCTGGAATGACGCTCGTTTTGACCACGGATTTCCGTGTGATGAGCGAAGAAGCGGTGCTTAACCTGCCCGAGACGCGAGCCGGCATCTTCCTCAGTTGGGGATGCACGGCGCGGCTGACCTCGGCAGTGGGCGCGCTCAAGGCCAAGGAACTGATCCTTCTTGCGGAGGACATCTCGTCCACCGAATGTGTGCGGCTCAACCTGGTCAACGCGACCGTGCCCGGCGAGCATCTCGATGCATGGGTCGACACGGTGATCGTCAAACTGCGTGATCGCGGCGACCTAGCCGTGGACATCACGAAGAAGTTGGTGAACTCGGCGTCGGTGCCCGCAGGCGCAAACGTCCAATTTGTCGAGCCGCAACTGGCCGGACACATCGCGGCCAGCGGTCAGTTGCTCGACGGTTTCGAAAAGGTGATGAGGAAATGACCGTGGAACCAGTGAAGTTGACCGCAGACATGACGGAGCGACCCAGCACGGACTGGGTGTTGCCCCAATTGTTCATCCGCCGTGGGCTCGAGCAGCCGGATACCCCGTTCCTGTTCGAAGTTGGCGGGTCCGACTACACCTACGGCGAGGCTCTGGACCGCTCGTTGCGCCTCGCGGCGGCAATGCGTAAAGCGGGTGTCACCAAAGGCGACCGAGTCATCTCGATGGTCGACAACTCGGCCGACTCGGTGATCATCATGAGCGCGTGCGCTCTGGTGTCAGCCGTGCACGTCCCGATCAACGTGGCCTACGTCGGCCACATGCTGCAGCATGCGTTCTCCCTCGTGAAACCGAAACTGGCGTTCGTCCAGGATGCGTTCGTCGAGCGGTTCGCTGGCATCGAGTTGTCGGATTCGACGACCCTCGTGGTCCGGGGGAACGCAGCCGCATCGGCGGAGCACGGCTCCTTCTCCACGATGGTCGCCTCGTCGCCTCTCGATGTCGACTCGATCGAGCCCGCGTCGTGGGACGAGACCGGAACCTTCCTGTTCACCTCGGGCACCACGGGAGCATCGAAAGCCGTACTGATTCCATGGCTGCACTTCTACTACAGCAGCGTTCGGACGTGGCAGGGCCACGAACTGGATGCGACAGCACGGTTCTACTCCCCGTGGCCGATCAACCATATCTCCGGAGCGGGAGCCACTTATCTGACGATCCTCCTCGGAGGATCCCTCGTGGTGCGTGACCGCTGGTCCACCAACAGTTTTCTCGACGATGTCACGCAGTACTCCTGCACCGTGACGACGCTCATGGCCGAAATGGTCGGGTACGTGGAGAAAATGGAAGGCACGGAGAACACGCCACTCACCCACAGCCTTGTCGCCCCGATCACGGAGTCGACTCAGCAACTCTTCGACCGGATGGGAGCGAAGTACTGCACCCACTACAGCTCGACGGAGACGAACTCGCCGATCGGCAGCGTGGGTTATGCAGCGGTCCCCGTGGGCAGTTGCGGAAGCATCCGCCCCGGCGTCGACGTTCGACTGGTCGACGAGCAGGGCGAGGATGTCCCGGTCGGCACGACCGGCGAACTGCTGGTGCGCTCCCATGACCGCGGCGCGATGAACCAGGGGTACTGGGGCATGCCCGAGGCCACGGCAGAGGCTTGGCGCGATGGGTGGTTCCACACCGGCGATCTGCTGCGTCAGGACGAGGACGGCTTTTTCTACGTCGCTGGTCGCCTGAAGGATCGCATCCGTGTGCGCGGCGAGAACGTCAACCCTGACGAACTCGAAGCCATCGTCAAGGGGCACCCCGCTGTCGCGTCGTGCTCGGCCGTCGGAGCGCCGATCGAAGGAGGCGAGGACCAAATCTACTTGTTCGTCGTTCCCGCCGAGCAGGGATTCGATGAGGATTCGATTCGTGCGTATTGCGAAGTGCACTTGCCGAAGTTCATGAGGCCAGCACACATCCTGGAAGTAGAGACGATTCCTGCGACGCCGACCGGAAAGATCCAGCGGGCAGTGCTCCGAGACCGGATCATCGCGGGGTCTCCAAGCGGCACGGCGGACCGACGGTGAGCACCACGTATGACGAGCCGCGTGTCGTCGTAGCGATGAAGACGGTGACGAGCCGAGTGGCTGTCGTCCTCGGTTCGATCGCAGGACTCGGCATCGTCATCATGATGATCGGCACGGTGCTTGATGTGGCTCGTCGTGAGACAACCGGAAAGTCGATCGCCGGTGTCAACGAGTTCACTGAAGTACTTCTGGTCGTGGTCGTGTTCATCGGGGCAATGGGCGCTCAGACCTCGGGTACCCAGATCTCGACTCCTGTCGTGACGAACCGCCTCCCCGCGCGCGTGGGGCACTTCGTGCGCGCGATCGCCGGCATTGTGGGCGCACTTATCGCCTTGTGGGCGGCGTGGGAGACCACGAAGACAGGAATCGCGTCGTGGGAAGCCAAGGAGTTCAGATTCGGGCTAGCGCACATACCCGTCTGGCCAGCGAAGCTGATCATCCCGATCGGTCTCTACGCCCTCGCCCTGGCACTGCTGACAAACGTCGTCGAGCATGCGGCGAAGTACAAGCGGAACGCACCCCGCGAAATCTCCGAATACACCGATCTATGAGGACAACATGACCCCCGAAATCATCATCGTTTTGGCGATCATGGTCTTTCTGACCTTGATCGCGATGGAGGTCCCGATCGCGCTCGCGATCGCGGGAGGCGGACTGTTCGCCATCGTCTTGCAGACCGATGTGGAGATGGCCGGACGAGCACTGGGAACAGTGCCGTTCAGCTCCACGGCGAAGTACTCGCTCGTGGTCATCCCGATGTACGTCCTGCTGGGCTCGCTCATTGCGAACGCATCGATCGGAGAACGCATCTTCAGTGCCGTGAACCGCGGAGCAAGGTTCTTGCCCGGCGGCCTGGCCGCGACGGCCGTCGGTGCCACCGCGCTGTTCTCGGGCATCTCGGGCTCCAGTTCGGCCGACGTCGCCACCTTCGGACGCATCTCCGTCACCGAGATGTCACGGCACGGGTACTCCCGCAACTATTCGGCGGCGGTCGTCGCCGCCGCGGGCGCATTCGCGGCGCTGATTCCGCCAAGCATCGCGCTGGTGCTCTACGGCATCCTCGCCGAGGTGAGCGTCGGCGCCATGATCTTGGCCGGTCTGCTGCCAGGCATCATCTCGAGCTTCGTTCTGGGCTTCTACGTGATGGGCGGCGCTTGGATCGACAAGCGTCAAGGACATCGTTGGGGGATGAGCGCGCGCGTGGACGAAGCCGACTCCTCGACGGCGACGAAGGCTTTCGGCGACCGCGGCATGAAAGCCGATCTCTCGGCGATCTTCTACGCAGGCGTCTTGTTCCTCATCGTCGTGGGAGGTCTGTACGCAGGGATCTTCACGGCGTCGGAAGCCGGTGCAATCGGTGCGCTCGCTGCACTGGTGATCGCATGGCTGAACAAGAAGCACCATCAACTGGGCTTCTTCGAACTGCTGAAGCGATCGCTCTCTGAGACCGCCAACGTCACCAGCATGATCTTCCTGCTGGTCATCGGCGGCGCCCTCTTCTCCTACGCTCTGGCCCTGTCGGGCACACCAGGAAAGATCACCCAGTGGGCGGCGGACCTGAACATCGCTCCCGGCGCGGTCTTGGTGATCATCTTGGTGATGCTCCTTCCGTTGGGCGCCTTCCTCGACGGTTTGTCGATCATGCTCCTCACGGTTCCGATCATCGCCCCGGTCGCGATGGAACTGGGGTTCGAAGGAATTTGGGTCGGCATTCTCGTGCTGAAGGTCATCGAAATCGGACTGATCACGCCACCAGTGGGGATCAACGCCTTCATCATCTCGGGCATCATGAAGATTCCCGTGGAGAAGGTCTTCAAGGCGCTCATCCCGTTCGTGGTGCTGGACCTGTGCGTGACGGCGCTTCTTTTCATGTTCCCCGAGATCGTGCTGGCGCTACCGCGTCAAGCTGGCCTGTTGTGAACCGAGCTCAGGGGGTCAGGTTCTGAGTTCTGACCCCCTGAGCCTTCTTCAGACGTGCAGCGAGGTAGAGAGACATCGCCTGCTTCGAGTCACGTAGATCCAGTCCGGTCTTGGACTCGATCTGTGCCAACCGGTAGTAGATCGTGTTCTGGTGGACGCCAAGATTCCGAGCTGCTTGGCTCGGACGCCAACTTCCCTCAGCCCAAGCCACGACGGTGTCGCGCCATCCCCTGACCCCCTCGGAACTGTCGAGAAGGGTCACGAACACCGGCACCAGCCCAGCCGAATCCAGCGCGACCAATGCGTGATCGATCATGCTGACATCTTGTGCAAGTGCTATGACTCGGCTGAAAGCTGCAGCACGTGCCGCAAGATCGGTACGATGGACTTCGCCGTAGAGGTCTCGCATCGTTCGGACGGTTCTGGACGTGGCCCCGAAACAGTTCGGGATACCCCGGAGTGTCGACGCCAACCAGAGTTCTTTTTGGCCGGAATCGACATTGTCGCCCACGTGGAGGACCAAGATGTCCGATTCGCGCACAGCGATGACCGCTCGGGATTCCGAGGCACTCCTGACAGCCCGCTCGACCCTTGAAACGAGATCCGTATCCAACTGTTCGGGCAACGGGGTCGCGCGAACAATCGATAAGGCCAGACCCCGCTCCAAATCAAGTCCGAGGAGCTGAAGCGTCCTTCTGCCGTCGAGCTCGTCGAGGTCGGCACGGATCACCCCCATCATGATGCGTCGCTCGGCGTGGCGCTGCTCCTGGGACCGGCTGCGCTCCCAATCCGTGTAAGCCTCCACCGCGCGACGGGTAATCACGTCGACGAACCTCAGCCAGACCGGCCATACGTTCTCGAAGCTGGTCGTCGGGAGCTTGCGCTCTCGAACCTGCTCGGCGAACCACTCCCACAGCACTTCTCCCGCGACTTGATATGCGCGGAGTATGGAACTGAGCGGGAGTCCCATCTGCGCACGTTCCAGGGCGAGCTTGTAGGACAGCCGATCAGCGTCCAAGGGCGCTTCAATGTCCCGGACGCCCTGTGCAAATTGCCCGAGGAGCTGCGCAGTATTGGTACTGAGCGAGGAGTCCCCGAGATCCCTGAGATACTCATAGTGTTGGACTCCGATTGTCGCGCGTTCGACGACTCGACTCACCAGAGTCGTTAGAGCGTCGTCCATTGCGTCGGCGAACTCCATTCGCACTTCGTGTGCACGATTCACGGTCATCCCTCAATCGTCGATGCTGCTTGGTCCGTGTCATGAAGAGACATGAGCTGGGAAGAGGACCCGTCTCAGGACGGTGCGGGTCAGTGGTTGTAGTTTAGGCCGCTCCGACGGGGCGAGGTTGACCTCGGGGTTGGCGCCGATGAGTCTCATGGAGTTCCCGCTGAAGTAGCCGCAATCGGCGCCAGCCCCACACGCCGTGCTGCTCGATCAGGACATGGCCGGCGAGACGCAGCAAGGCTGCTGAGTTCGTAGTAAGTGCTGGCCGTCGATGAGGAAGACTGCGCGACATCAGGGTTTTTCGACGTTCAGGATTCCCTCATTGAGCTCGGTCAGCGGTCTCTGATCGCGAAAGGACTTTGACAGCGCGTGCGCTCGGATCGCCGCCGACATCACACCCCCAGGACTCCATTCGAGCCGCGCTCACACGCTGCGCTTCACGCGTCTGGCCAGCCGCTCTCAAGACCCACTCGTGAGCGAGAAGCGTTGCCTCTTCCTCCGAAGCCGCCTTGAGCGCCGTAGAAAGCGCTGTGCGCGCGAGCGGGAGATCGCCGCTCTCAAGTGCCGCCGCGATGACCACGAGGCTGGTATCGGCGATTTCTGGCACCACCGCGTGATCTAGGGGGTTGTCTACGAGCCAAAGGAAACGCGAGCGAGCACGACCGTCGGATCTCGCGTCGTCAGCAGAGAACGGCATCCCATCGACGAGGCTGAGTGCGCGCGCCAAATCGTCGATGCCATCGGCTCCCCGAGCCGTCCCTCTGACGCGAAGTCGACGGAACAGGTCGACGTCCGTCAGCAGTTCTGGCACCCGAAATCGCCCGCTGGCGCGTCCGTCTGGCAGATAGCTCGACTCGTCCTCCGCCTCACCCAGGAGGCGACGCAAATCAGCGATACGCGACTTGGCCGTCCGAGGACTTAGCCCGAACGCCTCGCGGATCTGGGCGGATGTCGCGCCGCGTT
>CAYYQO010000157.1:0-7658 GCA_964473845.1 uncultured Aeromicrobium sp.
GTGTTGCTCGTGACGCTCATCCCCGTCGCGTTCCTGCCGCGCAAGCGCGAGGAGTCGCACCTGCTCGACGACGAGGACAAGCCCCCGGTCGTCATCCACTGATCGACGCCTGATCGAAACGGCCCACCCGGTATGCCGGGTGGGCCGTTTCGCGTTGCTGCGGATTCGATTTCCTGCCGCAGTGCGGCGGTTACAGTTCTCGGGTGCCTTCCACGGACGTCCTGCTCGCGTTCTCGCTCGCCTCGCTGCTGCTGATCCTGCTGCCCGGTCCGAGCGTGTTGTTCGTCGTGGGCCGGTCGCTGTCCTACGGCCGCCGGGCGGGCATCCTGAGTGTGCTCGGCAACGAACTCGGCGGGGTGCCGCTCGTCATCGCGGTGGCGTTGGGGCTCGGCGCGATCGTGGCCAAGTCGGTCGTCGTGTTCACCGCGATCAAGGTCGTCGGCGCGGCCTACCTGGTCTACCTCGGCGTCCAGGCCATCCGGCACAGCCGGGGCAGTGTGGAGGAGTCCGGACCCGCGATCGCCGCTTCGTCGTGGCGCACGATCGCCGAGGGGTTCACGGTCGGCATCACGAACCCCAAGACCATCGTCTTCTTCGTCGCCGTGCTGCCGCAGTTCGTCGACTTCCACGCCGGTGCGATCACCGGCCAGATGATCGTCCTGGGTTGCGTGTTCCTGCTGATCGCGTTCGTGTGCGATTCGGGCTGGGCGCTGGCTGCCGGTGCCGCGCGGAACTGGTTCGCGAGTTCACCCGATCGACTGACCAGGGTCCGTCGTGTCGGCGGCGGGATGATGGTCGGTCTGGGCGGGGCGTTGCTGATGGCCGGCAACCGGCACTGAGGTCGCTCAGCGGCGTCCGTGCTTGAGCGCGGACCAGACCTTGCGGTCCGCCGTCGGATAGGCCGGCAGCCCGACCCGCTTGCGGTAGGCGCGCACCGCGCTCGTGGTGCGGGTGTCGAACACGCCGGTCACGGAGACCTTGTACCCGACAGCGCGCAGCGAACGCTGCAGGCGATGGACGGGTTCGCCGGTCTTTCCTCGCTTGAGCGAGACGGGCGCGGACCCACGGGCGAGCAGTGACGTCCACACGGCGCGCGTGGCGTTCGGTGTCGTGCTCCAGCCCATCGACTTGCGGAACGACTTCACGGCCTTGGTGGTGCGGGCGTTCCAGCGTCCCGTGACGGTGGCCTTGTGACCCGTACGGCGCAGCAGGCACTGCAGCAGGCGAACGTCCTTGCCGCGGGTGCCCGGCTTGAGCGAGCGGTAGCGGTTCATCGTCGGTGACACGCCACAGATCTTCTTCTGCTTCACGGCGCGTGATCCGCCGCCGACGCTCAGGACGTTCTTGTCGATGTTGATCTTGCGACCGCCATAGCTGAGGGTCACGTTGTTGTGGAACTGGTGGATGCGGTCGCGCTTCCAGAACGTGTTGGCCAGGTAGGGCCGGCCGTCGAGGTTGGCGCGCTTGTTGGTCCAGGCGAACCACATCTGGTCGGGGTAGTCCATGCCGGCACGGCCGGCGTGGCGAGCGGCGTCGACGGACTGGATCGCGGCCGATCCGCTCGAGTAGAGGCCCACCTTGTAACCGCGCTGGTGGGTGCGCTCGACGAAGGCGTCGATGAACTCCAGGACGGCGGTGTCGCACGTCGCGTCGGCGCGGTTGTACCACTCGATGTCGAGGTAGACGGCGTTCCCGCGGGAGAAGCCGAACTCGGCTGCCCGTCGGGTGGCCTCGTCGGCATCGGAGCGCGCCTGGTTGCGGGCCGTGGCGACGTTGGACGACATGCGGTGCTTCTTCGTCTTGCTGTCGTAGCAGGGAGCCTGGTAGCCGACGTGGATCGGCAGGAACATCCAGCCCTTCGACGCCTGGCGCTTCACCCAGGCCGGGCTGAGGTACGGCTGCTTGGAGTCGTCGCAGTACCGCGAGTTGCCCGAGGTGTAGATCCCGACGACGGCATACGGCGACGCCACGTTCCACACGTCCATCACGGTGTCCGACGGGGCCACGCACGTGTCGAAGGCGTAGCCGGTGAATCGCTTGGGCGAACTCGGCTTCGCCGCATGGGCGGGTGCTGAGATCAGCGTGGCGACCAGCAGCGTGGTCAGGACGATTCCGAGACGGCGCATTCGAACAGCGTAGACGGAACGAGAGGGTTCGTCCGCCGTCGTCGACCAAGGCGGGCAGATTGAGTATGCGGGCTCATGACGACGCATGCCGGAGGCAGCATCCTGAGAGGGTGAAACCATTTCTCGCCGTCCCGGCAGTCGTGCTGGCCCTGGCGTCGCTGACAGCGTGCGCCAATCCCAGCCTTGGTGACGAGGCAGGTGAACTCCGACGCGCGCTGGCAGAGCTGCCCGGTGTGGCTACGGTCGACCTTCGTTACACCGAGCCCGTGATCCTCGACTCCGGCAAGCTCCAGTTGAACGTCGACATGTCGACGGGCGCCGATCGCGATGACATCGTCTCGGTGGTGAGGGCCGCGTACGAGGAATTCTCCAGAACTCATCGCGGCGAAGAGGGCGATCTCTTCGTCGCCGTCGGTGACGACACGATTCACGTACGCAGTTTCGAGCCGGATGCCGACACCGATGCGGTTGGACACGCCGCCGGGCACGCGATCACGGTGCTTGCGGCCGGCTCGGTGCGTGCCGACATCAACACCCAGGACGTCGAAGCCTCACCCCATGTGTTCACGTCGTACTCCGTCAGGATCGCCGAGCAGGACGCCGATGGTGTGCTGCGTGTCCTGACGAGTTTGGAGCAGGACCACCGAGGCATCCCCGATGCAAGTTGGAGCGTGCGGACCCGCGACGACGAGTCCGGCTGGCAACTCATGTCGTCGTCGGGCTTTCCCAATTCGCAGCAGCGAGATCTGTTCAACGAACTCCGTCGAGACCTTCCTCGCGGCGCATCGATCCTGCTGACCGACGACTTCGCAACCGTGCAGGTGCCTGCCGAGGTCACGCCGCACGAGGTGTCACGGATGGCGGGCCGTCACCTCGAGCTGCTCGGCGGGGTGCAGAAGGCCTTCTACGACGTGACGTCCGGTGAGAACTTCCGCATGATGATCAGCGTCGGCGACTGCACCTTCGCGCCGGACGAGACCGGCCGCCGGTTGGAGCAGGACTACGGCGCCGATTGCACGAAGACCGCCGAACCCAGCCCCTAGCGGAGTTCGTCGATGCCGCGTTCGATCGCGTATCGGGTCAGTTCGACCCGGTTGTGCATCTGGAGTTTGCGCAGGATGCTCTGGACGTGGTTCTGCACCGTGCGGTGCGAGAGCACCAGGCGTTCGGCGATCTGGCGGTAGGCCAGGCCCGTGGCGACCATTTTCAGGATCTCGGTCTCGCGGACGGTGAGCTGCGCGTCGGCCGCGGTGCCGTCGCGGTCGCTGGCGGCCTGGCTGAACTCACCCAGCACGAGGCCGGCGAGACCCGGCGTGAAGACCGGGATGCCCGCGGCAACGTGGCGGATGGCGTCGAGCAGGTCGTCGCGCGATGCGGACTTCACCAGGTATCCGGTCGCTCCGGCCTTGACGGCCGCGAGGACGTCGGTGGTTTCACTGGAGGCTGACAGGACCAGCACTCGGATCGAGGGATCCTGTCGTACCACCTCGGCCGTCACTTCAATGCCGTTCGGGGACGGGATCTGCAGGTCGAGCAGCACGACGTCGGGTCGAGCCGCGGGAAACCTCGCCAGGGCCTCCCGCCCGTTGCTGGCCACTGCGACCACGGTGAGGCCGGCCTGGATCAGATCGCGCTCGACGGCACCGCGCCAGATCGGGTGGTCGTCCACCACCATGACCGTGACTGCGGCCGACTCCTCGGTCTCAGCCATGACGACGGCCGTTCGCGGGATCGGGTAGTTCGCGTGGGACGGTGAACTCCCACTCGGTGCCGAAGCGTCCGGTCGTCACGTCGGCGGTTCCGCCGACGGCTCGGATACGGCCACGGATCGATTCGGCGACGCCGAGCCTGCCCTGCGCGGCAGCCAGCTCGAGTCGCCCGGGGGCGATGCCGGGTCCGTTGTCGCGTACCGACACCGTGACCTGGTCGGGCCAGGCCTGAACCAGCACCCAGGCAGGCGCGTTCTCGCCGACGTGCAGACGAACGTTGTCCAGACAGGCGCGGACGGCCGCGACCACCTCCTGTGCCGTCGCGGCCTCCAGCTCGACCCGGTTCCCTGGCGTGGACACGGTGACGCCGGGGAACTCCTCGATGTCGGCGAGAGCGGTGGACAGATCGATCGTCCCCGCGTCGGGGGCGACCGCGTCCTGGGAGCGGATCAGTCGTCGAAGCTGGCGCTCCTGCTCACCGGCGAGGCGGCCCAGTTCGGCGAGATCGCCGCCGAGCTCGCGCCCGCGCCGTTGGACCAGCGAGAGCACCTGCAGGACTCCGTCGTGGACCGCGCGCGCCAGTCGTGCGCGTTCGGCCGCGACCGATGCTGCTCGTTCGGCGGCTTCACGCTCGGCTGCCATGGTCTGCAGCGAGCCGCACAGGTATCCGACGATCGTCCCGCTCAGGACCAGCAGGAAGGCATGACCGTAGTCAGATTGACGCACGTCCTCACGCGGCACGAGGTCGGTCACAGCGAGCACCACGCCTGCGGCGAAGCCTCCGCGCCAGCCGAAGCGGATCGACCAGGCCAGCAGCGCCCCGATGATCCAGAAGCCCGGCATCGTGGCGCGGAAGTCGTCGCCCTTCACCAACGGTGTGACGAGCATCAGGGCAACCGCCAGGACGAGATCGACGACGAGGACCGTGACGGTGCGGTGTTCGGGCCGGCGGTAGATCACGTAGGCCAGGCCGGTCCACAGCACCATCACCGCGACGCACCCGACCGCTGCCTCGGGATGGTCGAAGTTCCCGCGACGGTAGATGTTCAGGCCCACTGCATTGAGCAGGAGCACCGTCCGCACCACCGCCAGAGCCGCGAAGAGCCGGTCTTCGATTGACTCGGCGGTCGGCAATGCGGCGTTCACACGAGGCAGTGTCCCACCTCGGCGGTGTCGAACGTGATCGACTGCCACACATTCGCGCAGCGTTTTCGGTGGATTTCAGGACGATCGCGCTGGGCGAGGCGTCAGCGAGTGGGGGTGGCCAGGGCCGGGGTCGAACCGGCGACCTTCCGCTTTTCAGGCGGACGCTCGTACCAACTGAGCTACCTGGCCGTGCTCATGCTGAGCGACGTTCACCCTACCGCACGGGCCCGGGCCGACAGAAATCGGTGGGGCACCCGGCCCCCCCTGACCGCGAGTGGCGCAAGTATACCCGCCACTCGCCGAGTGGCGGGTACTTCTGCGCCACTCGCGACCCCGGTGTGCGCCACTCGAAGATGAGGAAAGCCCCGCCCAAACTGGGCGGGGCTTTCGCACCACTGCGACCCCGACGGGACTCGAACCCGCGACCTCCGCCGTGACAGGGCGGCGCGCTAACCAACTGCGCCACGGGGCCTGGTGATGTGCGGCATAACCGCGTGCGCAACTCTACCCGACGGTTCGGGGCGTCTCCAAAACGGGGTCGATCACGGATCGACGATCCAGGCCTCGGCCGAGATCGTGCGGGGGTCCAGTTCGGCCAGGAGGGCTTCGGGGGAGCGCGCCTCGACGCCCAAGGAGGTGCCGATCAGCTCCCAGGTTCGTTCGACGGACAGGTCGCGCAGGGTCACGGGCCCGTCGCGCTTCGCCAGTCGACGGCCCTGTGGATTGAGCGCGAGCGGCACGTGTGCGTAGGTCGGCTCGGGCTGACCCAGCGCGTGCGCGAGGTATGCCTGGGCCGGAGCGGCGTCGAGCAGATCGTCGCCGCGCACGACCTGGTCGATGCCCTGATCGCCGTCGTCCACCACGACGGCCAGGTTGTAGGCATGCGCTCCGTCGCCGCGCCGCAGGACCAGGTCGTCGACGTGCCCGGTGACCTCGCCGCGCAACTCGTCGCGCACGGCCCACTCGCGGACCTGCGCCCGCAGCCGGATGGCAGGGGCGCGCTCGCTGCGGCGGGCTGCTCGCTCGCCGTCGGCCAGGTCGCGGCACGTCCCCGGGTAGGCGCCCGCCGGTGCGTGCGGCGCGCTGACCGCCTCGGCGATCTCGCGGCGCGTGCAGAAGCACTCGAACGTCAGCCCGGCGCTGGTCAAACGGGTCAACGCTGTCGCGTACAGGTCGTCGCGCTCTGACTGGCGCACGACGGGCGGATCCCACTCCAGCCCCAGGGCGGCGAGGTCCTCGACCTGGCTCCGCTCGAACTGCGGCCGTGACCGCTGTCGGTCGATGTCCTCGACCCGCACGAGGAAACGACGCCCGCTCGACCGCGCGAACAGCCAGGCCAGGATCGCTGTCCGCAGGTTTCCCAGGTGCAGATCGCCCGTGGGAGAGGGAGCAAATCGGCCGGCCACGGTCCGACCCTAGTCGGCAAGGGGCGGCGTGAGGGCGACGACATAGAGTCGGGACCACCGTCCCCGAGGCCAGGAGAACCCCGCATGACCGACCAGACGTTCCGTGCCTACCAGGTCGCCGCGCCGAAGCAGCCGGCTGAACTGGTGACTCTGACCCCCGCCGATCTGGTCGGAGGTGATCTGCTCGTGCGGGTGACTCATTCGTCGCTGAACTACAAGGACGGGCTCGCGGTGCTGGGCCGTCCCGGTGTCGTGCGGACGTTCCCGTTGACGTGCGGTATCGACCTGGCCGGCGAAGTCGTCGAGGGCGGTGGCGGATTCGAGGTCGGCGACCAGGTCGTGCTGACCGGGGCAGAACTCTCCGAGACCCGGCCCGGCGGCTACTCGCAGTTCCAGCGGATCGACGCCGAATCCGTGGTCCCCACGCCGGCCGGTCTCGGTCCGTGGGGCGCGATGGCGGTGGGAACCGGCGGCCTCACCGCGATGCTGTGCGTCATGCGCCTCGAGGCCGCGGGGATCACGCCGCAGTCCGGCCCTGTCCTGGTCACCGGCGCAACCGGTGGCGTCGGCAGTTTCGCCGTCTCGATCCTGTCCCGATCGGGGTACGAGGTGCACGCGGCGACGGGCAAGGCCAGCGAGCATGCCTACCTGACCGAACTCGGCGCCAGCGAGATCATCGAACGCGACGAGTTGTCCGGTTCGCCGCGAGCCCTCGGCAAGGAGCGGTGGGCCGCCGCCGTCGACAGTGTCGGCGGCGCCACGCTCGCCAATGTCCTGTCGCAGATCTCGTACTCCGGCGCGGTGGCGGCGTGCGGTCTGGCCGGCGGCCACGATCTGCCGGCCACCGTCATGCCGTTCATCCTGCGCAACGTGTCGCTGCTCGGCGTCGACAGCGTCCACGCCACCCCCGAGGTCCGGGCGGCCGCCTGGGCCCGCCTCGACGAACTGTTCACCGAGGCCGACCTGCGCGAGATGGCGGTGGACGCACCCTTCGAGTCCGTGCCTGAACTCAGTCAGAAGATCCTGGCAGGCAAGATCCGAGGCCGCGTAGTCATCAACGTCGCGGGCTGACCGTGCTCCGGCTCTGCCGGACGAGATGTGTAGCCTTCCGTACGTTCGACGCGCTGAGAAGGTGCGGAGGCCTACACATCTGGTGAGCTCGTGGCCGCCTGGTCGGCCGGAGTGCGCAGCCAGCGCCAGTACGCCCAGACGCCGACGGCCGACCCGGCCGAGTTGAGGATCATGTCGAACATCGTGTCGGCGTAGCCGCG
>CAYYQO010000158.1:0-7637 GCA_964473845.1 uncultured Aeromicrobium sp.
GCGCTCCCCCGCGAACGACTGGGTCTCATCGGTCCACACCCCGGTCGCGTTGACGACCTGCCTCGCGCGGATGTCGATCTCGCGGTCGCTCTCGAGGTCCTTGACCCGGGCACCGACGACGCGGTCGCCCTCACGGAGCAGATCGATGACACGCGTCCGGCTGGCGACGTGCGCACCGTACGCCGCGGCGGTCCGGGACAGGAACATCGTGTGGCGGGCGTCATCGACCTGGCCGTCGTAGTAGTGCAGTGCACCGACCAGCGCGTCCTTGCGCAGCGCCGGCATGAGTCGTCGCGCGCCAGTGCGCGTCAGGTGCCGGTGGTGCGGAACCCCACGGGAACGGCCCGACAACAGGGCCAGCGAGTCGTAGAGCAGGACGCCCGACCCGGCGTAGAACCGCTCCCACACCCGGTGGGTCAGCGGATAGAGGAACGGCACCGGCTTGACCAGGTGCGGCGCGAGGGTGTCGATCAGCAGGCTGCGCTCGGCCAGCGCCTCGGCCACGAGCCGGAAGTCGAGCATCTCCAGATAGCGCAGACCGCCGTGGATCAGCTTGCTCGACCGGCTTGAGGTGCCGGACGCGAAGTCACGGGCCTCGACCAAACCGACCGACAGACCGCGCGTGGCGGCGTCGAGCGCTGCACCGCCTCCGACGACGCCACCGCCGATGACGAGCACGTCGAGTTGGGTGGAGGCCAGAGCGTCGAGCGCTTCCTGGCGATGCTGCGGGGACAGGGCAACAGAACGCATGGCCCCCAGTCAACCAGCCTGGGGACGGCGGGACAGAACTCCGCCGGTCAGTCGACCCAGTTCAGGGTGCGGTCGACGGCCTTCTTCCACTGGCGATAGCCGACTTCGCGCTGTTCGTCGTCCCACTGGGGAGTCCACCGCTTGGACTCCGACCAGTGGTCGACCAGTTCGTCGGTGCCGCTCCAGAACCCGACGGCGAGCCCCGCCGCGTAGGCCGCGCCGAGCGCGGTGGTCTCGGCGACGACCGGCCGGCTGACCTCGATGTCGAGGATGTCGGCCTGGATCTGCATGCACAGTTCATTGGCGGTGATGCCACCGTCGACGCGCAGCACCTCGAGGTCGATGCCGGAGTCCGCGATCATGACGTCGACGACGTCCTTGCTCTGGTAGCAGATGGCTTCCAGCGCGGCCCGCGCCACGTGGGCGACGGTGTTGAACCGCGAGAGGCCAACGATCGCGCCGCGTGCGTCGGGTCGCCAGTACGGGGCGAACAGCCCACTGAACGCCGGGACGAAGTAGACGCCGCCGTTGTCCTCGACGGTCGAGGCGAGCTCCTCGGAGTCGGCCGCGTCGTCGAACACGCGCAACTGGTCACGCAGCCACTGGATCGCCGAACCCGTGACGGCGATCGAGCCCTCCAACGCGTACACGGGTTCCTCGTCGCCGAAGCGGTAGGCCACCGTCGTGAGCAGGCCGTTGGTCGACCGCACGATCTCGGTGCCGGTGTTGAGGACCAGGAAGTTGCCGGTGCCGTACGTGTTCTTGAGCATGCCGGGCTCGAAGCAGGCCTGGCCGACGAGGGCGGCGTGCTGGTCCCCGAGGTTGCCGGCCAGCACGACCTCGCCGCCGAACGGGCCGTCGGCCGGAGTGCGACCGAACTCGACCGACGACGAGGTGATCTCGGGCAACATGGCGCGCGGCACACCGAAGATCTCGAGCAGTTCGTCGTCCCAGTCGAGTTCCTCGAGGTTCATCAGCATCGTGCGGCTGGCGTTCGTGACGTCGGTGACGTGCACGCCGCCGTCCGGTCCCCCGGTCAGGTTCCAGATCAGCCACGTGTCGATCGTGCCGAACAGGGCGTTCCCGGCCTCGGCGTCGCTGCGCACGCCTTCGACGTTCTCGAGGACCCAGTGCAGCTTGCCACCAGCGAAGTACGCGGCGGGCGGCAGGCCGGACTTCGCGTGGATGACCGTGCCGCTGCCGTCCTCATCGAGTTGTTTGGCCAAGCCCGCCGTGCGGGTGTCCTGCCAGACAATGGCGTGGGCATAGGGCTCGCCGGTCCGCTTGTCCCACACCACGGTCGTCTCGCGCTGGTTCGTGATGCCGACCGCCGCGAGATCCTGGGCCGAGACCCCGGCCGCTTTCAGCCCCTCCGCGATGACGGTCCGGGTGTTCTTCCAGATCTCGGCGGCATCGTGCTCGACCCAGCCGGCCTGCGGCAGGATCTGCTCGTGCTCGACCTGGTGGCGGCCGACCTCGTCACCGCTGTGGTCGAACACCATGAAGCGGGTGCTGGTCGTGCCCTGGTCGATCGCTCCGACGAACTGCTGTGACATGGGGCTCACCCTAGCCAGATCGGGAATGGTTGCGTCATACAGAGCGTGGGTCAGGGGCCACGCAACGTATGACGCAACCGACCCCGCAGCGGGCTTACGCTGGATCATGGCCGAACGCGTCGTGATCGTCGGGGCAGGACACAACGGGCTGGTGGCGGCGACGCTGCTGGCGCGGGCCGGACTCGACGTGCTGGTGTTGGAGCGACTCGACCACGTGGGCGGCGCTGCGATCAGCACCACCACGTTCGACGAGTACGACGCGCACCTGTCGCGGTTCTCGTACCTGGTCAGTCTGTTCCCGCAGGCGTTGATCGACGACCTCGGGCTGAACCTCGAACTGCGGTCACGGTCGACCGCCTCGTTCACCCCGTGGCATCGCGACGGACGCGACGGCGGACTCCTCGTCGAGACCGAGGCGGGCGAAGCCACCCGCGCCAGCTTCGCCGAGCTCACCGGCGACGACGATGCGTTCACCGCCTGGCAGGACTTCTACACCGAGGTGGCGACCGTCGCCGAGGCGATCGCGCCGACCCTGTTGGAGCCGCTGCCGCACATCGGCAACCTGCGCGACCGGGTCGAGATGGCGATCTGGACCGATCTGGTCGAACGCCCACTCGGCACGGCCCTGCGTCGGCGCTTCGACGACGAACTCGTGCGGGGCATCGTCGCGACCGATGCCCTGATCGGCACCTTTGCCTCGCTGGACGACCTCTCACTGATCCAGAACCGCTGCTTCCTCTACCACCTGATCGGCAACGGCACCGGCGAGTGGCGGGTGCCGGTCGGAGGCATGGGAACCGTCACGGCCGAACTCGCCCGTGTCGCCGTCGAGGCCGGGGCGTCGATCCGGCTGAACAGTGCGGTCGACGGCATCGACGTGAGCGATGTCGACGTCACGATCTGCGGCGACGGCTTCGTCGAGCATGCCGACCACGTCCTGTTCGGCGCGGCGCCGTACGTCTTGGAGAGACTCCTGGGCCACGCGCCCCGCGACAAGCCCGCGGGCTCACAGCTCAAGCTCAACGTGCTGTTGTCGCGGCTGCCCGCGCTGAAGTCCGGCGTGAAGCCGAAGGTCGCGTTCGCCGGTACGTTCCACCTCGACGAGTCGTTCGACGAACTCCAGGAGGCGTGGGCTGCTGCGGCGGACGGCCACCTCCCCGAGGCCACCGGCGAGTTCTACTGTCACACCCTGACCGACCGTTCGATCCTGGGACCCGACCTGCGCGACACGCAGGCCCAGACGTTGACGTACTTCGGACTGCACACACCGCCCGGGGTCCTGGACGTCCCAGGCGCGAAGGACCTGGCCGTGGCGCGGGTCCTCGCCGCTCTCGACGAGCACCTGGCCGAACCGATCGAACCACTCATCCTGGGCCTGGAGGCCAAGACCCCGACCGAGATCGAGCACGAACTGTGGATGCCCGGGGGTCACATCTTCCACGGTGATCTGGCCTGGCCGTGGCTGGAGGAGGATGAGCGACCGCACACCCCCGCCGAGCGGTGGGGCGTCTCGACCGCGCACCCACGCGTGCTGCTGTGCGGCAGTGGAGCGCGCCGTGGCGGAGCGGTCAGCGGCATCGGAGGCCACAACGCGGCGCAGGCGTTGCTCGACTCGCTCGCCTGATCTCGTACCGCGTCAGGATGATGCGCCGCCCCCGCCGGATCGGCGACACTGAGGCATGAGCATCGACGACACGACCGAACTCACGTCTTCCTCCGACTCGCTCGCCGTGCACCGCGCGGGACCGGACGGCGACCCGACCGAGCAGATCGCGGTCGCCCGGGCGGTGACTCCGACGGCTGCCGCCATCGATCCGGTGCCGTCGATCGATGCCGAGAACGTCGATGCCCTGCTGGAGATCGACGACACACCTCCGCCGCCGGAGCTGCCGCTCGTGCTGATCGATGCCGAGGGTGCGGTGATCTCGGTCTTCGCGGTCCACACGTCCGATCGTTCTCCCGCCATCGCCCTCGAGGTCGAGGAGCCGGTCCTGACGGTGCCCGTCGACGAGGACCTCGAGCACCGTCGCGATCCCGGCCGGTCCGTCTGGTGCACGATCTTCCCGCGGATGCGGGGCTGCTGACGCGTGCGCCGCTACGCCGTCACCGCGGCCTGCGTCGTCGTCCTCGTCGGGATTGAACTCCTGATCTGGGACGGCGACACCGCGAGCCGGCTCGGCGGTGACATCCACGCGAGCGTGCTGTTCGCGTTGGCGGCCGTCAGCGGCATCGCCGCCGTCCTGACCTGGCGGTGGCCGGTCCCCGCCGCGCTCGTCGTCTTCGCGGCCGCCCTGATCGCCATTCCCGTCCCGTCGTGGCAACCGTTCGGCTCGGTACTGGTCGCGCTCTACGTCGTCGCTCGCACCAGCTCGGTCGAAGTCGGCCGGATGGCACTCGCCCTGGCCCTGGTCCCCCTGGGCATCAACGCGTGGAACAGCGCCGGGTGGCAGTCCGAGGTGACCGCGGCGACGCTGGCTCCGGTCGCCGGGGTCTGGCTGCTCGTGGCCGTCGCCACGTGGTGGGCCGGCCGGGCGGGTCATCGGTCCGCCTCGCGGGTCGAGGACCTGGAGGAGACGCTGCGCACGACCGAGGCCGAGGTCCGGGCCCAGGAACGACGCTTGATCGCCCGAGAACTGCACGACATCGTCGCTCACTCGGTGACCGCGATGGTCCTGCGCGCGGCGGGCGCCCGCAGCATCACCGCGGACGATCCGGATCTCACGTCGGCGCTGACCGACATCGAGGAATCCGGCGCGCAGGCCGTACGCGAACTGCATCGCCTGTTGCACACGATGCACGGCACCGAGGCGATCTCCGACGGCGATCCGCGTCGGACCGGGCTGGCGCAGCTGCCGTCGCTCATCGATCGGACCCGCGCCAGCGGACTGACCGTCGAGGTCCGCGAGGTCGGGACGCGTCGGACGCTGGACGCCTCGCTCGACCTGGCGGCCTATCGGTGCGTGCAGGAATCGCTCTCCAACGCGATGCGTCACGGCGGGCCGGACTCACGCGTGGACATCGTCCTCGACTGGAGCACGGAACCGCGCATCGAGGTCACGAGTCACAGCGGACCGGGCGGCCCGGGCGCCGCTCTCCCCCGCTCGGGCGGATTCGGGCTCGTCGGCCTGTCCGAGCGGCTCGCGTCGGTCGGCGGCAGTCTCGATGCGCACCCGATCGACGGCGGCTTCCGCGTCGCGGCCGTCCTGCCCGCATCCCGGACCGCCGAGGTGAACCGTTGACCACCGAGCATATCAGGGTCGTGGTGGCCGACGACCAGTCCGTGGTGCGCGCCGGTCTGACAATGCTGCTGAAGGCCAGCCCGGGGATCGTCGTCGTCGGTGAGGCCGGCGACGGCGCCGAGGCGATTGCCATCGTCCGCGAGAGCGATCCTGACGTCGTGGTGATGGATCTGCGGATGCCGGGCGTGGACGGCGTCGAGGCGACGGCTCGGATCACTGCGGACGACAGTGCCAAGGTGCTTGCGCTGACGACATTCGACGACGAGTCGCTCATGTACGACGCCCTGCGCGCGGGCGCGAGTGGCTACCTGCTCAAGGCCGCTGCTCCAGCCGAGTTGGTCGAGGCGATCCGGCGCGTCCACGAGGGCGACGCGTGGATCGATCCGGCGATGGCCGGCGCGGTGATCTCCGTGCTGCGCGAACGGGTGATCGGCGACGGCGGGGACACCCACGCGATCACGAGTGTCCTGACCCCGCGCGAGCAGCAGGTGCTGAGGCTCGTCGCGCACGGACTGTCCAACGGCGAGATCACCGAGCGTTTCGTCCTGTCCGAGGCGACCGTGAAGACCCATGTGGCCCGGATCCTGATGAAGACCGGTTCCCGCGACCGGGCGGCGGTCGTCGCCCTGGCCTGGCAGACGGGCTTCGTCCGAACGGGCGAGAGCCTCGAACCGTGACCGGTTCGAGGCTCTCGGGCGCCCGGTGCTACTGCGGGAGGATGACGTCTCCCCAGTCGTCGCACCCGGCGTAGGGGCACGGCCCCGTCGGGATGTCCGGTACCCACGGCGAAGCCTGGGCATTCACGCCGCCCGTGGCGAGCAGGCCCGCGACGAGCACGGCAGTGGCGGCGGCGCGACGCATCACTGCACCTGCTGGCACTGGTTCGTGTTGACCGAGGCGCCGAGGTAGGTGCTGCTGATGATCGTCGCGCCGGTGTTGGCGTTCGTGTAGGTGTGGGTGCCGTTGGCGTTCGCGCTCGTGTGAACCAGCAGATCGGCGTTTGCCACCCCCGAGGCGGCAAAGAGGGCCGAGCCGGCCAGCACGGTTGCGGCGATGCCGCGGCGAATCGTGGTCTTCATGGTGTCCCCGTTTCGTTGAGTCCCGACCGGGAGATCCGGCCGTCATCACCAGACTGGCCGTTCCGGTCGCGCACCGCGTCAGCCTGCGGCGGCATTCCGGAGGCGCGAGGCGTACCGCGCTGGGATGACGCGGACGACCTACCGCAGGCGTTCGTCGAGGAAGTCGAGCACGGCCTGCACGCCACGTTCCTGGCGGTGCGCGGTCAGGGTGCTGTGCTGGCGGCCGGGGAACTCGACAGCCCGGAAGTTCGCGCCCAACTCGTCGCGCAGGGTCTGGAACCGCTTGCCGACCATCCGGTCGTCCTCGAACCGCAGACCCAGCACCGGGCAACCGGCGGCGACCCGAGCCGTCACCGTGTCGCGATCGGCCGGTGACAGACCGAGGTCGCGGGACCTGGCGGGCGTGATCGCGAAGGGCGCGGACGGTTGGGCCAGGACCGGAGCGACGACGGACTCGTTGACCATCATCGCCAGCGCGAATCCGCCGGTGAAGCACATGCCGATCGCGCCGACGCCCGGCCCGCCGACCTCCTCGTGCAGGTCGTGGGCCAGCGCGGCGAGCCACCGCGTGACCGGTGCGGTCCGTTTCAGCGCCAGCGCGGCGAACTCACGGCTGACGCAGCCCCGCACCATGGACGACGCGGCATAGCCTGCGGTCATGGGCTGATTCGGTTCGCCGAACAGCGAGGGCATCACGACAGTGAATCCGCGGTCGACGACCTCCTGCCCGAAGGCGATCACCTCGGGCGTCATTCCGGGGATTTCGTGGATCACCACGACACCCGGACCGGTGCCCTGCCAGTACGTGTCGTGCGTGATCCCGTCATGGGTGAACGTGTCCCGCTGCCAGCGGTCGAGGCCCGTCATGCACCGAAGCATGGCATGCGATTTTCGATCTCGGGAAGGTGTGCGCTAAAGTAGGTGATCGCGTCACGCGAGCACCCCTAGCTCAATTGGCAGAGCAGCTGACTCTTAATCAGCGGGTTCTCGGTTCGAGTCCGAGGGGGTGTACC
>CAYYQO010000159.1:0-7630 GCA_964473845.1 uncultured Aeromicrobium sp.
AGATCATCGTGCTGTCCGAGGGTCGCCTCCTGAACCTCGGCAACGCCACCGGCCACCCGTCGTTCGTCATGAGCAACTCGTTCACGAACCAGGTGCTCGCCCAGATCGAGCTCTTCACCAAGGCCGATCAGTACGAACTGGGTGTCCACGTGCTGCCCAAGCACCTCGACGAGGAAGTGGCTCGCCTGCACCTCGACGCCCTCGGTGTCGAACTGACCGAGCTGACCAAGGAACAGGCCGAATACCTGGGCGTCGACGTCGCGGGTCCGTACAAGTCGGACCACTACCGCTACTGACATGTCCCAGCGCCGCCCCAAGCACGATCGCGTGCTCGTCGTCGACGATGACGCATCGTTGGCCGAAATGCTCGCGATCGTGCTCGAGGGCGAGGGATTCCGCACGCAGGTGTGCCGCACCGGCGATGCGGTGATCGCTGCGTTCGAGCAGTTCAAACCCGATGTCGTGCTGCTCGACCGCATGCTCCCGGGGCTCGAGGGCATCGAGGTGTGCCGCCAGATCCGTGAGGTCTCCGGCGTGCCGATCATCATGCTGACGGCGAAGGGCGACACCCACGACATCGTCGAAGGTCTCGAGGCCGGCGCGGACGACTACATCACCAAGCCGTTCCGCAACAGCGAACTGCTGGCCCGCATCCGGGCCCGGTTGCGACGCAGTGACCCGCTTGCGGCCCGGATCGAGTTCGGCAGCATCGTGCTGGATCCACAGGCGCACACCGTCACCCGCGATGACAAGCCGGTGTCGCTGACGCCGCTGGAGTTCGACCTGCTGGCCTGCCTGATCTCGGCTCCGGAGCAGGTCTTCAGCCGCGAACTCCTGCTGCAGAAGGTCTGGGGCTATCAGCATCCCGGCGACACGAAACTGGTCAACGTCCACATGACCCGGCTGCGTCAGAAGATCGAGGATGACGCCGAGGACCCCCGGGTGATCCGCACCGTACGCGGCGTCGGCTACCAGGCGATCGATCCGGCGTCTGCCTGATGCGCCGGATCGTCGGCCTGTGGCGCCGGTCGTTGCGGGTCCGGGTCGTCATCAACACGGTCGTGCTCAGCACGATCGTCATCCTGATCGTCGGCTGGGCCCTGATGCGATCGGTGGCCGACGGACTGGCCGACAACCGCAGCGACGTCGCCGTCGCCGAAGCGCGGGCCGGGCTGGAGCAGGCCCAGTCCCAACTCGACGCCGCGGTCGACAACGAGCCTGCGCCCCAGTCCCCGGCGCTGACCCAGCTGGTCGACTCGCTGGCCGCCACGCGCGGCGAGAACCGGTCCTACGAGTTGGTGCTGCAGGGCCCGCTCGCCGAGGACGCCAGCGCCCCCGTACGGTCATCCGGCACGATCGGGGTCGACGACATCCCGACGGATCTGGTGCGCCAGGTCAGCACCGAGCAGGGCACCTTCTGGACGTTCTCGGAGTTGTCACTGCTGGGGGACGACGACGAGATCCCGGTGATCACGGTGGGCGGTCGGCTGACCGCGCCGGGCTCGAACGACCAGTACGCGATGTACTACGTGTTCTCGATGGTCGACCAGCAGGAGACCCTCGACCTGGTGCGCAACGCACTACTGGCCGGTGGTGCGGCCCTGCTCGTGATGGTCGGTTTCGTGGCGTGGTTCGTCGCCCGTCAGGTGGTCGATCCGCTGCGGCTCGCCCGCCGCATCGCGGAACGGTTCGCTGCCGGCAACCTCGAACAGCGGATGCACGTCAAGGGCGAGGACGACATCGCCCGGTTGAGTACGTCGTTCAACCAGATGGCCGAGAGTCTGCAGAGCCAGATCCGACGACTGGAGAACCTCTCGCGGCTGCAGCAGCGGTTCGTGTCGGACGTGTCCCACGAGCTGAGGACGCCGCTGACCACGGTGCAGATGGCGGGCCAGGTGCTGTTCGAGGCGCGCACGGAGTTCGAGCCCCAGACGGCCCGCGCGGCCGAACTGTTGCACACGGAGATCGGTCGGTTCGAGGCGCTGCTGTCGGACCTGCTCGACCTGAGTCGATTCGATGCGGGCGCGGCGAAGCTCGAACTCGATCCGGTGGATCTGGCGGCCGTGGCTGTCAACGCCGCCAGGGACAAGGCGCTGAGCCGAGCGGGGATCACGGGCCGGCCCCGGGGAGTGGCGCATCCGGCGATCGTCGAGGCCGACATCCGCCGGGTCGACCGGATGGTGCGCAACCTCATCGTCAACGCGTCGCGCTACAGCAAGTCCACGCGCGTCGACGTGATCATCGCGCAGGCGCCGGATCGGGTGTCGCTGTCGGTGCGCGACTACGGCATCGGCATGGATGCCGAGGAGGTGCGCCGGGTGTTCGACCGGTTCTGGCGCGGGGACCCGGCCCGGGCACACGGCGGAACCGGACTGGGCCTGGCGATCGCCCGTGAGGACGCCGCACTGCACGGCGGCACCCTCGAGGTCTGGTCACGGGCCCGCGAAGGCACTGAGTTCATCCTGACGTTGCCGCGCGAAGCCGGGCACCGGGTGTGGGAACCGGTCGCGAAGTCGGTGTTCGCATGAGGCCCGTCCTGCTCGCGGTGGCCGCCGTCGTCCTGGCGGGGTGCGCCGCGATTCCCACGAGCGGTCCGGTCGAGCGGGTCGAGGACGAGTCCGGTCTGGGCGAGAGCACCGTGCGGTACACGCCCACGGGCCCCGCCGCCGGGGCGTCGGAGACGCAGGTCGTCCGGGGCTTCCTCGACGCGATGCTGGCCTACCCGGTCACCCATCGGGTCGCGGCCGAGTACCTCACCCCCGAGGCTGCTCAGCAATGGCGACCGGGGGTGCGGACGACGGTCTATTCCGCCGCCGAGGTCTTCTCCGAGGACACCGGGACCAGTTGGGTCCAACTCGAGGGGGAGTCGCGTCTCGACGAGCAGGGCCGGTTCACCCGTGATCGCGGTCGGCAGCGGATCGACCTCGACCTTCGACGGGTGGACGGCCAGTGGCGGATCGCTAACCCACCGGAGGGGGTACTCGTCAGTCAGGGTTGGTTCGAGGACTACGTCCGGGCCTTCGACCTGTACTTCCTCGACGGCTCCGGCCGCCATCTGGTGCCCGTCCCGGTACACGAGGTCGTGGGCGATCAACTGGCGACCTCGCTCATGACGAGCCTCGCTATCGGCCCCCGTGCCGATGATCCGGTGGGCCTGATGACGGCCGTGCCGGACGTCGCCGACCTACGCGCTTCGGTGCCGGTCGTGACGGGCGTGGCCGAGGTGGACTTCTCCACTCGGGTCGGCGACCTCTCCGTGCAAGCCCAGAAGCAGATCTCGGCGCAGGTCGCCTGGACGCTGCGCCAGGTGCCGATCGTGACCGACGTGCAGATCACGGGTGACGGCACCGTGATCGCCCCGACGGGAGACGCGGTCCAGGACGCGAGCGGCTGGGCGTCCTTCGCTCCGGACCGTTCGCGTCGGTGGGCGATCGTCGTGGCGGGGGGAATCGTGCACCAGGTCGGTCTTCGGTCCGTCGAACCCGTCCCCGGCGCGTGGGGGACAGACGATCAAGGTGCCTCGATGGTGACGGTGGGCGACGGTCGCGCCGCAGCCGTTTGGACCGATCGGGCCCGGGTCACGGACGGTCGAGGCGCCGAGCCGGTCGACATCAGCGGCGAGCGCTTCCGGCGCCCCGTGATCGATATTGACGGGCTGACCTGGCTCGTGGACCTGCCCGACGGGCGGTCGCGGGTGAGGGTGCACGACGGTACGTCGATCGAGCTCGTACCGTCGCCCGGCCTGCCGGCCGTCTCGTCGTTCGCGATCTCGCCCGACGGCGCCCGATATGCGGCCACCGGGGGCGGCCGGTTGATTTATGGCGGGATCGAACGCCGGGACGGTCGGGTGGTCGCGCTGTCCCCGCCGACCACGTTGCCGAGCCCTCATGCCGCCCGGCAGGTCACGTGGGTCGACGGTTCGCGGGTGGCTCATCTCGGGCCGGCCGGGGCACAGGTCAGATCCGTGCGCATCGACGGAACGGGCGATGTCGACGCCTGGCCCGGAGGCGGCCAGCTGCTGCCCGAGATCACCCCAGTCGGCCTCGTGGCGACGTCCGCGTCCCGGTCGGACCTGTTCCTGCTCGATGCCGAGGGCGGGGTCTGGTTGCTCGACCGGACCCGGTGGGAGCCGGTAGATGTCCCCACGGCGCGCGGGATCGCCTGACTCGTCCACAGCCGCTCCGTCCTGACTGCCGGGAACGCCCGGACGCGCCCAGACTGGGTCCATGAGCGAGATCTGGCGGGCCGCGGCCGATCTGGTGCTGGGGGCCTCGTGCCCGTTGTGCGCATCGGCCGGGGCAGGTGTGTGCCGACGCTGCGCCGCAGCGATCCACCCCGAACCGTTCCTCGTGCCGCTGCCCGGTCTTCCGGCCGTGGCGGCCGGCGTCCACGGTGATGCCCGGCGCGATGCCCTGCTGGCCTGGAAGGTCGGGGGAGAGGCGGGGCTCGACCGGCTCATGGCACACCACCTCGCGTCGGCGGTGCTGGCACTCATTGGGGAGTCACACCACGTCGGCCTCGTGCCGGTGCCCACGACCAGACGGTCGCGGCGCGAGCGAGGTCGCGATCTGGTCGGTGAACTGGCGGATCGGGCAGCCGGCATGTTGACCCGGGTCGGGGTCGAGGCGCGGGCCCATCGCGTGCTGAGGCTGACCCGTCAGACGAACGATCAGCATGCCCTGGGCCGGCGTGAGCGACGCCGCAACGTCGACCGCAGCATGCGCGTCGTGTCGAAGCCGCCGGACGGCCCCCTAGTCGTGGTCGACGATGTGATCACGACCGGCGCGACGCTGGCCGAGGCGGTGCGGGCGCTTTCGGCCTGCGGTGGTGCTGATGTTCTCGGTGTGGCCGCCATCGCGGCCGCCGGAGCGGTGGCGAGTCACCCCAACAACGGGCTAGGTTCGAAGTAGCCGAGTAGGTTCGGACTCTCGCATCGACGCTAGGAGTTGGACATGGAAATCGTGGTCACCGGTCGCAACAGTGAGATCTCGGAGCGGTTCCGCTCCCATGTCGCCGAAAAGCTCCAGCGGATCGAGAAGTTCGACGGCCGCCAGCGCATCAACCGCGTCGAGGTCGAGGTGACACACGAGAAGAATCCGCGCCAACATGACAAGACGGCACGCGTCGAGATGACGCTGACCTCACGCGGCCCGGCCGTGCGGGTCGAGGCCAGTTCGACCGACCAGCACTCGGCGTTGGACGCCGCCATCGACAAGCTGGAGGGCCGGCTGCGCAAGGTCGTCGAGCGCCAGCGTCGCCACCGCGACAAGCACGCGCCCGACTCGCTCGAGGCCGCCACGGCCGACCTGCGCCGTGCCGGCGCCGCACCCGACGAGACCGACGAACCACTGGTGCGCCAGGTGGCGACGATGGAGGTCCAGGGCGACGGGCCACTCGTCGTCCGCGAGAAGGACCACGTTTCGCAGGCGATGACGCTCGATCAGGCGCTCTACGAGATGGAACTCGTGGGCCACGATTTCTTCCTCTTCGTCGAGAAGGACTCGATGAAGCCCAGCGTCGTGTACCGCCGGAAGGGCTATGACTATGGCATCATCCGGCTCACGGTCGCGGAGTGAACCGCCTCCACGTGGCATGATCAGAGCCGTGACTACGAACGGGGACGCAATCCGGGTACTTCTGGTCGATGACCAAGAGTTGTTCCGGCGCGGCGTGACGATGGTGCTGGTGGCCGGCGGCGGATTCGAGATCGAAGACGTCAGCGACGGCGATGCGGCTTTGGAACGCATTGCCGAGGAACCGTTCGACGTCGTGCTGCTGGACGTGCGCATGCCCGGCCGCAGCGGGGTCGAGGTGTGCGCCGCGATCAAGGAGATCGCTCCGACGACCGGCATCATCATGCTGACCGCCAGCGACGACGAGGCCGATCTGTACGAGTCGATCAAGGCCGGCGCGGCGGGATACCTGCTCAAGGACGGATCGACGTACGACCAGGTCGCCGAGGCCGTCAAGCTGGTCGCCGCGGGCCAGTCCCTGATCAGTCCCAGCATGGCCACCAAACTGCTGGACGAGTTCGTGCACATGGCCAAGGGCCCGGCTCCGGCCACCACCTTGACCGCGCGCGAACTGCAGGTGCTGCGTCTGGTCGCGCACGGCAAGAGCAATCGTGACATCGCCGGCGAACTGTTCATCAGCGAGAACACGGTCAAGAACCACATCCGGAACATCCTGGAGAAGCTGCAGATGAAGTCGCGGATGGAGGCGGCCATGTTCGCCGTCCGCAGCAAGCTCATCGACGACGTCTTGTGACCGGCCGCCCCGCGCCTCGGCTCACGGGGCTCCAGGCTCGGCGCATCGCGCTGGCCGCACAGGGTTTCACGCGGGCGCGCCCGGCTGAGGTTCGACGCGAACACGTGGCCCGGACCGCCCGTCGGCTCGGGTTCTTCCAGATCGACTCGGTCAACGTGTTGCAGCGCGCGCACTACATGCCGCTGTACTCCCGCCTGGGTCCCTACGACACCGAGCTGCTGCACCGGGCCGCGGGCCGCTCGCCGCGGCTGCTGTTCGAGTACTGGGCCCACGAGGCCGCGCTGGTCGACGTCGACCTGTGGCCGGCGATGCAGCACCGGATGAGGTCGCGTCGCGGCATGTGGGGTGGGCCGGCGCAGGTCGCCGTCGAACATCCGGAGTTCGTCGAGCGGGTGCGCGCCGAAGTGGCCCAGTTGGGTCCGATCACCGCCCGTGAACTGGACGCCCAGCTGGGAGGCGAGCAGCGCGACCGCGCGAACTGGGGCTGGAACTGGTCGCAGACCAAGATGGCACTCGAATACCTGTTCCGGGTCGGGGCGGTGACGGCGGCCCGTCGGAACTCGGCCTTCGAGCGCGAGTACGACCTGCCCGAACGGGTGCTTCCGGCGGCTGTGCTGTCGCGTCCAGAACCCGATGACGCCGAGGCGCATCGCCAGCTCGTCGAGCATGCCGCGCGTGCGCTCGGGGTCGGCACGGCCGTCTGCCTGCGTGACTACTTCCGGATGGCCCCGGCCGACACGCAGGTCGCGATCGACTCACTCGTGGCCGACGGGGTGCTCGAACCGGTGACGATCGACGGTTGGGACCGCAAGGCGTACCTGCACGCCGAGGCGGCGCGCCCCCGCCGGGTGGACGCCCGCACCCTGCTCAGCCCTTTCGACCCCCTCGTGTTCGAACGGACTCGCACCGAGAAGCTGTTCGACTTCCGGTACCGGATCGAGATCTACGTGCCCGAGGCCAAACGGGTGCACGGGTACTACGTCCTGCCGTTCCTGCTGGGTGACCGACTCGTGGCGCGCGTCGACCTCAAGGCCGACCGGGCCCGTGGCCGGCTGCTGGTCCCCGGCGCCTTCGCCGAACCGGGGGCGCCTGCGTCGACCGCAACGGAGTTGTCCGAGGAACTGCGTCGGCTGGCCGGTTGGCTCGGCCTGGACGAGGTTGTCGTGGGCGATCGCGGCGATCTGGCCGGAGCGCTGGTAACGCACTGTGGCACCGGCCACTAGGATGGCCGAGTGCCGAAGATCATCGACAAGATTCTGAGTGCGGGTGAGGGCAAGATCCTCAAGCGTCTCGACCGTATTGCCGCGCAGGTCAACGCCCTCAGCGACGAGTTCGCCGCTCTGAGCGACGAGCAGTTGCGAGC
>CAYYQO010000160.1:0-7527 GCA_964473845.1 uncultured Aeromicrobium sp.
AGTACGACGAGGTCGAGCACCGCCCGCCGCTGGAGATCATCGCCGACATCGAGCAGTTGGAGGACGAGATCGGCAAGGGGCTCGCTGAGTTGAAGGCGATGCTCTCGTGAGGAATGTTCCGCTGACCGAACTCATTCGCCCTGCCGGGAAGAAAGCAAGAGAAGAAACTGATCTCCCCGTCTACTCCGTCACAAAGCACGCCGGGTTCATACCAAGCCTCGAATACTTCAAGAAGCAGGTGTTCAGCCGCGATGTCAAAGACTACAAACTCGTGGAGCGCGGCGACTTCGCCTACGCAACCATCCATCTAGACGAGGGTTCGATCGGCATCGCGCCCGAACGTGCACTAATCAGCCCGATGTACACGGTATTCAGGACCGACAATTCAATGGTCGAGCCGGACTATCTCATCAGGTACTTGAAGAGCCCTCGGGCGCTGGCCCACTATCCCCAACTTGGCAAGGGAGCGATCCACCGTCGCAAGTCGATCTCCCTGGCTGCACTTGGCTCGCTTCCCGTGCCACTCCCACCCCTCCCCGAACAACGTCGCATCGCCGCGATCCTCGACCAGGCCGACGCCCTCCGCGCCAAGCGCCGTCAAGTCCTCACCCACCTCGACTCTCTGGCTCAGTCGATCTTCACCGAGATGTTCTCGGCAGGTGAGTTCCAGTCAATGCGTGCCAGCACACTCATGCCAAACATGCGCAATGGCCTATCCCCCGCCACCGCTGGAACCCATAATGCTCAGGTCCTCACGTTGTCGTCTGTCACTCAGGGTCCCTTCGACCCTTCGGCCGTCAAGCTTGGAGCCTTCGCCGTCGAGCCATCCGCCGAGAAGCGCGTTACTGACCGCGACTTCCTCATGTGCCGCGGGAACGGGAACAAGTCGCTCGTCGGCGTGGGGACTTTCTCCCGAGAAGAGCGATCTGACCTCGTGTTCCCCGACACCATCATCGCTGGCACTGTCGACACAACACTTGTGACCATGCCGTTCTTGGAAGCAGCGTGGAGGCGCCAAGACGTTCGCACGCAGATCGAAACGGTAGCGCGGACCACCAACGGAACCTACAAGGTCAACCAGCAGTCGCTGTCCGGGGTCATGGTTCCGGTCCCACCTCTCGATCTTCAGAAAACCTTCGATGCTCGGGTTGCTCATGTCGTCCGACAGCACACCGCGGTAAAGCATGCGTTAGATGCCGACGACGAACTCTTCGCCTCGCTCCAGTCCCGCGCCTTCCGAGGAGAACTCTGACGATCGTCCCGCCTTGGGATCAGTACATGGCGAGGCCGGGGCGTACGCGGGCCATGGGGTTTTTTTCCTGGATCGTCGTAGTTGTTGCGCGCACGGCTGATCTATTCGCACGCAACAACTTCCTGAGCAGAGTTCGCGAAGTTGTTGCGCTCAGGCCTGAACAACTCGCGCACGACAAGTGAGGGACCTCTCGCGAGAACCCGGGCGCGCGGTCCGGCAGATTGCGCCAACATGTCGACGGTGCCGAACCCATCGGAAAGAGCACGGCGAGACGGGACCGACCAATTCTGTCGGTGCTCACCGACATCCTGATCTGTCCGGCACGGTGCCGGTCAGAAAGGGGCCATCATGTTCCGGCTCTATGTGTTCCCGACGCAGGCCAGCAGTCCGTCGTTCGCGTTCCTCCAATCCACCGCGACCACGCGGATGAACGAACTCTTGCGCGACCGCAGGGTTCGGCTTGCCACGTCTCTCACAGTCCAGACCCTCAGGTCGGGGACGCGATTCTGGGAGACGGCGCAGCCCGATTCCGCGCTCCCGCGTTCCCTCGACGATCGCGACGAGCTCACCAGGGTCCTCACGTCCGACAGCATGGCCGAGGTCAAGGTCCGGGTCACCTGGGTGAAGAGCGACATCTTCGGCCAACGCGGCCGCGATTCACACTTCGATGACATGGCGGCGCAGGCGTTCAATGTCGGCCGGGCGTGGGTCGTCGAGTTCGACGAGTCGACGTCGGACGACCTCACGATGTTCCTCGTCGGCGCCGTCGCCTGCGCGATCGCCGAATCGTGCCGAGGCTTCATCGTGTCCTGGGCGCGCGGCGGACCCCGCATGATCACCCCGGCAGAACCCGACGAATTCCGGTGCCAGTGGCTCGACGTCGACTCCGGCGACAGTGAACAGGACGAATGGGACTCCTACATCGATGAACTCCGCGATCGCCACGGCTCACTCGACATCGAGAACAGTCCGCCCGAGGAAGTGACCTTCAACCGGCCCGATCTTGCCGGGGCGATCATCAAGCAGTACACCCAGCGAGGTCCTGCGCCGGACATCCTCCACGATCAAGTCCGCGAGATGTTGCGTGCCATCGACCAGCTCGAGTTCCCCATCGAGAACGGCTGGCCCAGCTTGGTCGAGATGGCAGCCGCGTTGATCCGCGGTCTCGGGACCGATCCCGACATTTCTGACAACATCTATCTTCGGCACTGCCGAGCGATCAACTCCGCCGTCGACGACCTCATGTCCCGCCCCGTCCAAGGAGGATTCTGATGCCCTTCGCCGTCATCGACTTCGAGACCACCGGTCTCATCCCCGAAAAGCACGACCGTGCGATCGAGGTCGGCATCGTCCTCACCGACGACCACGGCCGAGTGGAACACGAGTGGACGACGCTGCTCAACCCACGCCGCGACGTCGGAGCCGCGCGCGTCCATGGCATCCGGGCCGCCGACCTGCTCGACGCGCCAGAGTTCGGTGACGTCGCCGATCACGTGCTGGATCTCGTGTCAGGGCGCACCGTCGTGGCCCACAACGCCATCTTCGACGTGCGATTCCTGCTCGCCGAACTCCGTCGGGCCAGCTTCGACATGCCGCATCCGCCGGCCGCGCTCTGCTCGATGAAGTGGGCCGGCCGGGCCATCGGTGCCGCGAAACTCCAGCATTGTTGCGAAGCACTCGGCATCGACCTCGTCGATGCGCACACCGCCTTGGCTGACGCACGAGCCACCGCCGCACTCCTCGCACACCTGCAGGACATGATCGGCACGCACCCCGAATGGGGACACGACGTCAACTCCAGCGCCCGGTACGCCTGGCCGGCAACGCGACCCGACGCTCCACCGGTTCGGTCGGTCCTGCGCGGCCAGGCGACCAGCGACCCGTATGCCTGGCTCCGAAGCGTGCTCGAAGCGGCCTGGGTGCCCGGCGATCCCGAGAACGAGGCCGCCTACCTGCTCGTGCTGGATCAGGCGCTCCTCGATCGGCACATCTCCGTCACCGAGGGCAGGGAACTGGCCGCCACTGCCGAAGCGGCAGGTCTCAGCCGCGAGACCGTCAACCGCCTCCACCACGACTACCTCCGATCGGTCGCACTCGAAGCGCTGGCTGACAACGTCGTCACGCCGGACGAACGCGCCGACCTCGAATCGGTCGCCTCAGCGCTCGGGCTCGGCGTGCCCTATGTCGAGGAGGCACTGAGTTGGGCCTCCCGGCAGGAACCTGCCGACATCCAGCGAGACGCGTTCGCGCTGAATCCCGGCGACCGGGTCGTGTTCACCGGCGAGATGACCACGCCGCGCGACCAATGGGTCAAGGACATCGCTGCTGCCGGACTGGCCTCGGGCGGGGTCACGAAATCCACGAAGCTCGTCGTGGCCGCCGACCCAGACTCCATGAGCGGCAAGGCCGCCAAGGCCCGCCAATATGGGGTGCCCGTCATCGGCGAGGAGGCGTTCGCCCGGCTGTTCGAGGCGTATGTGCGAGAGGGCCGATGACCCGAAGTTGATTCGTTCATTTGAGTTTCTCTTGCCTATATCAACTGAAGGAGCCTTCACCACTTCACCAAAATGTAGCTATACTAGGTACATCTCAAGGAGGTTGTCATGAGCCAGACCATCACCAGTCGCGACTTCAACCGCGACGTCAGCGCTGCCAAGCGTGCCGCCAAACTCGGCCCGGTCACCATCACCGAACATGGCCGACGCTCGCACGTCCTGCTTACGGCTGACGACTATGACCGCCTCCGTCACACGAACGAGCGGGTTGGCACGCGGTTCCGCATGACCGACGACGTCGACCTCCCCCTCCCGGATCGCCGTTCGTGGAATCCGCGAGACATCGACCTGTGAGATACCTCCTCGACACGAACGTCCTGAGCGATGCCCGCCGAAGCGCCTCCGAGGCACTGGATGCGTGGCTGGCCGAGCAGTCATTCGACACCCTCGCCATCAGCGCGATCACTCTCTTCGAGCTCGAACACGGCGTTCGGCGCATGGAAAGAAAGGACCACCGCCAGGGCGCGATGCTGCGTCAATGGCTCGACGGCGTGGTCCGCGCATCGTTCGACGAGCGGGTATTGCCCGTCGATGACGTCGTCGCTCGCGCAGCGGCCGAACTCCATGTCCCTGATCCCATGCCAATTCCCGACTCCTTCATCGCGGCAACCGCGCTGGTGCACGGCCTCACGTTGGTCACTCGAAACATCTCCGATTTCGACCACGCAGGCGTACCGATGCTGAATCCTTGGACCCGATGACCAGCAACTTCGCCTTCGCCCGCCAGACACTGCCGTCGCTGCACGACGACTGCGCCCGGGCCGAGTCGTACCTGGCCTCCGATCCGCGCTCGGCGTGCTTCTACGCGCGACGCGTCGTCGAAGAACTCGTCGGCTACCTCTACGACGTGCTCGCCCTGCGCCTGCCGTATCGCAACGACCTCGCCGCCAAGATCGGTGACGCCGCCTTCAAGGCGAACGTTCCCCCGGCCATCACCCAGAAGTTGACCATGATCCGGCGCATCGCCAACACGGCCGTGCACGAGAACCGCCAGATCCGGCCGGACGTGTCCGCGGCGGTCCTGCGCGAGTTGTTCCACGTGGTGGTCTGGACGTCCTACCACCACTCCCCTCGCCCCGATGCCGTTCCACTGCAAGCACAGTTCGACCCGAAACTCGCCGCCAAAGCGGCTCCTCTCACGCGCGAGGACGTGGGGCGGCTCGCGGCCAGGTTCAAGGCCCAGGACGAGGCACACGCCAAGGAACTGGCCGAGAAGGACGACCGACTCGCCGCACACGAAGCCGAGATCGAAGCCTTGAAGCAGCAGATCGCTGCTGCCCAGGCCGCAACCCAGCCCGACGACCGCGACTACGACGAGGCGGACTCGCGCGACCTGTTCATCGACCTGCTGCTGCACGAGGCCGGCTGGCCCGTGGTGTCGACAAGCTCAACCGCCGGGGCCGCGTCGATCGAGTACGAAGTCACGGGCATGCCCAACGCCGGAGGCAAGGGCTACGTCGACTACGTGCTGTGGGGAGCCGACGGATTGCCACTCGCCGTCGTCGAGGCCAAACGAACATCAAAGTCACCCGAGGTCGGCCAGCAGCAGGCCAAGCTCTACGCCGACCGACTGGAAGCACAGTTCGGACGACGTCCGGTGATCTTCTACACCAACGGCTACGAGCACCGGATCTGGGACGACGCCGGTGGCTATCCACCCCGCGAGGTGCAGGGTTTCTACACCCGCGACGAACTCGAACTGCTGATCCAACGCCGACACACCCGGCTGCCCCTCTCGACCGCATCGGCGAACACCGACATCGCCGGCCGCCCCTACCAGGTTCGGGCGATCAAGGCCGTCGGCGATGCCTTCGACCGCAAGCAGCGCGAAGCACTCCTGGTGATGGCGACCGGATCAGGCAAGACCCGCACCGTCATCGCGCTGGTCGACCTGCTGCAGAAGGCGAACTGGGTCAAGCGTGTGCTGTTCCTCGCCGACCGCACCGCCCTGGTTCGGCAGGCCGCCAACGCGTTCAAGGAACACCTGCCCGGCTCCACCACGGTGAACCTGGTGACCGAGAAGGTCACCGACGGCCGCGTCCACGTCTCGACCTACCCGACGATGATGAACCTGATTGACGAAGTTGACGAGGGCACCCGTCGATTCGGACCGGGCCACTTCGACCTGATCGTGATCGACGAAGCCCACCGTTCCGTCTATGCCAAGTACGGCGCGATCTTCGAGTACTTCGATTCCTTCCTGGTCGGCCTGACCGCCACGCCGAAGGACGAGGTCGACCACAACACCTACCGTCTGTTCCACCTCGAGGACGGTGTTCCCACCGACGCCTACAGCCTCGACGAAGCGGTCGAGGCCGGATACCTCGTGCCGCCCAAGGGCATCAGTGTCGGCACCCAGTTCCTGCGCTCGGGGATCAAGTACGACGACCTGTCCGAGGACGAGAAGGACCAGTGGGACACGCTGGACTGGGGCGAGGACGGTCCGCCCGACGAAGTGGGTGCCGAGGAACTCAACCGGTTCCTGTTCAACGAGGACACCGTCGACAAGGTCCTCGAAACCCTGATGACCCAGGGCCACAAGGTCGCCAGCGGCGACCGGCTCGGCAAGA
This sequence comes from uncultured Aeromicrobium sp., assembly GCA_964473845.1. Lineage (GTDB taxonomy): Bacteria > Actinomycetota > Actinomycetes > Propionibacteriales > Nocardioidaceae > Aeromicrobium. The sequence continues at coordinate 6,378 of CAYYQO010000160.1, forward strand.
CGATCATCTTCGCCAAGAGCCAGAAGCACGCCGAGTTCATCGAGCAGCGATTCAACCTCGCGTATCCGGAACTCGCCGGCCGTTTCGCCCGCGTCATCACCCACGGCACGCCCTATGCGCAGAACCTGATCGACGACTTCTCGGTCAAGGACAAGGCGCCCCACATCGCCATCAGCGTCGACATGCTCGACACCGGGATCGACGTGCCCGAGGTGGTCAACCTCGTGTTCTTCAAGATGGTGCGCTCGAAGTCCAAGTTCTGGCAGATGATCGGTCGCGGCACCCGCCTGTGTCCCGACCTGTTCGGCCCTGACCAGGACAAGCAGGACTTCCTCGTCTTCGACTTCTGCGGGAACCTCGAGTACTTCAGTCAGGACCTGCCGGGCGCCGAAGGGCAGACCCAGAAGTCACTGTCCCAGCGGCTGTTCGAGGCACGCCTCGGGCTGGTGACGGCCCTCGGAGATCACGAACCTGACCTGAGGACGTCGACCGCCACGACCCTGCACCAGATCGTGGCCGGGATGAACCTCGACAACTTCGTCGTGCGCAAACATCGCCAGGCCGTCGAGCGATTCGCCGATGCCGACGCGTGGAAGTCACTGTCACCCGCGGACGCTGAAGCGGCCCTTGCCCTGGCCGGTCTGCCGTCAGCGGTGCGAGATGACGACGAGGACGCCAAGCGTTTCGACCTGCTCGTGCTCCGGCGCCAGCTCTCCCAACTCGACGGCGACGTCGTCCTCGGCGAGCGGCTGCGCGAGACCATCCAGAACATCGCCGCCGCCCTGCTGGCCAAGACCACGATTCCCTCGGTCGCCGAGCAGGCCGTCCTGCTGGAATCCGTGGCGGGTGACGAGTGGTGGATCGATGTCACCCTGCCGATGCTGGAACTCGCTCGACGCCGCATCCGCAGTCTGGTGCGGTTCATCGAGAAGAGCTTCAGGAACCCCGTCTACACCGACTTCGAGGACACCCTCGCCGAGGGGGTCGACGTCGCGCTTCCCGGCATCACCCCCGGCACGAATTTCGAGCGTTTCCGCGCCAAGGCCGGGGCCTACCTGCAGGACCACCTCGACAACCTCGTACTGCAACGGCTCCGTCGCAACCAGCAACTCACCGCCAGCGATCTCACCGAACTGGAACACATGCTCGT
>CAYYQO010000161.1:0-7502 GCA_964473845.1 uncultured Aeromicrobium sp.
GCTCGCCGAACAGGTCGGTCTCGGTCTCCTCGGTGAACGTCGTCTTGATGACGCCCGCCCGGGTGCCGCCGATGCCCTTCGCGTAGGCGAGGGCGACGTCCCAGGCCTGGCCCGAGGCGTCCTGCTCGACCGCGATGATGTCCGGAATGCCACGACCGGCGACGAACTCGCGACGGACGGTGTGGCCCGGAGCCTTGGGCGCGACCATGATGACGTCGATGCCCTCGGCCGGCTTGATGTAGCCAAAGCGGATGTTGAAGCCGTGGCCGAACACCAGCGTGTCACCGGCGGCGAGGTTCGGGGCGATCGACTCGGCATACACGTGACGCTGGACCTGGTCGGGCGTGAGGATGACGATGACGTCGGCCTCTTCGACCGCCTCGGCGACCGGCAGGACCCGCAGGCCCTCGGCCTCGGCCTTGGCCTTGCTCTTGCTGCCCTCGGCGAGGCCGATGCGGACGTCGACTCCCGAGTCACGCAGGTTCAGCGCATGGGCGTGGCCCTGGCTGCCGTAGCCGATCACGGCCACGTTCTTGCCCTGGATCAGGGTCAGGTCGGCGTCGTCGTCATAGAACAGTTCAGCCACGATTCTCGTTCTCCTCGGTTGTGGGTCTGTGGCGCAGGCGTGCGCCGCGAGTACTGCAAGTGGAGGGGTCAGCCGGCGGCCGTGCCCGGGACGGAACGCAGCGTCCGATCGGTGATCGATCGCGACCCGCGACCGATCGCGACCCGGCCGGACTGGGCGATCTCGCGGATGCCGAACGGCTCGAGGACGTTGAGCATCGCGTTCAGCTTGCCGGCATCGCCGGTGGCCTCGATCGTGACCGAGTCCTGGGCGACGTCGACCACCTTGGCGCGGAACAGCTGGACGGTCTCGAGCACCTGCCCGCGCGTGTGCGTGTCGGTCCTGACCTTGATCAGCATGAGTTCACGCTCGACCGCACTGGCGGAGTCGAGTTCGACGATCTTGAGCACGTTGACCAACTTGTTCAGCTGCTTCGTGACCTGCTCGAGCGCGAGTTCCTCGACGTTGACGACGATCGTCATCCGCGAGATCTCGGGGATCTCGGTGGGGCCGACCGCGAGCGAGTCGATGTTGAACCCGCGACGCATGAACAGGCTCGACACGCGAGCCAGCACGCCGGGCGTGTTCTCGACCAGGACGCTCAAGGTGTGTTGGGGCATCAGAGATCCTCTTCTTCCCACGTGGGTGCCAGGTCGCGAGCGATCTTGATGTCGTCGTTGCTGGTGCCGGCCGCGACCATGGGCCACACCATCGCGTCGCGCTCGACGACGAAGTCGATCACGACGGGAACGTCGTTGATGCTCATCGCCTTGGCGATGACGTCATCGAGCTCGTCCTCGCTCTCGCAACGCAGGCCGACACAGCCGTACGCCTCGGCGAGCTTGACGAAGTCGGGAATGCGGCGCGCACCGATCGACTCGGGACCGGTGTTCAGGTCGGTGTTGGAGTAGCGGCCCTCGTAGAACAGGGTCTGCCACTGGCGCACCATGCCCAGGGACGAGTTGTTGATGACGGCGACCTTGATCGGGATGCCCTCGAGGGCGCACGTGGCCAGTTCCTGGTTCGTCATCTGGAAGCAGCCGTCACCGTCGATGGCCCACACGACACGATCCGGCGCGCCGACCTTGGCACCCATCGCCGCGGGAACGCCGTAACCCATCGTGCCGGCGCCGCCGGAGTTGAGCCACTGGCGCGGGCGTTCGAAGTCGATGAAGTGGGCCGACCACATCTGGTGCTGGCCGACGCCGGCGGTGTAGACGGCTTCGGGACCGGCGATCTGGCTGATCCGCTCGATCACGGTCTGGGGCGCCAAGCCCTCGGCGGGCTTGTCGTACCCGACCGGGAAGCCGGCCTTGACGCCGAGGATGAACTCGCGCCACGCGGTGTAGTCGCCGGTGAGCTTGTCCTCGTCGCTCTGCTTCTGCAGCGCACGGATCAAGTCGGCGATCACCTCGCGGGCATCGCCCACGATCGGCACGTCGGCGACCCGGTTCTTGCCGATCTCGGCCGGGTCGATGTCGGCGTGGATGACCTTGGCCTCGGGCGCGAAGCTGGGCAGGTCGCCGGTGACGCGGTCGTCGAAACGCGCGCCGAGGGTGATCAGCAGGTCGGACTTCTGCAGGCCGGCCACGGCCGCGACCGAGCCGTGCATGCCCGGCATGCCCAGGTGCAGTTCGTGGGAGTCGGGGAAGGCACCGCGCGCCATGAGCGTGGTGACAACCGGGATCCGGGTCAGCTCGGCCAGGACCTTCAACTCGGCTGCGGCCTCGGACTTGATGACGCCGCCGCCGACGTACAGGACCGGCTTCTTGGCCTCGGCGATGAGCCGGGCGGCCTCGCGCACCTGCTTGTTGTGCGGGCGGGTCGTGGGACGGTAGCCCGGCAGGGCGAGTTCATGCGGCCAGTCGTACGTCGTCATGGCCTGCAGCGCGTCCTTGGCGATGTCGACCAGGACCGGTCCGGGCCGACCCGTGAGCGCGATGTGGAACGCCTCGGCGATGACCCGCGGGATCTCGGCAGGGTCGGTCACGAGGAAGCTGTGCTTGGTGATGGGCATCGTGATGCCGCGGATGTCCGCCTCCTGGAAGGCGTCCGAACCGATCACGGTGCTGGCGACCTGGCCGGTGACGGCGACGATCGGCACCGAGTCCAGGTAGGCGTCGGCGATCGCGGTGACGAGGTTCGTCGCACCGGGGCCGGAGGTGGCCATGCAGACGCCGACCTTGCCGGTGACCTGGGCGTACCCTTGGGCGGCGTGACCCGCGCCCTGCTCGTGGCGCACCAGCACGTGCCGGATCGAGGAGTCGAACAGCGGGTCGTAGGCCGGCAGGATGGCGCCGCCGGGGATTCCGAAGATGACCTCGACCCCGGCCTGTTCCAGTGATCGAACCAGGCTCTGGGCCCCGGTCATCGCCTCTGGTGCCGTCTCGGTCATCTCCATACCCGTTTCGTCGGCCGGCCTTGCCGTGAATGCGGCCGGTGCTCGGTTCACCATCGTATTCCCTGCCTCTCGTCGTGGATTCATCGCATGAAAAAACCCCCGGCCGTGAGGCGACGAGGGTCAGACGCGCGGCGTGATGCGGCGCGTCAGCGGACTACGAGAAGCAGTGCGTGCATGGCTCAAGTGTGCGCCGCCGGAGCGTGGTGGTCAAGTTGTGAGACATGAGGTTCCGCGATGCGGACATCTCGCTCAGGACTTCGGCCGTCGGATCCCCCACACGACGAACACCACGGTCGCCAGCAGCGACACGAAACCGAACCAGACGTTGCCGACCTGCAGGATGATCGGGACGCTCAGCGCGGTCAGGACTCCCCCGCCCAGGAAGGGTTCGTAGATCAGCTGCTTGTATCCGTACGAGCGTGCGGCGTCGGTCGTCTGGGCAGGATCGGCCATGTCGGCCAGCACGAAACCGGTCGCGACGTTGCCCTGCGACTGGCCGTAGTCGGCGATCGAGTGCTCGAACCAGTTGCGGCCGTGGATGCGCGGACCCAGCCACAGCATGCCGACGACGCTCCAGCCGAAGGCCAGCGCCGTGAGGATCACCAGGCTCGCGATGTTGTCCCCCAGGGCGGCCAACGACATCGTCCCGATCGCCGACGCGATGAGCAGGTCCAGCGACAGCCCGGTGATGTCGTTGACCGTGCGCCGCTCAACCAGCTGCTCCTGGCGGGTTCGGGTCAGCACCAGCTGCACGACGAAGCCACCGATCACGGTGAACGGGAACAGCGGGAAGTTGTCGAAGATGTCCGAGCCCAGCGATCTGGCGATCACCCGCAGGGCGGTCAGGATCAGCAGCCCGAGGGCGACGGCGATCGCGATCGCACCGAAGCTGCGGCTGATCGATCCCATCCCGACATCGCCGGTCTGGTCACCACTGTTCGGCTCGATGTCGGCCAGCGCGGTCGGCGCGGCGGCGTCGACCGGACGCGTGCGAGCGACGTCGATGCGTGGGCTCTTGATCGCGTAGTTAACCAGGGCGGATCCGCCGACGACGCCGGTGATCATGCTGATCGTCGCGAGACCCAAGCCCAGGTCGATGACGTCGGAGGCTCCCGCGTCGTCGAGGATCGGGCCCATGCCGGCGATCGTGCCGTGGCCGCCGGCGAAGGAGAGTTCGAGGATCGACCCGGCAGCCTCGTGCAGGCCGAACAGTGGTGACAGCACAAACGTCACGGCCAGCGCACCCAACGCGAACTGGCCGAACGAGAAGGCACTGCCGAGGATCACGTGCGGGGCCGACTCCTGCCAGATCTCCCGGGCCGACGGGAGCGCCTTGCCGATCATGATCCCGGCGAAGACGATGTTGATCATCAGGCCCGGCAACCGGGACAGGACGTCCATCACCTGCTGCGGCACGAGTTCGTACGACCCGAGCGCCTGCCCGAGCACCTGCGGCCCGATCAGCAGCAACACGAACCCGGCGATCACACTGCCCGGCAGGTGCCACGCCGCGAGAACCCCGATCCGGCGCCGCAGCCACAGGGCGACGACCAGCACGATGCCGACGTACACGAAACTGATGCCGACCCACTGCGCGTCGCTGAACTCCCCGAACATGCGATTCAGTCTGTCGCAATCAGCCCGTCACGTCACTGAGCAACCGCAGACCCACGCAGCCCGAAGGAAACCCAAGGGCGAGCGAAGCGAGCCAGGCGGGCCGCCGACCCGCTCAGCCCCCTCCCCCAACCAAAGGGCGAGCGAAGCGAGCCAGGCGGGCCGCCGATTCGCTCAGCGAATCGGCGAAATGAGCGCGAGGAACGAGCGCGTCCCGCCTACCACGGGAACGGTTCGTAGTCCTTGAGGAACACCCCGTGCAGGTCCACGCCCTGCTCGCCCCGCACGATCGGGTCGTACACCCGGGCGGCTCCGTCGACGAGGTCGAGCGGGGCCTTGAAGCCCTCCTCGGCGAGGCGCTTCTTGGTGACGTGCGGGCGTTCGTCGGTGATCCAGCCGGTGTCGACGGCGGTCATCAGGATGTTGTCGGCCTCGAACATCTCGCGGGCACTCGTGCGGGTGAGCATGTTGAGGGCGGCCTTGGCCATGTTGGTGTGCGGGTGGCCCGGCCCCTTGTAGCCGCGCGAGAACTGTCCCTCCATCGCCGAGACGTTCACGACGTACGTGCGCCGGGCGGCCGAGGCGGCCATCGCGGGGCGCAGTCGGCTGATCAGGATGAACGGCGCGACGCTGTTGCACAACTGGACCTCGAGCAATTCGAGCGGGTCGATCTGCTGGACGTGCTGGACCCAGCTGTTGGTGTCGACCAGATCGGGCAGCAGTCCCCCGGCGTCGATCCGTTCCAGGTCGGCCGAGCCCGCCTCGAGGGCGATCTCGGTGAGCTGGTCGGCCGTCAGGGCGTCGCCCGCCAGGGCCGGGTGCGCGCTGACCGATCCGACCAGGGAGGCGGGGTGGGCGTCGCTCGTGTGGCCGAACGTGACCAGCTCCGGCACGAAGCCTGCGGACAACGGCTGCGCCTCGGCGTCGGCGATGGCCTGGTAGGCGCCGGGCTGTCGCTTGACCGTCTGGGCGGCGTTGTTGATCAGGATGTCCAGCGGACCGGCCGCCGCGACGTTGTCGGCCAGGCCGATCACCTGGGCCGGATCGCGCAGGTCGATGCCGACGATCTTGAGCCGGTCGATCCAGTCGGCGCTGTCGGGTTGGGCGCTGAACCGGCGCACCGCATCGCGCGGGAAGCGTGTCGTGATCGTCAGGTGCGCACCGTCGCGCAGCAGTCGCAGGGCGATGTACATGCCGATCTTGGCGCGACCGCCCGTGAGCAGCGCGCGGCGTCCAGTCAGGTCCGTGCGGGCATCGCGTTTCGCGTGATTCCGGGCGGCGCACTCGGGACACAACTGGTGGTAGAAGGCGTCGACGACGGTGTATTTCTTCTTGCAGATGTAGCAGCCGCGCGCGACCTGCAGGACCCCCGCACTGGCGCCCGGCGCGTTCGACACGAGCGAGATGCCCGCCGTCTCGTCGTCGATGCGGCGCGGCGAACCGGTCGCCGTCAGCGAGACGACAGCACGGTCGGCCTCGTTGACCGCAGCGCGCTTGGCCTTGCGGCGTTCCTTCTTGACGTCCTTGTAGAACTTGCCGCAGGCCCGGCGCAGCGCGACGTAGGCCTCGTCCTCGTCACCGAGGTACTGCGCCTCGCCCAGCACCTTGAGGGCGATCGCGAGTTCGTCGTCGGAGAAGTTCGGCACCGGGCGATTCTACGGTGCGTCTGCGACCCACCGCTCCCGCGGGCTCAGCCGGTGACAGCGCCGTGCGCGGCCGAACTGACCAGCTTGCGGTACTTGGCCAAGACGCCCGAGGTGTACTTCGGCGGGTGCGGCTCCCAGCCGGCCTTGCGCTGTTCGAGGTCGTCCTCGTCGATCTCGACCTCGAGGGTGCGGTTGGCGACGTCGAGCGTGATCGGGTCGCCGTCGCGCACGAACGCGATGGGTCCGCCGTCGACGGCCTCGGGAGCGACGTGACCGACGCACAGCCCGGTCGTGCCGCCGGAGAACCGGCCGTCGGTGAGCAACAGCACGTCCTTGCCCAGGCCGGCGCCCTTGATCGCGCCGGTGATCGCGAGCATCTCACGCATGCCCGGGCCGCCCTTGGGGCCCTCGTACCGGATCACGACGACGTCGTTGGCGACGATCGTGCCGTCCTCGAGCGCGTCCATCGCGGCGCGCTCGCCGTCGAACACGCGGGCGGTGCCCCGGAAGACGTCGGAGTCGAAGCCCGCGCTCTTGACGACGGCGCCCTCGGGAGCGAGCGAGCCGCGCAGGATGGTCAGGCCGCCGGTCTTGTGGATCGGCCTGTCCAGCGGACGGATGATGTCGCCGTCGAGGCCCAGGTCGATGTCGGCCAGGTTCTCGGCCATGGTCCTGCCCGTGACGGTCATGACGTCACCGTGCATGAGGCCGGCGTCGAGCAGGGCCTTCATGATGACCGGGATGCCACCGACCTTGTCGACATCGTTCATGACGTACCGGCCGAACGGCTTGAGATCGCCCAGGTGGGGCACCTTGTCGCCGACCCGGTTGAAGTCGTCGAGCGTGAGCGGCACCTCGGCCTCACGGGCAATCGCCAGCAGGTGCAGGACAGCGTTGGTCGAGCCGCCGAGCGCCATGACCACCGTGATCGCGTTCTCGAACGCCTCGAGGGTCATGATGTCGCGGGCCGTGATGCCCTTGCGCAGCAGGTTGACGACCGCTTCGCCGGACTTCTTCGCGTACTCGTCGCGACGACGGTCGGGAGCCGGCGGAGCAGCCGAACCGGGCAGGCTCATGCCCAGCGCCTCGGCAGCCGACGCCATCGTGTTGGCCGTGTACATGCCACCGCACGCACCCTCGCCGGGACAGATCGCCCGCTCGATGCGGTCGACCTCGTCACGCGTGATGAGGCCCTTGATGCACGCGCCGACGGCCTCGAAGGCGTCGATGATCGTGACGTCCTTGCCGTCGACGTTGCCGGGCATGATCGATCCGG
>CAYYQO010000162.1:0-7227 GCA_964473845.1 uncultured Aeromicrobium sp.
TTCCAGAACTCACGCTTCACGCTGGCCGAGCTCGAGACCGAGCAGCGCATCGCCCAGGTGTTCGTCGATCGCAGCGTCGAGGCGCTCAACGAGGGCACCCTCTCGATCGACGACGCGGCGGCCGGCAAGTGGTGGACGACCGAACTGCAGAAGAAGACCGCCGACGCGTGTCTGCAACTGCACGGCGGGTACGGCTACATGAGCGAGTACCCGATCAGCAAGGCCTACCTCGACACGCGTATCCAGACGATCTACGGCGGGACGACCGAGATCATGAAGGAGATCATCGGACGCTCGATGGGGATCTGACGTCGCTCCTCAGTTCTGCACGGCGGCGAACGCCAGGCAGGCCAGCAGCAGGAACGCGCTGGTCGCCCAGGCGATGCGGATCAGGTAGGTGTGGCGCACGGTTCTCCTCCTATACCCAATCGAACTTCTCGGTGTGGACGCGATCGCCGGGGACTCCGAGGCCGACGAGGGACTTCTCGACGACCTTGAGCATGGGGACGGGCCCGCACGCGAAGTACTGGAACCGCTCGAAGCCGCGTGGCAGGTGTCGGGCGATGGTGTCGGAGTCGAGGTAGCCGGCCTCGCCGGACCATCCGACCGGCGGGTGTTCCAGCACGTACACCACGTCGAGGGTGAGCCTGGTCTGCAGCAACTCGATCCGTTCACGCAAGATGACGTGATCGAGGTCGCGGGCACCGACGAAGAGGATCACGGGGCGGGCGTCCCCACGGTCGGCGAGCGTCTCGACCATGCAGAGGGCCGGCGCGATGCCGACGCCGCCGGCGAACAGGCCGTAGCCTGCGCCCTCGTTCTGGTCGATGCTGAAGACCCCGTGGGGTCCGTCGAGATGGACGACCGTGCCCGGTCGCACGTCGGCGACGCTGGCGGTGAAGTCGCCGACGGCCTTGATCGCCATCGACACGTGGTCGGTGTGTTCGGCGCTGGAACTGAACGAGAACGGGTGCGAGGTGATGCCGAACGCGGAACGGCCGATGCTGATCCAGCCGAACTGGCCGGGCTCGAAGCGCATGCCGTCGTGGCCGCGCGGGCGCATGGTGAGGACGGTGGTGCGGTCGCTCTCGTGGGTGACGGAGTCGACGACCCACGGCCGGCGGCGCAATTGCAGTGGGCGGACGATGCGCACCCACACCAGCAGGATCACGAAAGCGGCCGTCATGAGAATCCACAACGCCCGCTTCCACGCGGTGTCGACGTAGTGGTCGACCAGCAGCACGTGCACGACGGCACCGACGACCGCGATGACGGCCAGGACGGAGTGCAGTACCTGCCAAGCCTCGTAGGACAGGCGCAGGCGGCGCCGCCAGATCGAGGTGATCATGAGCAGGAGCAACGCGGCGACGGCGACGCCGCCGACGATCACCAGAGCGGGGGTGTCGCTGGCGGTGAATGGGTTCGCCTGGCGCCAGTCGGCCGACAGCGCGACGTGCAGCAGCACGAACGTCAGACCGGTGGTGCCGATGTAGCGGTGGAAGTCGATGACGGCATCAGTGCCGAAAGGCTCCGCCACGGCGCGGACGCGCGCGACCAGCGCGAAATCGATGCCCATCAGTGCCAGCCCGACGAAACCCAGGGCGACGGAGAAGTCGGTCCAGAATCCCTGCCCGGGATGACTGGTTCCCACCAGCGCGAACACCAGCGGAGCGACACAGATGCCGATGAAGATCGCGATCCACATCATGCCGCGGACGATGTTGGTCATCGCTGTTCGCCCCCGATCGGTTCGTGACGCCCTCAGTCTTGCACTCGTGGTGGGCGGGGCAGGGCCGAGTCGCGCGAGGTGCTGGCTGCGACGGAGTGCTTCCTGGCCCGCATCGTCGGCTGATTCACTCCAGCCAGACCACGATGCCGGTCCAGTCGGCCAACACGGCGGCGGTGCCGGCGCGCACCGCATCCGCCGCGCGGTCGGCCGTGAACGAGTCGGGGTCATGGGCGGACGATGCGCCCAGGCCCACGCCGCGGAACGAGGCGCCGTCCCAGGCCACGGCCGTGACATTGTGGGTCGGCTCGGGCAGCTCGGCACCGAGAACGAGGAACTCCTGGTCGAGATGGCCCGCGGAGATCAGCGCCAGCGGGTCGATCAGGTCCTGACCCGCGGTGACGACGAGATCAGCACCCGACGCGACGGCATCCTCGAGGGCCGGAACGAGTGACTCCGGCTCATCGGCGGTGGCGGACCGCAGGTCGACATCGTGCTCCTCGGCCCATTCCTGCACGGCATCGGCGATGCTCCGCGTGGGCGCGTCGTCGTCGCTGGTGAGCAGGAGGACGCGGTAGCCCTTGGCGGGACGGATGTCGTCCCACGATCCGGGGCTCGGCGTCACGGTCGCCTCGGGAGACGGTGGCGCGGCCGGATCGACGAAGTCACGGCCAACGGTTCCGATCGCTGCCGGGACGGGGCGCTGGTCGGTCCAGTCCGCGGCGCAACCCGCGGTGAGTGCGAGCAGCGTCGCCGCAACGCCGGCGGACATCAACCGGTGCACGTGTCGGGTCATGGAGTTCCTCGGTCGGGACGGACGGTCGAGTCCTTCCTACCGGACCGGATCGCTCGCGCCCACGGTCCTCGATGCCCGTGCAGCCACTGTTCGGTGCTCGTTGTCCGGCACGTCGCCGTCGGTTCATCCGGGGTCGAGAACCTGCGCAGGCCCCGTTCCCCGTCATCAGGAGTTCAACCGTGCTTCGCCTTCGGCCCCGGCTTCGGCCATCGATCATGATCAGCGGCGCCCTCGCCGCGGCGTTCGCCCTGCTGACCCTCGCGGGCCCCGCCGTCGCGCACGGATTGAACTCGGTGGTGTTCGCCGACGTGACCGGAACGGACGAGACGGTGCGAGCCGAGCTCGGCCTGGAGTACGACCTGCTCATCGTCTCCGTGGCGGACACCCAGCAGAACGACCCGTTGTTCCGGGCCGGCATGGCGGCATGGGAGGACGGCGATCCCGTTGAGCAGGCGAGGGTGCTGGAGGAGTTCGACGACTCGGTGGTCGCCTATGTCACCGAGCGCTTCCTCGTGAGTCGCACGGGTGAGGCCTGTGAGCCGCGCCGCACCGAGCCCGTGACGATCGGCGAGCGCGAAGGTGTCGCGTACGCCTTCCTGCCTCTGGACTACACCTGTCGCACCGATGCGGGCGCCGTCGAGGTGGAGAGCCGGCTCTTCCCCGAAGTCGAGGGCTTTGTGAAGGACACGAAGTCCGTGGTCACCTACGACGTCGACGGTCACGCGGGAAGCGCCGCCCTGGACGCCGGCCACCCGAGCTTCTCGACCGATCAGAGCACGTGGGACCGCTTCCGCGAGTTCTTCGTCCTCGGGGCCGAGCACCTGCTGCTCGGACCTGACCACATCGCCTTCCTGCTCGCACTGATCGTCGGATCGCGACGGCTGCGTGAAGTGGTGCTCGCGGCCACGACCTTCACCGTCGCCCACTCGGTGACCTTCCTGCTCGCCGCGCTCGGCGTCGTCACGGTGTCGGGAGCCATCGTCGAGCCGATCATCGCCGCCTCGATCGTCTTCGTCGCACTGTGGCACCTGGTCCGACTGCGGCGGGAGGGACGGGAGGCGATCGAACTGCACGTCGAGAGTCGCAGTCACTTCGCACTCGACCGGGAAGGCTGGATCCGGCTGAGCGTCGTCTTCGCCTTCGGGCTCGTGCACGGCCTGGGCTTCGCGGGCGCGCTGGGCATCGACGAGCCGTGGTCGTGGACCTTGCTGTGGTCGCTCGTGGTCTTCAACCTCGGCATCGAGGCCGTGCAGTTGGGGATCATCGCCGTGCTGTTCCCGCTGCTGGCCCTGACCCGCCGGAAGGCGCCGACCCTGGCGATCTGGGTCACCGGTGCGGTGTCGGCCGGCGTTGCCGCGGTCGGCCTCTGGTGGCTGCTCGAGCGCGTCGTCTGATCGTCATCGGGGCGTGGCGCAGTGTTGCCGACTCCGCCACGGAGCTGCCCCGCGGCGTTCAGCCGTCGTTCACGCGGGACCGAGAGTCTTCGAGCGCTCCACCTGCTGAAATTCCGAATTCGTCCCAGAAAGGAACGAGATCAGCATGAATCTTCTCGACCAGTTGCGATCCGGTGGACTCCGCCGGCGCATGGCGACTGCCGGCACCATTGCCGCACTCGCCGTCACCGGAGTCGTCGGCTCCGGTGCGGTCACCGCCGCTCACGCCGCCGACCTCGGCGTGATCGACATCGTGCTCGGGGTCGGTGCGAACGAGACCCAGCGCACCGTCACGTGGTACACGACCGAGGGTGCCGACAGCACTCAGGTCCTGCAGTACGCCAAGGCCTCCGAGGTCGTGGGCGACGTGTTCCCGGACTCGGCCGTCACGGTCGCCGCCACGGGTGCCACGACGAACCGGTCCGGCTACACCAACCGCCGGGCCCTGATCCAGAACCTCGCCGAGAACACCACGTACGTGTATCGCGTGGGTTCCGAGGGCAGCTGGTCCCCGACGCACACGTTCAAGTCGCAGGACTTCGAGGGCGACTTCGAGTTCCTGTTCCTGGGCGACCCGCAGATCGGCTCCTCGGGCAACGTCCCGAACGACCGGGCCGGCTGGCAGGCCACCCTGGACGTCGCACTCACCGCCCACCCGGACGTCGAGATGCTCGTCTCGGGCGGCGACCAGGTCGAGGTGGCCGGCAACGAGACGCAGTGGGACGCGTTCTTCGGTCCCGACCAGCTGCGGCAGGTGCCGTGGGCCGCCACGATCGGCAACCACGACTACGGTGCCAAGAGCTACGAGAATCACTTCACGACGCCGAACACCGACTACTCGGCCCAGTACTACCAGGGAAATCCGACCACGCAGTCCGGTGGCGACTACTGGTACATCTACAAGGACGTGCTGTTCATCAACCTGAACAGCAACCGAGAAGGTGGAACGCCCAATGGAAACTCCGCCCACATCGAGTACGTCACCGACGTCGTGAACGCCCACGGCGACAAGGCCAAGTACACCGTCCTGACCTACCACCACGCGATCTACTCGCCGGCGTCGCACGCACAGGACGCGGACGCCCAGCGTCGCCGTGCGGCCTTCCCGACGGCGTTCTCCGAGCTCGGGGTGGACCTGGTCCTGCAGGGTCACGACCACGCGTACTCCCGCTCGTACGAGCTGAAGAACGGGCAGCGGGCCGATGCCTCGGAGGCCGCTGCGGCCGACGAGGTGTTCCAGGGGCCGGGCGGTGTCGTGTACGTGACGGCCAACTCGGCGTCGGGTTCGAAGTACTACAACATCACCAACCCGGGCAGCTTCGCCGACCCGAACGATCCGTCGAAGCGCTGGTACAACTCGGTCGAGAACCAGGAGCGGAAGCGCAGCTACGTGAAGGTGGCGGTCAAGAACGACAAGCTCGTCGTGGAGAACATCCGCAGCGAGGCCTCTCCCTCGGGCGAGATCGGTTCGGTCGTCGACAAGGTCGCGATCCGTCCGTACCACGGTGAGGGCCAGGAGATCGGCGTCCGCGTCCCGGAAGGTGACCCGGGCGAGTTCGGGTGGACCATCGACGGTCACAACGGCCTGGTCGACCTCGGCACGGCCGAGGAGAAGGTCGGCTACTTCCAGGCGCTCGGCGAGATCAACCCGCTCGTCGTGACCGACACCCGCAAGGCGAAGGCGCCGTGGTCGGTGTCGGCCGGCGTGGGTGACTTCGTCGACGGTGAGAAGTCGCTCTCGGGCAAGTACCTGGGCTGGACGCCGAAGGTGATCGGTGCGGGTGCCGGTGCCCAGGCCGGCGCCAAGGTCGAGTCGGGCTACGACTCGGGCGAGGGCCTGCTCCAATCGCGGGTGCTGTCGTGGGCCGAGCAGGGCCATGACCGCGGCAACGCCAAGGTCGGGTCGAACCTCGACCTGAAGCTCCCCGACGAGGCCGCGAAGGGCAACTATCGCGCGACCCTCACGATCACCGCTCTCAGCAGTTGATGCGGTGAAACCGGTGGGGTGGGTGCCCAGGCGCCCGCCCCACCGTCCCGTCCCATCTCACCAAGGAAGTCCGCATGTCCGCACCTCGCCTCGTCGCCCGTCTCGTCCTCCTCGGCGCCGCCCTCGCGACTCTTCTTCTCGGAGCGGGGGTCATGCCCGCTGCCCAGGCCGAGGACGCGTCGTGGGCCGTCCGCACCGCGGCCAACGACTTCGGCTCGGGCCGCACCTCGTACGCCTATCAGGTGGACCCCGGCACCAGGATCTCCGACGCGTTGCAGGTCGCGAATCGCGGTGACGCGCCCCTGACCCTCGCGGTGTACGCCGCCGACGGATTCACCGGTGACGGAGGGCAGCTGGACGTGCGCAAGGTCGATGAGGACGCGACCGGGCTCGGCGCGTGGGTGACGGTGAAACAGTCCTCGATCACGATCGACCCGGACGAGAGCGTCACGGTGCCCTTCGTCCTCACGGTGCCGAAGAACGCCACGCCCGGCGACTACGCGGGCGGCATCGTGACGAGTCTGGCCAGCGAGGACGAGGCGGACCAGATCAGTGTCGACCGGCGCCTCGGCGTCTCCATGCGGCTGCGGGTCGGTGGCGAGCTGCTCCCCAAGCTCACGGTCGACGATGTCGAGGTCGACCACGCCGGGTCGGGGCTGCTGTCGGGAAGCGCGACCGTCACCTACACGCTGCGCAACCGTGGGAATGCGACCCTGCGGACCCGCCATCAGGTGTCGGTCACGGGGCCGTTCGGCCGCTTCTCGCGCGACGCCGGTGAGATCGATCCCGCGCCCGATCTGCTGCCGGGGGAGTCGTGGGAGATGACGGTGCCCGTGGCCGACGTGCCCGCATCGACCCGGCTCACCGCCCAGGTGTCGGTCACCCCCTTGGCCGTGGACGCGGCAGGTACGGTCCTGCCACATCCGGAGGTGTCCGCGACGGCACACACCTGGGCGATGCCGTGGTGGTTGGTCCTGGCGGTCGTGGTGGTCGCCCTGTCGATCGCCGGCTGGATCGCGCTCCGGCGACGCGCCGCGGCCCGGCGCCGCGCCCAGGAGGACGCGCGGGTGCGCGAGGCGGTCGAGGCCGCGCTCCAGGACGTCCCGGCCGGACAGTGAAGGACGAACCGGAGTAATTGCTGACTTTTCGTCAAAACTGCGTCACGAACGCGCATCTGCGTGGTCTCATGGGTGAACGGCGCGACCCGCGCCCCGCCGAAGAGGTGATCTGGATGCCGTGTTGGTGGCCGACCTCCACTGCCGAGGTTCTCGTTGCGCCCGATGAT